>DATBTL010000281.1:0-4165 GCA_036559345.1 Chloroflexota bacterium | reverse complement strand
TCGGCATGCTGACCCCGGAGCCGACCAGCGGCGTCGTCTGGCACGCCAACCGGGGCGCCATCACCCTGCGCGTCACGGTAAAGGGTAAGCCGGCGCATGTCGGCCTGCAACATGAGGGTGTCAACGCTTTCGACCATATGCTGATCGTCGCGGAGGCGCTGCGCGACCTCAAGGCCGAGGTAGAGGGTCGGGTGAGCGCCTTCGCGATCGAGCCGGAAGCCGCCCGCCATTCCATCCTGATGATGGGCGGCCGGTGCGAAGGCGGCACGAACTTCAATGTCGTCCCGGCGGAGTGCTCCTTCACGGTCGAGCGGCGCATCAATCCGGAGGAGGATTTGCAGGCCGAGAAGGCACGCCTGTTCGATGTGCTTGATCGAGCGCGGAGCGACGGGATCGATCTCGACGTGGAGATCCTCCAGGAAGCCCCGTCGTCGGGATCTGCCGCCGACAGCCCCCTCGCCCTGGCGATTACCGACAGTATCGTGGCCGAGACAGGGCAGGCGCCGGCGTTCGAGATGTGCCCCGGTCTCCTGGAGATTCGTTTCTATGCCCAGAGAGATATGCCGGCCTATGCGTACGGGCCGGGGCTGCTCTCGGTCTCGCATGGGCCGGAGGAATACGTTGAAGTGGACAAGATCGCTGCCTGCGCGGCGGTCTACGCGCGGACGGCCCTGCGCCTCTTGAGCGCGTGAGGGTACGGGGTGATGGATCATTTCTCTGGCCTGGTTGGGAGCGCCCGCGTTTCCACGGGTGGAGCTGATCATCGGTCGGGATGAGGGATCGGCGCCTCGCCATGCCAGGCGCCGCTCTCGTAAGGACTACTACGCCCCATTAGCCCAGGTCGAAGGCCACGGGCCACGTAAGGCTCCCCGGCGCCCGGCGCTCTTCTTGTACCTGGGCGAGATAGTCGTCCAACGGACTCGGGGCGAGAAGAGCACATGCCCGACCACGCGGCCATCCATCTCGGCCACCAGCGACAGTTCGGGATCAAAGCTCCCGCGGTGGCGGAGCAGCGCGACGACGAGGGCCTCACCCGTACGGTGGCCGAAGGCCCGGGCGTGGAGGTCCGCGATCGCGGCATAATCGGCGGCGGCCTCGGGACGGATAGTCATGATGCGGGCTTTCCGGCCATGCACAACGGTGGGAGTCGGGGCGGCACGGGCGAGGACTGGATGATGGAGGTCGTGGTGTTCCCATGGAGGAGAAAGCGATCGAGGATGCGGTCGAGTTGATCCATGGCCGGGAGATGGACCTTGAGGATGAAGCAATCCTCACCGGTAATGCGATGACATTCGACCACCTCCGGGATGCGGCGCGCCAGTTCGGCAATGGTGGGCAATTGGCCGGCGTTTGGGCGGATCCGGATGTAAGCGGAGAGGGGGAGACCGAGCGCCGCCGGATCGAGGTCGATGTGGTATCCCCGGATGACCCCGGCCTCCTCCAGGCGGCGGACGCGCTCGGTCACCGCGGGAGACGACATCCCGATCCGCCGTCCCAGGGCGGCCATGGTCTGCCGGGGATCGCGGTGTAGTTCCGCCAATATCCGCGCGTTCGTCGCATCTCGCAGCATGTGCGCAGGTTCATAGGTGAAAAGCCGCTCGTCCTTTAATTCCGCAGCCATGGCATCATGATCCCCTTAAGCTCGCTCTGTATTTCCCCACGCGCGCATCTTATCATGATACTCGGATGCAAGAGCACCTCTGGCTGAGGCTGGGTGTGATGAAAGACGGCCTCCGGCCGCGGTCGGATGGGAGGGACGCCGGCCGAGGCCGGACGTGGCCTTCTCATGGGCAGGCGTGCCGCCCAGGAGGCGCCATGGGAGAGTATGGTCAACCGGGCAGCGGGGCGTACGATCAATCAACCAGAGACCATTGCAGGGACGCGGGCAATCCCGCCGCATGCCTACTTTCTGGTCAGCGCGGTCTTTCACTATCTCGGGCCGGCGTTCGCCGTGCTGCTTTTCGCCAGGGTCGATGTTCTCGGGGTAGCCTGGCTGCGGATCGCCTCGGCGGCGGTCGTCTTCGCCGTCTGGCGCCGTCCCTGGCATCTCCTCATGGAAGGGTCGTGGTCACAGCGGCGACTCCTGTTCGCCCTGGGCGGCGTGCTCGGCTTGATGAATGCCTGCTTTTACCTGGCGATCGCCCACTTGCCCCTGGGAACCGTAGGGGCGATCGAATATCTCGGATCGATCATCCTGGCCGCGATCGGCGCGCGGACTCGGCGGAACGCGCTCGCCCTGGCGCTGGCGGTGTTTGGGGCATGGCTCCTGACCGATGTGCGCCTGGCCGGTCAACCGGTGGGCTTCGTCTTTGCCTTTGCCAATGGCGCCCTCTTCATGCTGTACGTACTTCTGGGCCACCGCGTGGCGCGGAATGGTGGAAGCGCGGGGATCGAGCGGTTGGGAGCCGCCATGCTGGTCGCCTTGGTAGCGATCACGCCGCTGGGGATCGCGGGCGCCGCGCCCGCGTTCGCGCGCCCCCCCTTACTGCTGGCCGGGATCGCGGTAGGGATCTGTTCCTCGGTCATCCCCTACGTCACCGATCAGCTCGCGATGGCCCGATTGCCCCGCGCGACCTTCGCTCTCATGCTTTCCCTCCTGCCTGCCTCCGCCGCCCTGATCGGCGCCCTGGTCCTCCGGCAAATCCCGCACCCAGTCGAGATCGCCGGGATCGGCCTCATCGTCTGCGCCGTGGCCGTGCATCAGGAGCGTGAAACGAAGGAGCGGACCTCATGATGGGAAGGGCGCCGACCAGAGAGACAACGGATAGGGACATTGAGCCCTTACGAGCGGAAAGGTAGAGGCCGGTCGCGTGTTCGGCCTGGTGGTTGGGATGCAAGATCAGGAGAAGTAGTGATGCAGTACGTGAACTTGGGGCGCACGGGACTGAAAGTTTCGCGCATCTGCCTGGGCGCCATGACGTATGGCTCGTCCGCCAAACGCGACTGGCACCTGGACGAGCCGCAGGGTCGCCCTTTCATTAAGAGAGCCCTGGAGTTGGGGATCAACTTCTTTGACACGGCGGATATGTACTCGGACGGCGCCAGCGAGGAAGTGCTGGGTCGGGCGCTCCGCGACTTCGCCTCCCGTGACGAGGTGGTAATCGCCACCAAGGTGTATTATCCCATGGGCCCCGGCCCCAACAATCGTGGCCTTTCGCGCAAGCACATCATGTCAGCCATTGATGCCTCCTTACGCCGCCTGGACGTCGACTACGTCGATCTCTACCAGACCCACCGCTGGGATATAGAAACTCCCTTCGAGGAGACTCTGGAGGCGCTGCACGATCTGGTGAAGGCGGGGAAGGTGCGCTACCTTGGCGCCTCCTCCATGGCCGCCTGGCAATTCACCAAGGCCCTTTACCTGGCCGACCAGCATGGCTGGAGCCGCTTCATCTCCATGCAGAACCACTACAACCTGGTCTATCGCGAAGAGGAACGCGAGATGTTGCCGCTCTGCCGGGCCGAAGGGATTGGCGTAATCCCCTGGAGCCCGCTGGCGCGCGGCTTCCTGGCCGGCAACCGTACCCAGGACAAGAGCGGCGCTACCACCCGCGCTAAATCCGATGCCTTCGCTCATGACTTGTACTACCAGGACACGGACTTCACGGTAGTCGAACGGGTCGTGACTTTGGCCGAGCGGCATGGCGTCAGTCCAGCACAGGTCGCCATCGCCTGGATCCTGCGCCAGCCGGGAATCACGGCGCCGATCGTCGGCGCCAGCAAGATGCCTCATCTGGAGCAGGCGGTCGCGGCCCTGGAGGTGGTGCTCTCTGATGAAGACCGCGCCTACCTGGAGGAACCCTATCAGCCGCATCCGGTGCTCGGCTTCTAGAGTACGCTGAGCGCCAGAGGCTCTGCATTCCCCGTGGAAGCGTTAGCGCAGGTCATCTTGTTCATACGCAAGGTGCGTTCACGTATCGTGAACGCACCTTGCGTATGAACAATTCGAGCGACTCCCTACGTGCTGAGCGCGCCCTATTGCAAGTTAAACGCCACCAGCTTAATCTCGGTCATCTCGTCCATCGTGTAGCGGATGCCCTCCCGGCCCATCCCGCTCAGCTTGAGGCCGCCGTAGGGCATGTGATCGGCCCGGTAATTGCTGGTGTCGTTGACGATCACCCCGCCGGTGCGGATCTGGCGTCCAGCCTGGAAGGCCAGGTTGACG
>DATBTL010000280.1:0-5984 GCA_036559345.1 Chloroflexota bacterium | reverse complement strand
GATTCTCGTGGTCGGCCGATCGGGACGAGCTGGACGCGCGTACCAGCGCTACGTGAAAGCCCACGAGTTGACCGGAATTGAGTTCGCCGGAGAGGTTTCGGCAGCGGACCTGCCCCGTTACTACCAGAGTTGCGATGTCTTTTGCTCGCCCGCAATCAGCGGCGAGAGCTTCGGGATGGTGCTCCTGGAGGCGATGGCGTTAGGCAAGCCAGTGGTGGCTACGGCGATCGACGGCTACAAGCAGGTGATGCAGGACGGGAGACAAGGGCGGTTGGTGCCGCCTCGCGATGCCGGGGCCCTGTCCCAGGCGCTGCTCGAACTCCTCCTTTCTCCCGGTGATCGGCACCGAATGGGCAACCAGGGGAAGGTAACGTCGGCCGCCTATAGTTGGGAGCGGGTATCGTCCCGCTTGCTCCAGTTCTACGATGAAGTACGGATCGAGTCGATGGGCCACGGTTGGCGGCCATCCGTGGATCTTGAGTTGCCCCATCTGCTTGACGCCGACCTGGACCTGATGCACGCCGAGGCCCTGCCTACCGGAGGCTCGATCCGTGGCCTTGGCCCACCAGTGGGGGGATGAACGCCATGCCAACGCAAAGGTCGTATGTGACGGCGTCCCGGCGGATTACGCTGGGTGACGCCGAAGGACGGAGAGCCGTGAAGGAGCACATCTCACCCCACTACACGGGTCTGTACTGGCGGAAAGGGGCAGACAATGTTTAATAAATCGGTCCAGGATTGGGTGCGTGGGACGGCAATCCAACTCGTACGACCGTTGCTCAAGGCGCCTATCACTCCCAATTGGATCACGGTGATCGGCCTGATCTTCACCCTGGTGGTCGCCCTGCTGGTCGGCGCGGGATATCTCCTGGCAGGAGGCATCGTGCTGGCCCTGACCAGCGTGACCGATATTGCCGACGGCGCGCTGGCCCGAGCACGGAACATCTGCACCGACTATGGCGCCTTCTTCGACTCCCTCCTCGATCGCATAGGCGAGGCGGTGATTGGGGTGGGCATCATCATCTACTACGTCAACCACGGCCATGCCATGGAGGGCTCCTTACTGGTCTACCTTAGCGTATGCGGCGCCCTCATGGTGAGCTACGCGCGGGCACGGGCCGAAGGGCTTGGTCTGGATTGCAGCGTTGGGTTCATGGCACGCCCCGAGCGGATCGTGGTCACGGTTGCCGGTCTGGTGCTCGCGGCGCCATTCGGCTTGTGGATCCTCACCGCGTCGCTGTGGATTCTTCTGGTGACTACGTTTCTTACTACCGCTCAGCGGCTGTTGCACGTCTACACGATTACCCATCCCACTACCAGCGAGGACCAGAGGCCCCGACCGTTCCGCGGGCGGCGGATCGCGGGATAGCGGGGTGGCACTTTATGTTCGTGACCGAGCGTGTATTTCAGGGGCGCGGGTCTCCATGCCTCATCATTACCCACACATCACGCCAGGATGCGGCGCCGCTGCCGGGTACACCTGGCGAAGGACTCCAAGCAGGGAGGGTCCCGGCCCCAGGCGATCTCGTCACTCGGGCGAAATATGGGCAATGATGAGGTCTCCAGGCCCGCTAGGTCCGCCCATGGATCATCCTCTGGGTAGGGCGATGGCTGCCGACAATTGACTTCGGTGGCGGGTGTCGAGACCCGCATCCCTATCAGGTGTCCACAGACCGGCAGGTAAGCATGTTACGATGAGCGCGAAGCGGCACTGGACCCTTGCGGGTGGACCGGCTTGTCAAATCTCCAATGGCCGCCAGATTGAGCGCGGCCAGGAATGTGGAAAGGTGAATGCGAATGGCTGTTGCCGTGGAGTCCCAGCGAGTAAGTGCCCTGGAAATGGAGGATCGCGAGGTCTTCGCCGCCATTCAGGGTGAGCGCCGGCGGCAGGTGGAGAAGATTGAACTGATTGCCTCGGAGAATTACACCAGCGCCGCCGTGCTGGAGGCCCAGGGATCGGTGCTGACCAATAAGTATGCCGAGGGGTATCCCGGCCGGCGCTATTATGGTGGATGTGAGTGGGTGGACGTCGTGGAGCGGTTGGCTCGCGACCGCGCCAAACACCTCTTCGGAGCCGAGCATGCCAACGTGCAACCGCACAGCGGAGCCAGTGCCAACCTCGCGAGTTATGCAAGCCTCCTGGAGCCTGGTGACGTGGTTCTGGGACAACGGTTGGACCACGGCGGCCATCTCACCCACGGGCATCCGGCGAATTTCTCCGGGCGCCTCTACCGCTTCGTTGCCTATGGGGTGCGGCGCGAGGACGAGCGGATCGACTACGATCAGGTCGCCGAATTGGCCCGAGAGCACCGTCCCAAGCTGATCGTGGCTGGGAGCAGCGCATATGCGCGGGTGATCGACTTTCCCCGATTCCGGGCGATCGCCGATGAAGTAGGCGCTTGCCTCATGGTGGACATGGCGCACATCGCCGGTCTGGTGGCTGGTGGTGTCCATCCGAGTCCGGTCCCGCACGCCCAGATTGTCACCACGACCACTCACAAAACGCTGCGAGGCCCACGCGCCGGGCTTATCCTCTGCCAGGAGGCGTATAAGAAGGGAATTGATAAGAACGTCTTCCCCGGCATGCAAGGCGGTCCTCTGATGCACATCGTGGCAGCCAAGGCCGTGGCATTGCATGAGGCGCTGCAACCTTCCTTCGCGGCCTACGCGGCGGCGGTGGTCGCGAACGCGGCGGCGTTGGCCCAGGCGCTGCAAGAGGCCGGTCTGCGCATTGTCAGCGGCGGCACGGACACCCACTTGATGTTAGTGGACCTTCAGCCGGCCGGGATTGACGGAAAAGTGGCCGAGAACGCGCTGGACGCCGTGGGGATCACCGCCAACCGCAACGCCATTCCGTACGACCCGCTTCCGCCGATGGTGACCAGCGGCCTCCGTCTGGGCAGCGCCGCCGTGACTACCCGCGGCTTTACGGTAGCCGACATGCGCGAGTTGGGCAGTATCATCGCCGCGGTGCTCTGGGCTCCGGCAGATCCGGACACCCAGGCAAACGCGGCGGAACGCGTACACGCTCTGAGCAGCCAATACCCCGTGCCGGGGATCAGCATCTGAGCTCGGGCCGCGCGGTCGCCGCGTTCTCTGGAAATAGACCAGGGCACCGCGCTCAGCGCGGTGCCCTGGTCTTTTCCCGGCGTACGGTATTTTAGAGGCCGGGAACGATAGCCTGCAATACGCGGCGGAGCGGTGACTCGGCCTTTCCGGTCAGCGGGGGTAGCGCCGCTACGGCTCCGGTACTCGTGGATGCAATATTTGGTATCGTGTTGCGCACCACCTCGATCTGCTGATCTCCTGGGCGGACAAAGCCATATGCCCGCGCGGCCTGCAGATAATAGGCGCCGGATCGCAGATTCACCATGTCTTGCTTTAGCTGATCAATCTGCGAATTAACGGCGGCAATCTGTTCAATGGTCTGTAGGCGCTGATGGGAGACGTTCAGACTGGTCCATGCCTTGTCCGCGAAATTGGCGGCAAAAAACAAGGCCGACACCAGAAGGAGCGCCACGCCCAATCGGGTCGAGGTACGGTCCCACGTTATGCCGGCAACTACCTGGCGAAGATCGGCGCCTAATCCAGGCCGCGGCTCTCGCACAAGCGCAACTCCTCTTCCTAGACCTTGGCCGCGCTCACATTCAGCTTCTTCATCAGCCGAGACTTCCGGCGGGCCGCGTTGTTCTTGTGCAGGATTCCCTTCGAGGCGGCGGAATCCAGAGCTTTCAACGCTCGCGCCACCGACTCCTGGGTTGCCTCGACCCCGCTGCTTGGCAGAGTAATACTCTTCTCGGCGTTCTTGACGAACGTGCGAACCGATGACTTGACGGCGCGATTGCGGACGCGCTTCTTCTCGGCTACTTTCACGCGCTTGATGGCGGACTTGATATTGGGCACGACAACCACTCCGTTGGCGTTCGGAACCAGGGCCCGAGACGCACGCTATTTCCCGCTTGGGGCCAGAACCACGACCCTATTCTTAACCAGGTCACTATACCAGAGAAGACAGGGACTTGCAACTTATGCATAGTTATTCGCTAACCTGTATAATGCCTGGCGAAGGGGTAACCGAATGGTCGAAGTCGCGATTCTCAACGTCACTGGTTACGCCGGCCTGGGAGCCGCCCTCCTGGTCGAGCAACATCCAGACCTGCGTCTGGCGGCGGTGAGCGGGCGCTCCGACGCCGGAAAACGTCTCGGCGACCTCTTTCCCTTCTGGCCCGGTGCCAATCTCCGCGTCGAGGAACAGGTTCCCTCCGTGGATCTCATCCTGTGTTGTCTCCCCCATGGGGCGGCCGCCGCCGCCGTGGCCCCGCACCTGGCGGCCGGCTCGCGCGTGGTGGATGTCAGCGCCGATTTCCGCCTCCACGATTCCGGCGTGTACCGCCACTGGTACGGCGAACACGCCGCGCCCGAGCTTCTTGATCGGGCGGTGTATGGGCTCCCCGAGCTGCACGCCGCCGCGATCGCCGGCGCCTCGTTGGTGGCGAATCCGGGCTGCTATCCTACCGCGGCCATCCTAGCCCTTGCCCCGGCAATCGCGGCGGGAATCGTGGAACTGTCGGTGATCGTGGACGCCAAATCCGGGATCAGCGGCGGCGGACGCTCCCTGACCTTGAGCAACCACTTCAGCGAGATGGACCAATCGGTGCATGCCTACGGATTAGACGGGCATCGCCATTTGCCGGAGATCAAGCAAGAACTGTCTCTTCTGGCAGGGGCTCCTGTCGACGTGCTGTTCACGCCTCACCTGATTCCCATGGTCCGTGGACTTCTGGCCACCTGTTACGCCAGACTGCGGACGCTGATCGCCCAGGAAGACCTGATGAGCCTCTACCGCGACTACTATGCGGCGGCGCCGTTCACGCGGGTCGTGGAGGCGGCGCCGCGGACCAAGTGGTGTTCCGGTACCAACTACTGCTTCGTAAAACCGGCGGTGGCGCATGGGGGCAGTCACCTGGTGGCCATGGCGGCGATTGATAACCTCGGCAAAGGAGCGGCCAGCCAAGCGGTGCAGAACGCGAACCTGCTCCTTGATCTCCCCGAGCGGGCTGGATTGGGCCAGACCCCGGTGTTTCCCTAGGCGAATGGCAGTGTCTCTTCCCCGCGATTCGATCGGCGGAGCGGGGCGGGCGTAAGGAGGGATGATGGTGTCCGCGCATAAGTCCATCGGTGGGCTGGAAGGAGTGACGGCTGCCCGCGGCTTCCGGGCGGACGGTCTCGCCTGCGGGGTAAAGGCGCGGGAGGGCGCGCTCGATCTGGGATTGGTGCTGTCCGATCGCCCGGCCACGGCGGCGGGGGTTTTCACCCAGAACCGTGCGGCGGCGGCCCCGGTGCTCCTCTGTCAAAATCATCTGAGCGATGCCGTGGCGACCGCCGTGGTGGTCAATAGCGGTAACGCGAATGCCTGTACCGGTCAGCGCGGGAAGAACGATGCCCTGGCCATGGCGGGCGCGGTCTCCGCACGTTTCGGCATGTCTCCCACCGACGTCCTCGTGCTCTCCACCGGGGTAATCGGGGTTCCTCTTCCCATCGAGCGGGTGCTGGCGGGGATCTCCCGGATTGCCCCGAGCCGCGACGAGGGCCTTACGTTCGCGCGGGCCATCATGACGACCGACACCAGGGAAAAGGTCGCGGGCGCTACCTGCCTCGTGGGGGGAGTTCAGATTCTGATAGGGGGCGCCGCCAAGGGCGCGGGGATGATGCATCCCAACATGGCGACTCTCCTCTCGGTCCTCACCACCGATGCCTCCCTAGAGCCCACGTTCCTTCAGGCCGCGCTGGGGCGGGCGGCGGACGTTTCCTTCAACCTGATCAGCGTGGATGGCGACACCTCGACCAATGATTCGTTGGTGCTCCTCGCCAACGGGGCCAGCGGCTCCCCGCTCATCGATGCCCACCATCCCGACGCCCCCGTCTTCGAACTGGCCTTAAGGGAGGTCTGTGTGTCGCTGGCTCGGCAGGTGGTGAGGGATGGG
>DATBTL010000279.1:0-23035 GCA_036559345.1 Chloroflexota bacterium | reverse complement strand
GTGGGTGTCTCGCGCTCCCAGGAAGATCATCGCTGCTGATAGCGTTCGTGCAGGCCAGTCATCACCTACAACTCGCGGCCACACGCCGCCCGCTTGCCATTGCGGTCCCCTGTTACACGCGCACCGCCCGGATCACCGCGCAGGGAATACTGAAGCACGCGCCGCCATCCTTGATCGCGAAGGCAGTGACCGTTTCCGGCGGTGCCTCGGCCAGGAGCCTCCGGCAGGCGTCGGCGCGCCAGGAAACGGTGGCGGATCGCTGGAGCCATGCCTCCGCGTCAAGTTCCAGCATCCAAGTCCGCGCCTGCATGGCCTCGAAGCCGTGCCGGGCGAGCCGCCGGCGCCACTCAGCCATCGTGTCGTTCCGCCCGTGGCTGGCGTCTCGGAGGAGTTCCAGAGTCGCGAGAAAGCTGTCTTGGGCTCGCTCGTCTGGGCTCACGGAGTCGACCAGGACAAAGGGCGCGCCGCTGGGGAGAACTCTCGCTATCTCTCCTATCAGGGATTCCGGATCGCGCCAGTGGTGGGCGCTGAAGCGGCTGATCGCCGCGTCGAAGGCCCCGCGCTCGAACGGCAGGTCTTTCCCGTTGATCTCCAGGGTAGTCACGTTGGCGATTCCCCGCTCCGCGCACAATTGGGCGGTAACGGCCAGCATCCTGGGGGCCACGTCCGCCGCCGTCACCCGCGCCACATGGGGCGCCAGCGCCATGGCCGCGTGTCCGGCGCCCGTCCCCACGTCCAGTACCCGCCAGGAGGGCTGGGGCGCCAAGGCTTCCAGCATCCAGGAGAGATCCTCTCCCCGCGCGTGGACCGGGCTGGAGGCGTAGGCGGACGCCACCTGGTCGAAGTGGGTGGCGGCGTTGCCTGTCTGGGCGCTCACGCGCCGGCCGCGGCGGCGTGCCGCTCCTCATAGGCGGAAATCAGATCGTCGAATTGAAGGGTCCAGCCGATCGGGTCGAGCCCGCGGACCAGACTGTCCTTCACGAACGGATCGATGGAGAAGGGGTGGCGGTCCCCGCTCGGGGTCGTTACCACCTGATTCACCAGGTCTATCCGCAGGGCATATCCGGGCGCTGCTTCGACCTCGCGGAACAGGGCATCCACCGTGGCCTCGGGCAACACCACGGGCAGGAGCCCATTGGCGCAGCAGTTGTTATAGAAAATGTCGGCATACGATGGGGCAATCAGACAGCGGAAGCCGTACTGGTGCAGGGCCCAGGGGGCATGCTCGCGCGACGAGCCGCAGCCGAAGTTGGCCCGGGCCAGCAGCACGCTAGCATTTTGGTAGCGGGGGAAGTTCAGGACGAAATCGGGATTGGGACTGGCGGAATCGCCAATATACCGGAGATTGGCGAAGAGGTCGGGGCCGAAGCCGGTGCGGGCGATTTTGCGGAGGAAACGCTGGGGGATGATCTGATCGGTATCGACGTTCACCCGATCCAGGGGCATCACCACGCCGGTGTAGGTGGTAAACGGTTCCATGTAGGTGCTTCCTTTTCTAAGAGATGAACCGGAAGATGGTGCTAGTTCCAGTCGCGGATGTCGACAAAGTGTCCGGCGACCGCGGCGGCGGCGGCCATGGCGGGAGAGACCAGATGGGTGCGCCCGCCCTTCCCTTGCCGCCCCTCGAAGTTCCGATTGCTGGTGGAGGCGCAGCGCTCGCCCGGTTGCAGGCGGTCTTCGTTCATCGCCAGGCACATGCTGCACCCGGCGTCCCGCCACTCGAAGCCGGCATCGGTGAAGATCCGGTCCAGACCCTCCCGCTCCGCCTCGGCCTTGACCAAGCCGGACCCCGGCACCACCATGGCCTGGACCCCAGACGCCACCTTCCGCCCCTCCACGAAGCGGGCCGCCAGGCGCAGATCCTCGATCCGGGCGTTGGTGCAGGAGCCGATAAAGACCCGATCCACGGCGATCTCGGTGATCGGGGTGCCCGGCTTGAGCGCCATGTATTCCAGGGCCCGCTCCACCGCCGCCCGAGCCCATGGATCGTCCATGGCCGCCGGATCCGGCACCTTGCCGTCCACCGGCGCCACCATGCCGGGGTTCGTGCCCCAGGTTACTTGCGGGACCGCCGAGGCGGCGTCCAGCACCACAACCTGGTCATAGACCGCGCCCGGATCGCTGGGCAGGGCGCGCCAGGCGGCCACCGCCGCGTCCCACTGTTCCCCCTTGGGGGCATATGGCCGGCCCTTGAAATAGGCGAATGTTTTCTCGTCCGGGGCCACCATACCGGCGCGGGCCCCGCCCTCGATGGACATATTACACAGGGTCATCCTGCCCTCGATGGACAGGGCTCGAATGGCGGGACCGGTGTACTCGATCACATGGCCGTTGCCGCCGTTGACGCCAATCGCCCCGATGATCGCCAGCATCAAATCCTTCGCGGTGCTCCCCTCCGGAAGGGCGCCCTCGACGCGTACTTCCATGGTTTTCGGACGTTCTTGTTGCAGGCATTGGGTGGCCAGGACGTGCTCGACCTCGCTGGTTCCGATTCCGAAGGCCAGAGCCCCGAAGGCGCCGTGAGTGGAGGTATGCGAGTCGCCGCAGACGATGGTCATGCCCGGGAGGGTGATCCCCTGTTCAGGCCCAGTTACATGGACGATCCCCTGACGCACGTCGCCCATCCCAAATAAAGTGATGCCAAACTCGATCGCGTTCCGCTCCAGGGTCGCGACCTGCAGGGCGCTGTCCGGCTGTTGGATGGGGAGATGGCGTCCGGTGGTAGGGACGTTATGGTCCAGCACGGCAAAGGTGGCCTCGGGGCGGCGCACCGAGCGGTTCGTTAGCCGCAAACCCTCGAACGCCTGGGGCGACGTGACCTCGTGGACGAGATGGCGGTCAATATAGAGAATGGTCTTGTCGCCGGGAACCTCGCGCACCACATGCGCGTCCCAGATTTTGTCGAACATGGTCCTGGCCATTGGGCTCTCCCTTTATCGCTGTCCTCGTCCGCCGGGCGTACCGGTCTTGGCGCCTATCGTACCTTTATCCTTCGATGCCCGCAATAGACGCAAACATATGAGTTGCATACCTATATGTTATAGTTGGGCTCATGGAACTGCACCACCTGCGATACTTCGTGGCGATTGCCGAACGACTGAGTTTCTCGCGGGCCGCCGGCGACCTGGACCTCTCCCAGCCGGCACTGTCTCGCCAGATGCGTGATCTGGAGCGCGAACTTGGGGCCCCACTCTTCAATCGGGAGGGGCGGCGGATTAGCCTGACCGCCGCCGGCCAGGCATTCCTCGCCCCTGCCCGCTCGGCCCTCCTGGAGGCGGATCGGGGGCGGCGGAACGTGCGCGACGTGCTGGGCGCCCGTGGGGGTTCGCTGTCGATCGGCTCCTCGCCCCAGACGGCGGCCACCGTGCTCGCTCCCCTTCTCCGGCGCTTCCAGGGGGAGCATCCGGCCGTGGAGGTGCGGGTGCTGGAGGACGGCGCCGTTGGCCTGATCGCCATGCTGCTCGAGGGGAAGTTGGATCTGGGAGTGGTTCCGATTGATGTCCCTCGAACTCTGACCGTGGCGCCGTTCCTGACCGCCCGTATCCTCGCGCTGGCACCCCGAGAGCATGAAATCACGCGGGCGACAACCGTTGATCTGCGCGATTTGGTAGCCCCCGAGGGCCGGCCATCAATCCCCCTCCTTCTCTTGAAGGAGAACTACCTGACCCGGCTGCGGCTGGCCGCTGCCTGGCATGATGCCGGCCTCCACCCATACGTTGCCATGGAAAGCGCGGTGGGGCAAACCCTGGCCGCCTACGCGGAGGCCGGTCTCGGGGTGGCGATTCTGCCGGAGACCGTGGATCTGCGGGGATTCTCCCTCGGGGCGGCGGTAGTGGTGGACCAGGGTCAGCCCGTGGTCCTGAGGAACGGGTTAGGATGGAATCCTCAGCGGTATCTCTCGCCCGCCGCGGAAGCGTTCATCGGGTTGGTGAAGGCGTCGCGTGGGTAGCCTGGCCACCTGTCTAGGGGCGCGGGTCTCCAGGCCCGCCTGTTGGCGGTCACCGCGCTACCCCGATGGCGATCCGTCGCCGAAACAAGCGGGCCTGGAGACCCGCGCCCCTGGATTGTGACTGCCAACCTGGTCAGCAGCACCGCATCCAATGTAAGGCGCACCCTCTGGCATGGTCAGGGGACGATCTGGATCAGGGTTCCGACATCAGCCCAGGCATACAACACCGCCATGGAGGAGAGCGGTACGTTGGTACATCCGTGCGTACCGGTGAAGTTACCGCCCGGGGTGCCGGCCAAGCTGTTGCTGCCGGGACCGTAATTCGAACGCCAGGGGGAATCATGAATAAAGTATCCGCCGTTGGCGTTATAGAGCATGGCATAATTGGTGGGGGACGGAGCATAATAGAGCGGCGAACCCTTCGGCCAGGGCGAGTGGAATACCATGTTGGGAATCTTGGCCTCAACATGGAAGATACCCGGTAAGGTGGGCGTGTCCGGACCGCCGTTGCTGACCAGGATGTGGTACACGAGCTTATTTCCATCGTAGGCCCAGAGCGCGTCCTTACTGACCGAAAGAAGAATGCGCTTCGTCTGTACGGTGATGAGCGGCATCTGCGCCTTGGCCAGATTCCCCACCTCGTCCACGGCCTGCACGACCATCCTATAGTTTCCCGCCGCGGCGAGATGATGGGGGGTCGTGGTGCCATTCCAATTCAAGCCATGAATGGGGCCCGGACCCACTACCCCAAGCGATCGGGTAATCAGCGGGGTTACATGACCGGCTATGTAGATGCGATAGCTCACCGTCGCGGTCTTTGTCAGGGTCATTTTCACGCGCAGCCGCTCCACCGGGGCGGTGAAACTGGCGTCCGAGACCACCGGCGCGCTGAGTTTGGGCGCCTGGCGATCGAGCGTGAATGACCAGCGTACGGGCGGGGATACCACGCCCACCGCGTTTACCGCATGCAGGAATACGGTCCATTGGCCATCGCCCAATCCCGCGAGCGCCAGGGTGTTTGATACGGTGTCCGTCCAGGCCGCCTGAGCCGGCGCGGAGACCGAGCCGGGGAGAATAGCGTACTGGTAGCCCCGCAAAGGGACCACGTCTGGTCCGGAGGTCCAGCTCAGGGTCGGCGTTTTCGTATTGGCGGCGGCGCCGGATCGCGGGGTGGCGAGCACGATCGTCGGAGCGGCGGGCGCGTGATGGGCCAGGGAGAAGGGGATGATCGACGGAGCGGAGAATCGCCCGGCCTCGTCGCGCGTCCTCAGGAGCAACTCCCAGCGCCCCTCACGCCATTTCGGCACCGAAAGCAGGGTGGCACCCGTGGTCGTCCAACGGGGCCGCATGGCAGCCAGATCGACACCATGGCGGACAATGGCATATTGGAAGGCGGCTACCGGGGAGGTACCGCCCATGGGAATCCAACGGAACAGCAGCTTTCCCGCCGAGGACCACCCATCAATTTTGACGTTGGTGGCCGCCAGTTGAGGTGGGGTAGGAGCCGTGGTGCTCACCCCAAACACGCCGCCCACCGACCAGGCGCTTGGGTGCCCGTCGGCCGCCATCGCGCGAGCGCGCCAGTGGTAGAGAGCGCCATCCGTAAGGTTGGAAAAAGCCAGGGGTTGCCGGCCTACCCGTCCAGCCCTCAGACTGACCGGATTGCCGGATACGGTCGGCTGCCCGGTAAAGGGCTGGCCCGCCGGTTCGATTTCCGCTTGAGCCCGCACCGGTACGCTCTGGCGGAGTCCTACCAAGCTCACCTGGAGCGAGACGGTAGGTGAAGGCGCCCACCCCCAATTCGCGATCCCCCCGGCCCCGTCAGCGGTCAGGACCGCCCGCGTCGGGGACGCCGGTGCCTGCGGCAGGGGCGCCGCCTGGGCCGCGGGCCGATGCGCGACTACCGCGCCGGCGCTGGCACGGGGCGGAGCGGCGTGACGCGAATGATCGGAGAGCCAGTGGCCCGTGCCAAGGGCCCCACCCGCCGCCGCCAAGGCGAGGGATAGGGCGGCTACGGTCCGCGGGAACCAGATGTGCGTGGCCGCGAACCGCCTACCGCGTCCATACATTCCAGCATCAGCAACATGATTCGTGGCCGCATCGACGATTGCCATGAATGAATGCTATCAGGTGCTTGCCGTGCATGCTATCCCCTAATGGGCACAATTAAGGGAGGAAGGCGGATTCGGGAACCCGGTCATCGCAGTATACTTGCATGTAGGTTCTGACATTCTATCCCACCGTCGCTCGCACTTTTACAGTTCAAGACGCGATTTCGCTCGGCTTCGTCCCGCGTTCGGCGGTCCGGCCGCCTGGCTTGACATCCGGACGCCTGTTTTTCGTTTTTCCCGCACTGTGGTTTGTGGATGTTTCGTACTTTCCCTGGGAGGCATTGTATTTCGTCATGAATGGATCCGCCAAAGTTGGCCTGTTTATTGACCTCGAAAACCTCCGCTATGAGTTACTGAAGCGCGGTCGCGAGTTCGACCCGCAGCGGCTGATCCAGAAGGCGAGAAAATACGGCCTGGTCAAGGTCGCCTATGCCTATGCCGACTTCACCAAGCAACCGGAGTTGCTGCAAGGGAAGTTCGAGGCATCCATGATCAAGCGCGTGGATGTTCCGCTGCGCCTGCGTGACGATGGCCGCTTGAAAAGCTCCGCTGATTTGCATATGGTGATGGACATCTTTGAGACCGTCCTGTTCAACGACGATATCGAGACCTTTATCCTCGGAACCGGCGACAAGGATTTTACTCGTGCCAGCGCCATGTTGGTCAACCGTTTCGGCAAACGGGTGGTAATCAGCGGGGTTCCCGGTTCGGTCAGCCAGGTATTGGTCGACTCGGCCACCGTGGTGGATCCGATTGATCCGGAGGAGCATGGCTTCGGTGAGCTTGAGGTACGGGTGGCGGGCTGGATGGATTGGATGTCCGATCACTGGGACCATCCTATGTATATGGGGATCGTGCGCTACCTGGCCAGCGGCAGCCGGCCTATTGGGCTGAGCGTGGGCGAGGAGGACATTCGCGGCGTGCTCAATGTCTTCATGCGGAACTCGATCATTTTTCAAGAGCCGATGGAAATGCCGGACAATCAGGTGCGTCAGGTGGTGCGGGTGAACCGCGATCATCCTTTCGTCCAGGAGGCGGTGGCCAGACGACGGAAGACCGGCGCCGAACGGGGCTATGGCGAGCAACCAGTGGGTGAGCAGTTCGACGACCCGGGGGAATAAACAGTTCGGTGGACCTCGCGGATTCGCCGCTGCTCATGGACGTCGCCGCCTTTTGCCGGAAGCACTCGGTTTTCGGCCCTTCCGAGCGGGTGGTGGCGGCGGTTTCCGGCGGAGCCGATTCGCTCTGCTTACTGCTGTGCCTGCACTGGCTAGGCCCACGGCTCGGTCTCCAGGTGCGGGTGGCGCATGTGCATCATGGACTCCGAGGGGAGGACGCGGACGCCGATGCCGCGTTCGTGGCGAGTCAGGCTGCCGCCCTCGGTCTCCCCTGTGAGGTCATTCCGGTCGGCACCAATGCCTATGCAGTCAGCCACCGCTGCTCGATCGAGACGGCGGCCCGCGACCTACGGTATGCGGCGCTCCGGGCGATGAAGGCACGGGTGGGCGCGGACTGCATTGCCACCGGCCACACCGAGGACGATCAAGCGGAAACGGTCCTCCTCCATCTGCTCCGGGGCAGCGGCCTGGATGGGTTGGCGGCCATGCGGCCCCGGCGCGGCGATCTCGCTCGCCCCCTGTTGACGCAAACCCGTCAGGCTACGGCGGCGTTTTGCGAGGCCCATGGCCTTGAGGCCCGTCACGACCGATCGAATGAGGATCCCGCCTTCCGTCGAAATGCCGTGCGGTCCCAGTTGCTGCCCGCCCTGGAGCGATTCAATCCGCGGGCCCGCGAGGCGCTGGCCCGGTGCGCCGCCTTGCTCGCCCTCGACGCTGATTACCTCCGCGCCGAGGCTCAAACGGCGTTCGATTCCGCCGTGGTGCCGGATGATGACGCGCAAGGAGGGCTGAGCCTGGCTCGGGGGCCGCTCGGCCGCCTGCCGGACGCCGTGCGTTGGCGGGTTCTCCGTCTGGCCGTCGAGCAGCTGTTTGGGGCCGGCGGCGCGCTGTCGGCGCGGATGGTCGAGAAGATAGATCGGTTGGCGGGCGGGGAAGGCGGCGGCGGGCTGGATATTGGGCGGGGTTTCCGGGCCGAGCGGCGCGGAGAACTCCTCCATTTCTTCCGCCCTGATCTCCACCCTCAACTATCCGAGGCGCGGCTCCCAATACCCGGCCGGATCCTCTTTGGCGAATGGCGCCTGGAGACCAGCATTATACCGGGGGATGAGGCACGGGCCTTGCTCGTTCGCCGCGAGATCACCGGGACGGAAGTCGTATGCGATCGCGACGCCCTGGGAGTGCCGGTGATCGTCCGCGGGCGGCAGCCTGGTGACCGCCTGCGGCCCCTGGGCCTGGTGGGCACGAAAAAAGTGCAGGATATTCTGGTTGACCATAAAGTGCCCCGCGCGGCGCGGGACCGCCTGCCTCTGGTGACCGGCCCGCTGGGGATTGCCTGGATCGTTGGCTTGGTCCTGGACGCTCGGGTGGCGGTCACCGAGCAGACCACCGAGGCCGTCCTGATCCGGGCCGCGCGTGCTGGATCCCGCCTGAATTGTCCTAACCCACCGGTATGAGGGTGAATTGGATTCTGCTATACTTTGGTCTGCTATACTCTGGTAAGCCGTGACCGGCGTCCGCGGGCGCCGCCCGTTGTATCGCGCACAGCCGCGCCGAGTCCCTACGCCGGAGGATCCAGCATGGACGCCAAGTGGCTCCGTAATAGTTTTGTCTACCTGGTGATCCTGGTCCTGGTGATCGCGATTGCCTATTCGTTGATGAGCCGCGGCACCACCTATAAGGCAACGAACCTCGGCCAGGTGATGAGCTTTTTGGTGACCGACACCAATGGCTGCGCCAATGGGCGCGACACCAATGCAGCCCTCGATAAAGTGAACGTTGACGGCAGTACCGTACACCTGGACCGCGCGTCGGCCTGCGGCGGTGATAAATGGTCGACTCAACTGGGCATCAACGACTCTTTCCCTCAGTTGCTCAAGGACAACAATATCCCGATCACGAAGCTGGATTATACGAACGCCGCTCCGAGCCAACTGGGGAACTGGCTCCAGCTAATCGGTGGTTTCCTTCCCTTGCTGATCTTTGGCGGCCTGTTGTTCTTCATGATGCGGCAGGCGCAGGGAAGCAATAACCAGGCATTGAGCTTTGGGAAGAGCCGAGCGCGCATGTTTACCGGCAATCGGCCATCGGTCACCTTCGCCGACGTGGCGGGGGTGGAGGAGGCCAAGCAGGAACTGGCCGAGGTCGTGGAATTTCTCCGCTATCCGGAGAAATTCGCCTCGCTGGGGGCCCGGATCCCCAGGGGTGTCCTCCTCGTGGGCTCTCCCGGCACCGGGAAGACATTGCTCTCGCGGGCGGTCGCCGGCGAGGCGGGGGTTCCGTTTTTCAGTATCTCGGGTTCCGAGTTCGTGGAGATGTTTGTTGGCGTGGGAGCCAGCCGGGTCCGGGATCTCTTCGAGCAGGCCAAACGTAATTCACCGTGCATCGTCTTCGTGGACGAGATCGACGCCGTGGGCCGCCAGCGGGGCGCCGGATTGGGCGGGAGCCACGACGAGCGCGAGCAGACGCTGAACCAGATTCTGGTCGAGATGGACGGCTTCGATACGAACACCAACGTGATCGTCATTGCCGCCACCAACCGTCCCGATGTCTTGGACCCGGCGCTGCTGCGACCCGGACGGTTCGACCGCCAGGTGATCCTGGATCGGCCCGATATCCGCGGGCGGATGGCGGTGCTGGAAGTCCATGCCCGCGGCAAGCCGCTGGACAAAACGGCCAGCCTGGAGACCCTGGCCAAGCAGACTCCTGGCTTCTCGGGCGCCGATCTGGCCAATCTCCTCAATGAGGCGGCCATTTTGGCGGCGCGGCGCAATCGCAAGGTGATTGGCATGCAGGAGCTTGAGGAGGCGATCGACCGCGTGGTGGCGGGGCCGGAACGGAAGAGCCGGATTATCTCCGAGCACGAGAAACGGGTGACCGCCTACCATGAGGTGGGCCATGCCCTGGTCGCTCGAATGCTCCCCAATCTCGACCCCCTGCACAAGGTGACGATCATCGCCCGCGGGATGGCGGGCGGCTTTACCCAACTTCTCCCCTCCGAGGATCGCTACTTCTATACTCGTTCCTACTTCGAGGACACCCTCGCCTTCAGTTTGGGTGGCCAGGCGGCTGAGATGCTCATCTTTGGCGAAATGACCACGGGCGCCGAAAACGACATTGAGCGATCCACCAAGCTGGCCCGCAAGATGGTGACCGAGTATGGAATGAGCGACAAGCTGGGACCGATGGCTTATGGGCACAAGGAGGAGATGGTCTTCCTGGGGCGGGATCTGGGAGAGCAGCGCAATTACTCCGAGGTCGTGGCGGTGGAGATCGATTCCGAGGTGCGCCGGCTCGTGACCACCGCGTTCGCCCGCGCGAAGGAGATTCTAGAAAAGCATCGCGAAAGGCTCGTCCTGATCTCCGAGCGCCTGGTGACCGAGGAAACCCTCGATAAGGGACAATTCGAGGCATTGCTGGGCCTCTCGCCTCTGGAAGCGAGCATGTTGCCTTCCGGACGCTCCTCATCCAATGGATCGGCGCCGAGTCACGTCTGACGCTCTGGCCGGCGGCAAGGATCGGGCGCCCCGCGGAGCATGTGTCCTGCCCATGCGGGCATTCAAGTTTCCGTGTTACAATGCGCCCACACGGGCGCTCAACGTAGCAGGACTTGAATGGAGACATCGACATGTACTTCAAACAGATCTTGGATGAACACTGTGGCTGCGCGTCGTACTTTATCGCATCCCGGCAATCACATGAGGCGGTGATTGTCGACCCCTCCATTCAGACCGAACAGTACGATACCTTGCTCCAGGAACGCGAGTTTCGTCTTCGTTATGTGATCGACACGCATGTCCACGCCGATCATGTGTCCGGCGCCCGTCGCCTTGCCTCGGCGCACGGCGCCGAGCTTTGCTTACATGAATCCGCCCAGGTGCTCTATCCTTTCCGCGGCGTCCGGGACGGGGAGGAACTGGCGCTTGGCCAGCTTCTTCTCCACATTATTCATACGCCAGGCCATCGCCCAGAGCTGATCTCGATCGCGGTGGTGAATCCCCCGCGGAGTCCCGAGGCATCGATGGTGCTTACCGGCGATTGTTTGCTGGTAGGCGACGTGGGGCGCCCGGACTTTGGCGGGGGCAACGCGGGCGCCCAGTACGAGAGTCTGACCCGACTCCTCCGCCTCCCTGACTGGGTCGCGGTATTCCCGGGGCACTTCGAGGGCCCATGCGGCAAGGGAATGTGTGGTCGGCCGGTGACGACGATCGGGTTCGAGCGCCTCTTTAATCCCCTAGCCCGCCTGGAGAGGGCACCGTTCGTGGCGGCGCTGACCCAGGAGGTGCCGGCTCGTCCGCTGAACATGACCGCGATTGAAGCGACGAATCGCGGCACGGTGGATATGCCCTGGGCCATGCTCACTACCACGCCGTTGGTGCCGGAGGTCGAGATTGCCGACGTGGAGGCGAGGAGTGGTGGCGGGCTGATCCTTGACGTGCGTGAGCCGGCGGAATACGCGCATGGGCATGTGCCCGGTGCCGTCAACCTCCCCCAAGCGGAGCTGGCAAATCGCCTGCAAGAGCTGCCCAGCGATCGGCCGATTTTCGTGATTTGCCAGGGCGGCTACCGCTCGCTCCGCGCCGCGCGGTTCCTGCGCCAGGCGGGTTTCACCACCAGTGAGAGTATCACGGGAGGGACAGTCGCCTGGGAGGCCGCGGGGAAGCCCCTGGAGTATGGTGACACCGATGGGGAACCGTCGCCGGTGGCGGAAACCGACTGGATGCATGCCGGAGCCACCTGGTACGTATAGGCGATATGGAGTAGCAAGACAGCAGACTTAAGAGATCTAGGGTGCCCGCGAAAGTTCCCGTACCCGTGCCTCCACGGAGGTGAGAAGCTCCCGGCGGTCCGTGCCGGGCGTTAGGTAGAGCGGGGCGCCGAATCGGATGGTCAACCGCCAGGGCTTCCCCTCGCGGTAGCGCAGCCCTACCGGGATGATTGGGACTGGCGGGATACCCTCGCGACGTGCCATCGCGGCCAGAGTGACGAACCCCGACCGGAAGGGCAAAATCTCGTCGAGAGAGGTCTTGACGGTGGCGATCGGGTCGATTGTGGGGTAGCCCTCGGGAAAGATCACCAGCAAACGGCCATCGCGCAGCAGATCGAGCGCGGCGCGGGCGCCAGGCCGCGGAGAGGCCGCGCGCTCGGCACGGAGGCCCAGCGGGTTTGGCGGGTATCCTGGCCGCGGGCCGCGCATCACGACCGGGAAGCGCGCCACCCTACAGCCGGCGGCCATAAGCTTCCGCGTGGTGGGGTCTTTTACCCAATCAAGAGCGACCATCAGGGAGACGCGTCTCGGCACGGTGTTCATCAGAGCCAAGCCGTCATAGAGGTAATGGTAGTGCCGGCAGGCCAGAATTACTGGTCCGCCGCGGGGCACCCAGGAAAGCCCCTCCGTCTCGATCCGCAACAGCCGCCGGGCGCCCAGGCGGCAGATTGTCTCAAGGACGCACCGGGAAACATATTCGGCCGCGCGGGTGGGCCAGGCGCGGTGTGGTGACGATCTCTGGTTGGGCATGCCGTCCCCGTGACCGTTACTATAGGAAACGATGACCTACCTTGCGTTCCTCTGCCTGTTCCTGGTGATCCCGATCTGTGTCCTGCTGTTGGTGGGGCGGGTGCGCCTCGATCGCTGGATTCTCGGCGCCATGGGGTTCACCATGATCGCGGCGCTGGCCTACACGGCACCCTGGGACAATGCCCTGGTCCGCAATGGCGTCTGGTCTTTCGCCCGCCGGCAGGTTCTCGGCCCGATCATTGGGGTCATACCGGTGGAGGAATATGCGTTCTATCTGCTTCAAGTAGTGCTGACCGGGCTGGTGGTGCTCTGGCTGCTGCAACGTACGCGCCTGGGTCGCTGATCCATAGCTCACCGTGGCGCCGGAGTTAAGGTTGGGTTCGCCCCTCCGCGATGCCTGACCGGCGGCGTGGCCGGCGCGCCGGCCAGGGTGTGCGGGACCGAGGTTGGCGTGGGTGAGGGCAGCGCGGTTGGGGTGCTAAGCGCGGCGGTAAAGAGGAGCGCGGAGGTAGGGGCCGGCGGACCTGGGGTGGGTTCGATGCTCACTCCAACTTCCAGCAGCTGATCGAGGGGCTGGGCCGCCGCGACCACCAGGAGCGCGTCTCCACCTGGACTGGATGTGACAAACGCGCCTAGTGACTGAAACACATGATCCTGATTCTCGGCCCACACGACGTACTGGTCGCCGGAAGGCGGCGGCGCGAGATGGTGCGCGATCACGATGCCATGCGAGTATCCGGGGGCGCGTACCAGTTGCACTCTGGTGCTGGACGTGGCGCTGATCCAGTTTTTCAGAGGCTCGATCGCCACCCGCGGAATGAGTAAATAACCGCGAAGGGCCTGGGATTGGGCGATCTGGCTGTTCAAGTCCGAGATCCGCGCTTGATCGGCGTCCCTGGTTGTACGCACTCGGTCGGAGAGTCCATGGCTGTAGAGCAGCAAGGAGGCTACGATCAGCCAACCAATGATCGCCGCCGCCCAGGGCAAGAGGAAGGTGAAGCCGCGGAGCAGCACTCGCGCCGCGGACCTGCGTCGTGGCGGGAGCTCGACCCGCGGATCGCCCGCCCGAATGAACGGATCGGTTTCCGGCGGGGCGGCACGCTCGGGCGCCGATCCTGTAGAATCGGGGGTCGCCTTCACCCGATCCAGGATCCGCTGTTTCACCTCGGGCGGCACCGGATACGCGGTGAGCGAGAATGGCAGGGTACAGACCCCGTGCAACGCGCGAAGCGCGCGATCTCGACAGGATGGGCACTGGCTCAGGTGGCCATGAACGTGCTCGGCCGACTCCAGATCCAGGGCTCCGAGCGCGTAAGCCGGGAGCGCGTCGTTCGGGTGCTCGTCGTTCATGATCCTGCTTGCGACCCGTGATAGACGACGCGGGCGTGACTATCTTCCTGGGAGCACGAAACCCCCACAAGTGAGTACCCGGCTCGCCTTGATGATGACAGCGGCGAGGCGAGCAAGATGCTCGCGCTCCCAGGCGGAGTCGTTTCTCGTAGGATTTTACTCACCATATCGTTCACAGGGGGCGTCCCCCGAGCGGCATGGCGGCCGCCGTGCTCAGCACCTCCAGGGCGCCGGCAAACGCCTGGGCCAGGTCCGAGGCGGCCATGCGGGCCAGAGGAGCGATTTCGTCCTGGGTGTACCCCTGGAAGTAGGCCAGTTCCAGAGCCAGCTTTTGCTCGCGCGAAAGGCTATTCCAGGCTGCTTGAGTGCGCGCCCGTTGTTCGGCGAGATCCCCGGCTTCCTGAACCTCGGTTCCGTTGCTTGAAGAGGGGCCAATCTCCGACCCGGCGGCCATCCTGTTCCCCGCGCGGCGTTGATGGACGAACGTGATGCCGGTCATATGGGCATGCGAGGCCAACCAATCACGCACGATCCCCGGTTGGCCCACGATAGACTCTGCTTGTTGCCAGGCCGAGGTAAACGTGTCCTCCACGATCAAGGTGGCGGCAGCCGGTTCGCCAACCATGCGCAAGGCGAAGGAGTAGATGAAGGAAGCGTACCGATCATACAGGGCTTCCAGGGCGGCGAGTTCGCCCATGGCCATTCTCCGAGCCAGTGCCCGATCCGCCAGATCCGCCAATCCCTGTCCGCTCCCCTGGTAGGCTTTCACGCGCCTCGTCGGTGGCCCACCTACCCGGCACGCCGCCTCAGCCCACAGTGTAGCAGCTTGACACGAGGCGCCAAACACCAGTACCCCAATTCCAGGACTAGGTAAGAGGAGAGTGCCCATGTGGAGCGGTGAGCCTCCCGTGAGCGCGTTCAGCCGCGAGGAGAGGAAGTTTCTCTCCCGCGCGGGCCGCGCCAACGTGCCGGTGGACATACTGGTGGAGCGGGTCGAGGCGATTGTCGGCCCCGAACGGCCAACCCGTGGGCGCCAGGCGTTTCTGACCCGCCAACTCCTCGAGCAGCATCTCTTTCAAGATGAAGAGGAAGCACGGGCCTTCGCGGACAGCTATTACGCACTGGTCAAGGCGGGCCCGCTCTCCAAGTACCTGTTGTGGGACTGGGAATAGTGGCCCCTCAGTCCAAGGCGGCTGGGAATACCTTTCCCGGATTGAGAATCCCCTGAGGATCGAACGCGCGTTTCACGCTCCGCATCATCTCCAACTCGACCGGATCCAGGGCGGCGGCCAGGAACTCCTTCTTCAGGGCCCCGATTCCATGCTCGCCGGTCAGAGTGCCGCCCAGGGACGTGGCGGCCGCGAAAATGTCGGCGGCGGCCCGGTTGACCCGTTCGACTTCCTCGGGGTCGTGGCGATCGAAGAGGATGTTGGGGTGCAAGTTTCCGTCGCTGATGTGGCCGTACACCGGGATTTGCAGCCCGTATTTAGCCGCGATCTCGCGCACGGCGCGAAGGGCCTCCGGAATGGCGCTCCGGGGGACCGAAATGTCTTCCCCCAGCTTCGTGGGACGGATGCGGGCCATCGAGGCCGAGACTGAGCGCCGGGCCGACCACAGCACCGCGCTCTCCGCCGCGTCGGTGGCGACCCGCACCTCGTCGGCGCCGCGATCTCGGCATAGCCTGGCAACGTCGGCCAATTCCACCTCAATCGCCGCCGGCTCGCCGTCTAGCTCGATCAGGAGGATCGCCTCCGCGTCCACCGGCAGCCCGGCATGTTGCCATTCCTCGACGCAACGAATTGATTCCTGATCCATGATCTCGATGGTGGCGGGGATGATGCCGGCATTGAGAATGACCGTGATCATCCGCGCGGCATCATCGATGCGGGGGAAAACCGCCATGGCCGTGCGGGCCGCCCTGGGCTTCGGCAGGAGCCGAAGCAGGATCTCGGTGATCACGGCCAGGGTTCCCTCGGAACCGACCAGCAGCTGGGTCAGGTTATAGCCGGTCACGTTCTTGATCATCTTGCCGCCGGTGCGCAGCACCCTGCCATCGGCGGTGGCCGCCTCCAGGCCCAGGACGTAATCCTTGGTTACCCCGTATTTCAAGCCATGCGGGCCACCGGCGCACATCGCCACGTTTCCGCCGATCGTGCTTTGTTTCGAGCTGGCGGGATCGGGAGGATAGAAGAGGCCGTGCGCCAGGGCCTTCGCGTGCAAGTCCGCTGTTACCACCCCTGGCTGCACGCGGATCAGCATGTTGATCGGATCCAGTTCAAGGATCTGGTTCATGCGGGTCAGCACAAGCGCGATCCCCCCGGCCAGCGGCACCGATC
Source organism: Chloroflexota bacterium (assembly GCA_036559345.1). Classification (GTDB taxonomy): domain Bacteria; phylum Chloroflexota; class UBA5177; order JANWHV01; family JANWHV01; genus JANWHV01. The sequence goes on along the minus strand of DATBTL010000279.1, from coordinate 6,656 downwards.
CACCCGCCAGGCCACTGCCCGCTCCACGGGTCACCACCGGCACGCCCTCCAGGCTGGCGAGGCGGAGAATGGCCGCTACCTCCTCGGTGGTTCGGGGGAGGACCACGATGTCCGGACGCTGCTCCAGAAAAGTGCCGTCGTAGGCATACGCCTGAAGGTCGGTATCACTCTCCAGCGCCCCGTCCGGTCCGAGCAAGTTCCGTAATTGCGCCCGCCCCTGGGGAGACAGCGGCGAGAAGCGGCGGGACGAGGGCGTGCCGCCCACAATGTCGATTACCGGCGCCTGGTCCATCATGCGCGTACTCCTCGGGCGCCGCCCTTCCGATAGCTTTCATCCAGCAATTGCGACACATGCACCACCCGGCCAGGGATCCCGAAACGGCGCAGGCCCGCCTCAAGTTGCATCAGACAACCAGGATTCGCGGACGCGATCACCGTGGCCCCGGTTTCGCGGATCCGGGCCATCTTTTCCTCAAGGATAGCATCGGCCATCGCCGGCTGGCTCAGATTATAGGTGCCGGCGCTTCCACAGCACCAGGCGGCGTCACGCAATTCGACATAGCGGATCCCTGGAATCGCCCGCAGCAGCATCCGCGGCTGGGCGCTGATCCCCTGCGCATGGCACAGGTGGCAGGGATCATCGTAGGTAACGGTCCGGCGCAGTTCGCCGGCTGGGGGTCTGAGCCCGAGGGTGACAAGATATTGGTGGAAATCGCGAACCCGCGCGCTGAAGGCGGCGGCCCGGGCCGCCCAGACCGGATCCCCGGCCAGCCAGTGCCCATAGTTTTTCATCGCGGCCCCGCAGGCCGCCGCGTCGCTAATCACCGGGATGGCGCCGAGCTTCTCGTACAACGCGATGTTGTGGCGGGCGAGCTTCCGCGCCAGTTCCATCTCACCCTCGGTCTCGTGCGGGGCGCCACAACAGGCCACACCCTTGGGCGCCCTCACGGCGCAGCCGTTGTAGGCCAGCACGCGCACCGAGGCGGCGGACCCCTCCGGGAGGACGATATTGTTGACGCAGGTAAGATGAAAGGCCACCTCGGCTCGCCGACTCCCGCGGGCGGGGGTTAGGTCCGGCAGCCTTGGGCGGAGCGGCGCGGCCAGGCGACTGGGAAGCAATTCCTCCATCCGCCGCAACCGACCGGGCAGTAGGCGGGTGAGCCCGGTTCGGCGGACCAGTTTTTGCAGCCCGCTATGGTGGTAGGCCAGGATGGGGAACGCCGCCAGTTCCATCCGCCGGTAGTGTGGGAACAGCCCCTCGTAGATCGCGCTCCGCGGCAGGCGTTGTAGCCAACCTGGCTGACTGTTCGCCCGCAGATACGATTTTGCCCGCGCCACGACCTCACCGGCGCTTATCCCGGTCGGGCAGACGGTGTGACAGGCCATGCATTGCAGGCAGAGGTCCATGTGCCCCGCGAAGTCGCGGTTGTTGAGGTCAAGCCCCCCTTCGACCAGGTTCTTCACCAGGGCGATCCGGCCCCGCGGCGACTTGGTCTCCACCTGGGTGGGCCGATAGGTCGGGCACACCGAGAGGCAGAGGCCACAGCGAATGCATGCCTCTAACTCGGGGATGCTGGGCAGATCCAGCAGGCTCAATTGGCGATCCGACACAGGGCTGGTCATCTCCACGCTGGTATCCGGCACGATGGTTCCTCTCTGGGGATGGGAGCAATCAGTCCTCATGCTACCATGCGGGCCAGCTGTCCCGTTTGCCTTTGGGAGCGCGCCCCGCGCTCTGGTACCATAGGCATATGCACTGTATCTTTCTTTACCAGGCTCTTTGCGCGGTCCGCTAAATGGCCGATCCATTCCTTTCCCTCCCGCAGTCACCGCTCTGGGCGATGGATACTCCTGGGGCGTTGGAAGACGCGGCGCGGGCGATGCGGGAGGGGGGCGTGGTGGGGTTTCCCACCGACACCGTCTATGGCGTGGGAACGGCTGCCTTCTCACGCGAGGGGATAGCCCGCGTTTTCTCGCTTAAGGGGCGCGCGGCGGACAAGGCGCTCCCCGTGCTGGTGGCCGACGCGCGGGATCTGACACGGGTAGTCGCCGCGGTGTCCTCGCAGGCCCTCGGGGTGATCGCCTGGTTTTGGCCGGGGCCGCTGACCCTGGTCCTGCCTCGGCATCCAGATCTGCCGCCCGAGATTGCCCCAGGACAGAGTACCGTGGGAGTGCGCCTGCCCGAGCATGAGCGGCTCCGCGCCTTGATCCGCCTGGTCGGATCGCCGCTGGCCAGCAGTAGCGCCAACCAGTCAGGATCGCCGCCCGCCCTGGACGCCCCCGCGGTGCGGGAATCCTTCCCCACCGGACTCGCCGCCATCCTGGATGGCGGGCCGGTTTCCGGCGGGATGCCTTCGACCGTGCTGGACTTGAGCGATCCGGATCGGCCTACCGTTCTCCGCGAGGGAGGAGTCTCCCGGTGGGCGCTGGAGGATGTGCTGGCCCAGTGGGTGTATTGAAGCGCCTGGCCCGCTACACTGGACGATACTATGTGTGGAATCTTCGCTTACATTGGCCCGCGGGATGACGCGGCGACCCTGGTCCTGGCCGGCCTGAAGCGGCTGGAATATAGGGGCTACGACTCCTGGGGCATCGCCTCGGCCGCGGGCGACGCGATCCGGGTGATTCGCGGGGTAGGTAGGATCGGCGGCGTGGATCCCGAGGGGCTGTCCGAGGCCCAGATCGACCCGAGCCGAGTGGCAATCGGCCACACCCGATGGGCGACCCACGGTGGGGTCACGGTGCGGAATGCCCATCCCCACCGCTCCTGCGATGGCCGGGTGACCGTGATTCACAACGGGATCGTGGAGAACGCGGAAGAGCTGAAGCAGGAGTTGCTGGCAACCGGCCACCAGATGGGTAGCGACACCGACACGGAAGTGATCGCCCATCTGGTGGAAGCCGCGCTGACCGAGCATCCTTTTCCCGAAGCCGTCCGCCTTGCTTTCCTGCGGCTCCGGGGGCGCAACGCCATCGTGGTGTTGGATGCCGGGGGCCTGGTCGTGGTGGCCAAGAGCGGCTCGCCAATCGTGCTGGGGCTCGGCGGCGACGATCATGCGTCCGAGGTCTATGTGTCCTCGGACATGCCTGCTCTTCTCACCCATACCACCCGCATTCTCTGGCTGGGCGATAACCAGATGGCGGCCCTCGACTCCGGGGTCGTGGTGTCCGCCATCGACACCGGTGAACAGTGTCCCCATGAATTCGAGCAGGTGGAGTGGGAACCGGCGCGGGCCGAACTGGGTGAACATCCGCATTTCATGATCAAGGAAATCCTGGAACAGCGGGAGGCCGTGCAGCGGGCGATTAATCAGCCGCCCGCCCTTCTGGACGAGGTAGCGGCGGTGATGCGGATCGCCCAGGAGGTCTGCTTCGTGGGCTGCGGGACCGCCGGGGTGGTGGGGCGGATCGGTGCCTATCTCTTTGCCGACATCGCGGGCCGGGCCACCTCGGCGATTCTCGGTTCGGAGTTCAAGAATTATCGCCATTCACTGCACGAGCGCACCTTATTGATCGCCATTTCGCAGAGCGGCGAGACCGCGGACCTGCTGGAAGCGGTGGACGTCGCCCTGGCCCGGGGAAGCCGGGTGGTCGCGGTGGTCAACGTTCCCGGCTCCATGCTGACCAGGAAAGCGCACCATACGCTGCTGGTAAACGCGGGCCCGGAAAAAGCGGTCGCCTCGACCAAGGCGACCCTGGGCCAGGTCGCCATCCTCGCCCTGCTCGCCCATGCCTGCGCCGGTCAATCCGCCCATGGTCATGGTCTGCTCACCCATATTGCCTCGTACATGGATACCCTTACGGCGCCCGCGTACCTGGAGCGGGTCCGGGGCCTGGCCGAACGCCTCCGAGACGCCCACGATCTGTATATGATTGGCCGGGGGATCAATTTCCCGGTAGCGCAGGAGGCGGCGATCAAGGTGCAGGAAGTCAGTTACATCCATGCCGAGGGCCTGGCGGGCGGCGAACTGAAGCACTACGCGATTGCCCTGATTGGCCCCGGCACTCCGTGCGTCATCCTGGCCGCCAACGACGACGCTCGGGCGGAGATTCTGGGCAACGCGGCGCAGGTCAAGGCTCGGGGTGGCTTTCTCATCGGGGTGGGCCCTACCAATAGCGACCTCTTCGACGAATTCCTTCCCGTCCCCGATGGCGGCGGCCTCTCCCCGCTCCTCACCCTGATCCCGATGCAGATTCTCGCCTACTACCTGGCCCTGGCCCGCGGCTTCGACCCCGACATGCCCCGGAATCTGGCCAAGAGCGTGACCGTCAAATAGGCGCGATCACGCGGCTGCCACGCCTATTGACCTTCCCGCCCCCTGTCCGTCGCTGGGAAGGAGGCCAAGGGTAAGGATGATGCCGACCGCCAGCACGATGGTGGAAGCGGCAAAGGCATAGTGATAGCCTCCCACCAACGAGGAGAAATACGCTTCCGGGCCTCGCGCGCTCTTGATCAGGTCGTTAAAGCGCTGGGTGGAAATGGTGGAGAGGATCGCCAGGCCGAGGGCGCCGCCGATCTGTTGCGAGGCGTTGATCAGCCCGGAGGCTAACCCGACCTCCGCCGGCTGCACGCCCGCGACGGCGGCGATGCTCAGTGGTACGAAGACGAAGCCCAATCCGGCGGCCGCCAGCAACATACCGGGGAGGATGTCGGCGCCGTAGCTGCCGTGCAGCGGAAGCCGGGTAAAGAGGGCCATGCCAAGGGTAGAGAGGAGCATCCCGAAGGCCAGAATGTACTTAAAGCCGAATCGCGTGACCAACACCGAGGCCAGCCCGGCGGTGAAGATGATCATGAACGCCAGCGGCAAGTACGAGAGCCCGGTTTTGAGGGCCGAATATCCCAGCACAATCTGGAGATAGAGCGAGAGAAAGAAGAACATGCTGAATATCACCAGGCCGGCCAGGAATCCGAGGCCATTGGCGACGGCCAGGGAGCGGGTGCGGAAGATACCCAACCGCAGCAGCGGCGCCGAGGAACGCATCTCAATGACCAGGAAGGCGGCCAGCAGCACGGCGGCCAGCACGAACGTGCCGATAGTCTGGCCGGAAGTCCACCCCTTCTCCGGCGCCTTCACCACTCCATAGACCAGGGCAAGCAGCCCAGCGGTGACCGACACGGCGCCAAGGAGGTCAAACGAGCCCCGCGCTAATGCCCCGCGCGACTCAGGAATGAAGATGGGGCTGAGGACAATGGCGATGATCCCAATCGGCACATTGACAAACAAGACCCACTGCCAGCCGAAGCCACTGGTCAGCACCCCGCCTAACAGCACGCCGAGCGCGCCGCCAAAGCCGGCCAGGGCGCCATAGATGCCCACCGCCTTATTGCGTTGCGGCCCCTCGGGAAAGAGGCTGGTCACGATGGCGAAGGCGACTGGCGAGATAATGGCGCCGCCGAGGCCCTGCGCTGCCCGCGCCGCCACCAACCAGCCGCCGTTTTGGGCCAGGCCACCGAACAGTGAGGCAGTGGTGAAGAGCACCATGCCGATCATGAAGAGGCGACGCCGGCCCCAGAGATCGCCGGCCCGCCCGCCGAGCAGGAGAAAGCCACCGAACAAGAGGACATAGATGTTGACCACCCATTGCAAGTCCGCGTTAGAAAAGTGGAGACCGCGTTGGATAGACGGCAGCGCCACGTTGATGATTGACACGTCCAGGATAATCATCAGTTGAGCGATACTGGCCAGGGAGAAGGTCGCCCAGGGCCCAACAGGATTACGGGAACTGTCCATACCGCGGTATCTCCTTCAGGCGCCGCCCGGCGCCATTCACGCACCTACCATCGCGGGGTTCTTTTCGCGTTTCATTACTGTATCGGATCGAAACGCGGCAGAGGTCGAACTATTCCAGAAATCCGGGTCAATCTTTTAACACCGCGCGTATGTCCGCGGAATAGCTCATCCGCCGTCATCCTAACGGAGTTGGCGCGCGGGCACACCACCCATCTAGCTAGGGATGGGGCTAGAAGATTGGGGGCAGTGGAAGTCGGAGGCGCGGGTTACACCCAATGGTCTGGCGCTTGGTGGTAACTTCTCTTCTCCGTGGACATGGTCAGGTTTCCGTGCGGGATGTCGTGGATGATGGGTGTCGTCCCATCTCGGGTAGCGGCGTCGCGGGGCGGCATACTGGTACGGCCAGCCCGCGGGCAAGGGCCGCGAGCCAGGCGAATCCACCCCATCTCCGTCGCTGCCGCTCCGGGCACCGTGGGGATCCTTCCCTTGCGCGGCGCAAGATGTCCTCCTGGACCGCCATGGCGAACTGTCGTGTGAAAGTCGGATCGGGCATGGTTTCTTCCTCCATCGAGCTATACGGCTATCCTCGTTGGTATCCAGCCTACGCGCGTGGCGGGAGGCTCGCCACGCGGAGCCGCGACGTTAGACGCGGACTTACCCGCGGAGGTCTTTGGCCGCGGGTTCGGGTACGGTTAAGACACAGCCGAAGCAGTGCCGTCCGAGCCGGATACTCGGGCTCCGGATGCTATCATGGCTAGGGCGGCATCCCTTGGCCGGATGACGGCGGTGAGCGTTCAGTCGCGACGCCGGGAGATGGGGCACCCACAATGAGCGCGGAACGATCGACAACCTTTGGCGAGCTGCTTGGGCGGTATCGGCGCGCGGCAGGTCTGACTCAGGAGGCGCTGGCCGAACGGGCCGGGC
>DATBTL010000278.1:0-24130 GCA_036559345.1 Chloroflexota bacterium | reverse complement strand
GGATGGTGCCTGGCTTGTCGAAGCGGGCCCGAATCCCGAGCCGGCGCCCGATGAGCGCGGTCAGGGTTGCCGCCCCGCCCGCCAGATTGGGATGGCCAAAGGCATCGGCGGCGATCACCTCGTTCGCGATCCCGAGCGGCTGGCCCGCGAGGTCGCGGATGGTTTCCGCGACCACCGCGACCGCGAAGCCGAAGCGGCGGTACGTCGATTCGATCGCCGTGAGAAAAGCGTCGATATCGAGCGGGCGCTCCGGTACGCAAATCAGATGGGGCGCGTGCGCCTCATCCAGCTTCCCCAGGGTGGCCGCCGCCACCAACCAGCCCGCGTCGCGTCCCATGACCTCGATCAGCTTAATCGGATCGGAGAGCCGCATGGCCTCGGTGTCAAGGCCGGCGTCCTGGGTACTCTGGGCAATGAATCGGGCGGCACTGCCATAGCCGGGACAGTGATCCGTGCCAGGAAGGTCATTATCAATGGTTTTGGGAATCGAGACCACCCGCAAGTCATAGCCAACCTCTCTGGCCGTGTGGTCGAGGGCGAGCGCCGTATCAGCGGAATCGTTCCCACCGATATAGAGGAAGTACCGGACATCCAACTCGATCAGCGTGTCGAGAACCGAGCGGCGGTCCTCGACACTCAACTTTCTCCGGCAGGAGCCAAGGGCGGCTGATGGCGTGCGTCGGAGGCGGGACCATAGACCTGCCGGTTGCACCCCCAGATCGATGAGGTCTCGTTGCAGCACGCCCTGAATGCCATAGCGGGCCCCCAGCACACGGGACACGCCCGAGTGGCTCGCCTGTTCCACAACGCCGGCCAGGCTGGCATTCATCACCGGAGTCGGCCCACCCGACTGGGCGACAAGAAGAGCGGATTGAGAGGACGCCATACGATTCTCATTTCTACGGATGGAGAGGCACATATGCGGGTTAGTGAGAAAGCGTATAGTATAATCCTAGCAAGTTCAATCGCGTTCGCCGTGTCCAAACCGTGGGCGCGGGCGAGAATCCGTCGGACCGGAGCGACCGTGAACCCAGGACAGGCTGGGCGGCAAGAGGAAGAGCAATGAATGTGCGTCCGGCTCGACTTTCAGACTTTCCCACCGTGCGGACGCTTTCGCGGAGTGGTACGGCAGTCGTGTTGGCCCCGCCCCTGGCTTCGACCGTGCCCTCAGCTCTCACCCTCGCCGCGATATCGCACTGGCGGGGGATTGGCCCCCGCTCTCACACGCTCTTACTAGGGGGGGCCAATCGAACTCGCGGCTTCATCCAGGCGCGGGCCAGACCGGGTCGTGAGTCGTGGGATATTCTACGCCTCTCCTGCCGGTCCCAAGATGCCGAGCACCGGGAACAAGGCTGCGCTGCCTTGTTGGAACGCATTTGCACGGACATGGCGGAACGCGGCGCTCTCCGGACCTTCGCGCGCCTTCCGGCGGATAGCGAGAGCCTGGCTCTCATGGCGGAGCATTCATTCCGCCCCTTCTCGACCGAAATAACCCTGCGTGGCCTGCCATGCATGGCAATCGACGCGGCCCCCGTGCCCAGGCCGGACGTACGGAGCCGCGATCCGAGGGACGCCTGGGACATCTTTTCTCTCTACTGTGCCACCACTCCGGCGCTGGTCCGCCATTCGGAGAGTCGGAGCCTGAAAGAGTGGGCCCCGGTGAAGCGTCTCCCAACCGGCCTGGCTGGACGGTATCGCCCAGTCCACGAGGTGGTAGTGGGAGAGATGGGAAATCTGCAGGCATGGCTTCGTTGGCGGCCCGCCCATGGCTCACGGGCGCAATTGCTGGAGGTTCTGGCGGGATCCGAGGCGGCGACACGCTTGCCGGAGATGCTGCGATTCGCGGCGGACGAGTTGGGATTGGACGAAAATTGCGCGACGATATGCAGAGTTCGTGAGTACGATGGCCGTATCTCGGCTACACTGGAGGAGGCTGGATTCGAGCCAATTCTGCGCGAGACATTGCTTGTGCGCCACACCGTGGCCTGGGTAACCGAGCGCCAATTGCTGGTTGCCGCTCTCCGTGCTCAGGGGCTGGGTCTCGAGCTTTCGCAGTATCGGCGCGGCGTGGTTAGGACAATACATCAGCGAATGGCGTCGAGTAGGGAAGCACAGCACAACTATGATCGAGATGACGGAGCGAGTAATTACGGATGATCTACAAGCACTGATTCGGTGCTTACCACCAACGATCGCGCAAGCGGTCGATGCCATGGAGGATCAAGGGGATCTTCTGGAGATTGTCATGGACCTTGGGCGCGAGCCTTCGGTTCGCTTCCGAGGGGGGGAGCGCCGGCTACCCGGATTGAGCGTATCCTCGGAAGACATTGAGTACGTTGTGGGGCGCATCGGCGATTTCGGCGACGATAATCGGGCCGGGATCGGGCGGACGTTGCACCGCATTTCGGCCATCCGCAACCGAAAAGGTCGGGTGGTCGGCCTTACTTGTCGGGTCGGGCGGGCCGTGTATGGGACGATCGCGATCATCCGTGATATCGTGGAATCCGGGCAAAGCATGCTCCTTCTTGGGCGTCCCGGCGTGGGGAAAACCACGATGCTCCGCGAGGTGGCGCGCGTACTCGCCGACGAGTTCCATAAGCGCGTGGTGATTGTCGACACGTCCAATGAGATCGCGGGCGACGGCGATATTCCCCATCCGGGGATCGGTTTCTCGCGCCGGATGCAGGTGGCCACTCCGGCCAGCCAACACGCGGTCATGATCGAGGCAGTTGAGAATCACATGCCCGAAGTGATCGTGATCGACGAAATCGGGACGGAGCTGGAGGCTCAGGCGGCTCGCACGATCGCCGAACGCGGCGTACAGCTTGTGGGCACCGCGCACGGGAACACCCTCGAGAACCTGATGCAGAATCCCACCCTGAGCGACCTGGTGGGCGGCATCCAAACCGTTACTCTGGGCGACGAGGAGGCTCGCCGCCGCGGTACCCAGAAGTCGGTGCTGGAACGGAAGGCCCCACCTACCTTCGACGTGGTCGTGGAAATTCAGGACTGGTATCACGTCACCGTGCACAATGATGTGGCGGGGGTGGTTGACGCGATGCTACTCGGTCGCCCGGTGAGCGCCCAGGTCCGCACCAGGTCCGACGATGGGACTATCGCCATGCGTGACCGCGTTCCCCACCACGGTGAGTCCGAGGGATTGCCCCGAGGTAAGGGTCTGGTCGCCTTGGCTCCCAATCCGGCGGGACTCCCGATCCGGGTGGCGGACGCGAATGGGGTTCAGCCTCTGCGGATCTATCCCTTCGGAGTCAGCCGGCCCAAGCTGGAACAGGCCGCGAAGGAATTGCGGCTGCCGGTTAGCCTGGTCAAGGAGCCGGTTGACGCCAACCTGGTGGTCACGCTCAAGCCGTATTTCCGCAGGAAGCCGCAGATTCTGCGCGACGCGGAGGCAGCCGGCACCCCCATTTATGTGTTAAAGAACAATACCGGCTCCCAGATGTTGACCGCTCTGGCGGGGATGTATAACCTGGAGCCGCCGACCGGGATCGCTCATGGCATGGATAATCAGGCGCAGGCCCTGCAGGAAGCCGAGGACGCGATCAACCAGGTGATGGAGGGGAGCGCGGCAGTCGACCTCAATCCGCAAAACCCCTATATTCGCCGGATGCAGCACCGGTTGGCCGAGCGGTATAATCTTGGCTCCCGTTCTTCGGGTCGGGAACCATTGCGCCGAGTGCGTATTCTACCTCCGGGGATGGAGTCACTGTAGAGGTGCGAGATCCGCGGTCCGTGGGATCCGCCCCCGGAAGGAGCGGGCCGTGTTTATAACCTTCGAGGGGCCCGAGGGAGGCGGTAAGTCGGAGAGCGCGGGCTGGTTGGGCGCCTGGTTGGCCGAGCGTGGCCACGCGGTGACCATGACCCGCGAACCTGGAGGCACGGCGCTCGGAGAGAGGGTGAGGGCACTGGTTTTGGCGGCGGAGGCGCCATCGCCCCTGGCTTCCCTTTTCCTCTTCTCGGCCTCGCGAACCGAGCTGGTCCAGGGGGTGATTCGCCCGGCCCTGGAAGCAGGGCGGATCGTGATCTGTGACCGCCATACCGACTCCACTCTCGCCTATCAAGGCTTCGGCGATGGGCTGCCGCTGGATGCCGTCCGCGCGGTAAACGGCCTGGCCACGGGCGGCATAACTCCGGACCTCACGTTCTTGCTTGATGTGCCGGCGGAAGTAGGACTGCGCCGACGGGCGGAGGATGGTGCGTGGAACGGGATGGACGCCCGCCAGTTGGACTTCCATCATCGGGTGCGTGATGGATTTTTGTGGCTTGCACGCGCCGAACCGCGCCGCTGGCGCGTGATTGATGCTAGTATGACACGTGATCACGTGCGAGACGCGCTGATAGCGGGCCTACCGGCGGAGATCGCCGGGCCCCGCCATTATGGGGCGCGGAGCAGCTAGGCAAGGGAGGGCGCCTGAGGTGAAAATGCTGTTTTGCATCGTGCAGAACGAGGATGCCGGTGGTTTGGTCACCGCGTTGACCAAGGAGGGCTATCGGAGTACCCGCTATCAGTCACATGGGGGCTTCTTGCGCCAGGGAAACGCGACCATCCTCGTGGGGGCTCCGGACGAGAAGGTAGGAGACGTGATCGCGGTAGTTCGCCGCAGTTGCCGAACCCGCACCCAATACATCAATCCGCTGCCGCCGATGATGGAGCCGGGCGAGTTCTACATGCCCAATCCGGTGGATGTCCAGCTAGGCGGAGCCACGATCTTTGTTCTGGATGTAGCCCATTTCGAGCAGGTATAGGGACTGGTCAGGGTTTCGTGGTCTTGGTCGGGTCCGGCGCCTGCACCGCGAAGCGTGTGTAGGCTTGCAGCTTTTGAGAATAAGAGACGCCAATAGTGATCGGGGCTCGGTGGCTGGTCCCGAGGTTGTAATTGATCAGGAAGGCATGCTTCGAGTATCCGGTGCCGTCGGTCAAGACCTTAACGGCATCCGAGGTGCCGTCCGGGTAACCGATCTTATAGGTCAGTAAAATATGCGCCAGCCCCCGCAAGCGCACCGAGAAGGTTTCATAATGTCCGGCAATTACGGTTCGAGGGAAGTTCTGGACCGTCAGAATAGGCGGACCATTGTACGCGGTGGGATTAGGGGCGGCCGTCGCCGGTGCTCCGGGATCAGGCGTGGCCGTTCCCAGCGAACCCGAACTGGCGCTCGCGGTGCGATTTCCCAGATAGAGGCCCGCTGCTCCCGCGCACTCCAGAGCTACCAAAATCACCAGCACGACGACCAAAGCGCCGCGCGACAACCCACTGAAGGGCTTGGACAGCATTCGCCTCTCCTTCCACCGCGACGCAAGCTTGCCGCAAGAAACCCTGCAAGCACTGTATGCGCAGTCCGTCCGCGCGTCAATAGGAGAGCCGGTAGGTCACTAGAGGAGTCCGTCTTGCCCGAGTTCCGAGGCAATGCGACAATGAAGCGGGCGGTGCGCCGGCGAGGATCGGAAAGGGTTGGCATTGATGGGGCTTAATGTGCAAGGGGACGCTCTAACCTTTGACGACGTGCTGCTGGTTCCCGCTGCTTCCGCGGTGTTGCCGCGGGAGGTGGACGTCCGCACGCGCTTCACGCGCTCCCTGAGCCTGAATGTGCCTTTGGTGAGTGCCGCCATGGACACGGTGACCGAGGGAGAACTGGCGATCGCCATGGCCCGACAGGGCGGCATCGGGATTATACACAGGAACATGGAAATCGACGCGCAGGCGGCCGAGGTGGATCTGGTGAAGCGGAGCGAAAATGGAATGATTAGCCGCCCCATCACCATGACTCCCGACCGATCACTGGCCGATGCCTCCGAAATGATGGCTCGGTACCATATTTCCGGAATACCGATTACCGACGCGCACGGAAGATTGGTCGGCATCATCACCAATCGCGACCTGCTATTCGAGACCGATTTCCAGCGGCCAATTGCCGAGGTCATGACCGCCGAGCGGCTGATCACCGCCTCTATAGGAACCACGCTTGACCAGGCGGAGCGGGTTCTGCATCGACATAAGATCGAGAAGCTGCCTATCGTTGATGAAGAAGGGCAGCTGCGCGGATTGATCACGGTGAAGGACATCTCGAAGCGCCGGCAGTTCCCCATCGCGGCGAAGGACAGCCAGGGCCGCCTACTGGTGGGCGCCGCGCTCGGCACCCAGGACGTGTTCACGCGGGCGGCGGCCCTGGTGGCGGCTGGGGTGGATGTGTTGGTGCTCGACACCGCGCACGGCCACTCGATTGAAGTGGTGCGCGCCACCTCGGGTCTGAGGGAGCGCTTCCCCGACGTACAGCTCGTGGCGGGAAACGTGGTCACGGCCGCCGCGACCAGAGCCTTGATCCAGGCAGGGGCGGATGCGATCAAGGTAGGAGTGGGCGCGGGTTCCATTTGTACGACTCGCGTGGTGTCTGGGGTCGGTATGCCTCAGATTACCGCCATTGCCGAATGCGCGGAGGCGGCGGCGGCCCTGGACATCCCGGTGATTGCCGATGGCGGGGTTAAGTTCTCCGGGGACGTGGTCAAGGCGCTGGCCGCTGGGGCGTCATCCGTCATGCTGGGAAGCATGTTGGCCGGGACCGAGGAGAGCCCCGGAGAGGTCATTCTCTATAATGGAGAGCGCTTCAAGGAGTATAGGGGAATGGGGTCAATTGGCGCCATGCGGGCGCGTTTGGCCGCCGATCGCTATCATCAAGAAGACGTGGATCAGGTGGCCAAGTTGGTCCCGGAAGGGATCGAAGGGCGGGTGGCTTTCAAGGGCTCCCTCCAGGCGGTACTGTACCAGGTGCTCGGCGGCTTACGGAGCGGGATGGGCTATACTGGAGCGGCTACTATTCGCGAATTGCAGACCAAATCTTTTGTGCGTATTACGAACGCCGGACTCCGTGAGAGTCACCCACACGGAGTAGTGATCACCAAGGAAGCTCCCAATTATGCGGGGTTCAATCGCTAATCATCTCCCATGAACGATCCATTCAGCCGTGGCCAACAGGCGCTAACCGACGCACTTTTGCAGATTGATCGGAATATCGCGCTGGCTGAATCCAGCGTGGCCGCCGCCCTTCAGCTGGGTCTCCCCGAAGCACCTACGATGGCTTCGCGCTTACCGGCCCTGGTCTTGCACGCCCGCCAGTTTCTCGCGACCGTTCCGGACATGGGGCAACCCCAGCGGTGGGGTGAGGCGCGTCGATTGCTGGACCAAGCGCGCTCGTACGATTCGCTTTTCGCCCCGTATTTGATATTGGGTCAAAGGGTGGCCGCCGCGAAACAAGCGACTGCCGACCACCTACAGCGAACCCGCGCGGCCGAGGAAGCGGCCAGGCGAGCTCGGCGCGAGGCTGAGACCGGGGCGAAACTTCAGGAAGCACGGAGACGCTTTTCACTCGGCCGCCAGATGCTGGCCGACATGGGTTTGCGGCGCGGCCCCGGATACGACGACGCGGCCTGGCAAGAAGCCGTGCGGAGCCTGGCCAGCACACTGGCGGCGCAGGACGTGCGTTTGGGTGGGGCGGCGGCGAGCATCCGGGATGGGGACTTTGACCAGGCCGAGAGCCAGCTCGATCAGACGTTGGGCGAGTTGCAAGGGGGAACCGACATGGCCCAAAGGGCTTGGGCGGTTGCCGCGGTCCAATCGGCGGCCCCGCGGCCCGATCAGGGAATCACGGTCCCGATGCCACACCTGGGTCCGGTGGGACCGCCGCCGGCCGAACCGTATTTACGGCCGCATTCATCCGTACCCGTGCTTCCCGCCAGGCAGGTGCCTCGCGCCGTCTCGTTGATTGAGACCCGGACCGGCACCTTGTTTCGCTGCGAGGTCGATTCAGCCACGATCGGCCGTGGGCTGGATTCACCGCGAGTCGCGGATGACAAAAGCGCGTATCTTGATGTGTCTCGGGCCTGCGATGCAGGCGAGGCGGAATATCTAGGGGTTTCCCGACGCCATGCCGAATTGCGCCGAGAACCAACCGGCTGGGCCATTATCGACCTGGAGAGTACGAACGGCACCAGATTGCGCCATCAGGGGCAAAAGACCTGGACTGAGTTAGCGCCCCGTCAGCCCTCGCCGCTTGCCGAGGGCGACGCGCTCCAGTTTGGCCTCCTCGAGGTGGTGGTGGCTTTTTCTTGAGCCCGAGCCAACCGCCGACTGAGGTCGGCTGGGAGGACGATGGCCTCCGGCTGAGGCCGGATGGCAGGGTCGACGGCTGAGGCCGGGCGTGGACGACCCGTTTTTGGCTAGTTGGCCCTCATGATGCATGGGCCCCGGCGGCAGCGAGATAGCGATCGAAATGGGCCGGATCATAGTGAGGATTTGGGATTCCCGGTTCCTCCCCAGCCAGTAGCTGATCCAGCACCACTTGCACCGCATCCTCGTCGTTACTGACCGTGAGGCGGCGGGCAAACGGCAAGACATCCTTTGGGGCATTGGCGACCGCAATTCCGCAGCCGGCGCGGGCCATCATCTCCACGTCGTTCCAGTTGTCACCGATGCACACGGTTTCCGCCAAGCCAAACCCCAGAAGATTCGCCACGTGCAGGGCGGCGGATGCCTTGTCGCACAGTTGGTGAAAGACCTCCATGAAATGGGCATCCAGGGCCGCGCTCTCGGAAATAATCACCCGGCAGCCAGGGGAGATAAGCCGTGCCGCCGCTTGATGCAGCGGTTCACGGGGTCCGATCACCGCCAGTTGCAATGGGTCGTCCGTCAGATTCCAGCTTTCATACGGCCTCCGCTCCACCGTGTGCCGGTGCCGGGATAGGTATTGGGCGGTAGCCGCGTTATCGAAGCTATCCGGCCCCGTGAAGAGCCGTTGCTCATGAACTCGGTCATCGTACACGATCGGTTGCAAGCCCATATCGATCAAGATGCGGGCGGCGAGCATGGCCTGGTCACGGGCCAGCGGGTTCCGATAGAACACGGTGGTGCCATCGGTGCTGGCTACCACCGCGCCGCCCTGGAGGACGATCGGCGGCAGACACACGATAGTCGGGAGGGGATGGGCGGAAGCTTCGGCATCTCCTGGAAGGAGACCAAGTTCGGTCAGAATGTCGACCGTGGTGGCGAATCGGCGCCCAGTGGCCAGCGTGACCACAATCCCCGCCGCGCGCGCTCTCTGGGTGGCCGCGATGGTCGTGGCGCGAAGGGAGCCCGTGGAATCGAGGAGGGTACCATCAATGTCGCTAATCAGCAATCGGTAGGGGCTTGGGGCGCGTTCGGATGGGCGTGGCAGGCTGGCCGGTGGGGTCGGGCTGGGGTTGGATTCTGTTGTCACTTCTTGTCCAATCTATAGGGAAGTGTAGCATCGCTTCCGGCTTCCCCGCCAAATTGATGTGCTTTACGGGTGCGCATCACCTTCGAGGCAAGGACGCCAACCTGATTCGCGGTCCCTGGAGTTCGCCCGCACCCATAGAATGCGAGACGTACCCCACTTTAGGCCACCCAGCCCCCGCTCACGAACACGATGGTATTGAGGACCAGGAGGCTGAGGAAACAGGCGGCGCAGATTACGGTCCGGCGAGGGGTGGCCGACAGCACGATGAACAAGGGGAAGGCGGCGAGCAAATACCGGGGCAGACTGACCAGGGGATCAGGGTACTTTCCGATGATCGCGGGGGTAGAGAGGGCAACCAGCCAGACGCCCCAAAGGAGAAGCGCGTGCGCACGGGTCAGGATGAAAGTCGCGGGAACACTCAGGGTCAGGAAGACGAGCAAGAACAGCGCATCCTGGCTGCCTACCAGGCCGGCGAGGCTGGGCGCGGGCGGATGCGCGATCAGCGCCGAAACGGCGAGATGTACCGTGTGCCAGGGTGGGGTAAGAGCGCGACGCCACGCTACTTCACTGGTGCTGAAGAGCAAGGGATTGCCGAATCGCAGTCCGAGATAGAGCGCATAGCCGGCGATCCCTGCCGGGATCAGCAGGGCCGCGGCCAGGGCCTGAATCGCCGCCAACCTGCTACCCGGCTCACTCGCTAATTCGTTCCGACGGGCAGCCCCAAGCCTGGGGGTAGCAGGTCGCCATATTGATGTCCCATAGACCTCGTACCACGAAATGGCGAAGGGCAGCAGCGCGACGATGCCCACCGAGCGGGTCGCGGTCGCCAGGCCGCCCGCCAGCCCGGCCCACCACCAGTGATGGAGGCGCGCGAGGTAGCAGCACAGCAAGAACAGTAGCAGGAAGAGGCTCTCGCTATACCCAGCGAAGAGAAATAGGCTGGTTGGGAATAGGGCAAGCAGCCATACGGCGCGCTTGGCGCGCTCTGGTCCGTAGTCAATCTCCACTACCTTGTAGAGCGCGAGGAAGGCGCCCAGGCAGCAGAAATTGGCCAGAACAACCGCCGCCAGGGCGCGCGACCACGGCCAGATCACCAGTAGCAGGTGCAACGTGCCGGGGTATAGGGGGAAGAAGACCACGCTTTGGGGATAGGGATAGGGAGCTTGATGGTAGCCGTCGCAGGCGATCCGCAGATACCAGACCGCGTCCCAGCGATACCAATAATCCCCAGACGCTCCAGCGAAGCGAGAGGCCAGCCCTTGCAGGTGCAACCCCACCCAGAAATGTGAGGCGAGAGGGGTAAGTACGACGAATAGCAACCGGCTCACCAGGAATGGTACACCGACCGCTCGGACAGCGCGGGAAGGTTCGCGGTGCGTGACCGCCGTTGCCACTGCTGCTTACATACCGCGACGGCTGAGAACCGCCCGCTCCAGGCCGGCCACCACCAGGAAGATAATCACTCCAGTGACCGAGGTGGCGAGGGTAATGGCCATGACCTTGGAGGTATCGAGCGACTGCTTGGCGGTGATCAAGTCATAGCCCAGCCCCTGGCCGCCGCCGGCCACGTATTCGCCGACAATCGCTCCGATCAGGCTGAGCGTGCTGGTAATGCGGAGGGTGGCGAACAGGGCCGGAATGGCTCCCGGCCAGCGCAATTTCCGGTAGATCTGCCATTGGGTCGCGTTGAGGAGACGGAACAACTCCAGATGCAAGGGATCGACTTCCCGTAACCCTCTGGTCATATTGACCAGGGCGGGGAAGAAGGTGATCAGAAATGATACCCCGATCTGCGGATACAAACTGTCAGTTGGGAAGACGATCACCAGGATAGGCGACCAAACAATAATGGGGATGGTCTGGACGATCACGGCGACGGGGAAAAAGGTGCGCTCGGCGAATCGTGAATGAACGAAAATGCTGGCGCCTAGAATGGCGGCCAGGTTACCAATCAAGAATCCCCAGGCCGCCTCTTGCAGGGTGGTCAGCAGGCTGGATCGGATCTCGCCAAAGTTGTCGGCCAGACTGTGCAGGGTATCGTCCAGGCGGGGGAACAGAAAGGACGGAACGTGCTCCACCACTATGTACGCTTGCCAGAACGCGAAAATGGCCAGCAGCGCTAGGGCCGGCAGGAGCATGTCGAGAGCGGTGCCGGCCAGGCGGTTGCCGCGGCGGGGTCCACCGGCTGGGGCGGTCCCGCCGAGGGATGGAATAGGGTCAGCGGCCATGGTACGGGGCCGAGATCATGCGTGGACGGCCATGGCTAGATCTGGCTCTCCCGGCCGGCCTTCGAGGGCGGCGAGCACCCGATTCTCCAGTTGGAAAAAGGCGGGGTCGCGGCGGATCGCATGGAGCCTCGGGCGGGGAAGAGGGATCTCGATGATCGAGCGCAAGGTGCCGGGGCGGGGAGTGAACACCGCGACCCGGTCGCTTAAGTACACCGCCTCGGCAATGCTGTGGGTGACAAAAAGGACCGTGATCTTCGTGTCCTCCCAGATTCGCAACAGCGCCTCGTTCATTTCATCTCGGGTTATTTGGTCCAGAGCCCCGAACGGCTCGTCCATCAGCAGCACATCGGGCTCCTGAATCAGGGCTCGGGCGATTGCCACCCGCTGGCGTTGCCCCCCCGACATTTGAGCCGGTAACCTGTTCGACATGTCGCCCAGACCGACTCGTGCCAAAAGCTCTTGCGCCTTGTGTTGGGCCGCCGCGTCTCGCTTCCCCGCCAACTCCAGCGGGAGCTCCACGTTCCGGGCCGCCCGGCGCCAGCCGAGGAGCGCCGGTTCCTGAAAGACCATGGCGATGCGGCGCGCGGTGCGTGTAGCGCGCGGCGGCTTCCCCGCGATGGCCACGCTTCCCGACTCGGGCCGCAGCAAATCCGCCACCACCCGGAGGAGGGTAGACTTGCCGCAGCCCGAGGGACCAATCAAGGAGACGAACTCTCCCGAGGCAACCGCCAATTCGATAGCCTGCAGCGCCCGAACCCCGTTTGGGTAGCTGAAGCACAGATCGTGGCAGGCTATCGCGGCCATGCCTGCTACTGCTTGGGCAGGAACTGATCGGTGAACACATCGGAGGCCGGGAACGACTTCTTGATTTGCCCATATTTCACCAAGAGGTTGATACCGGTCGTCCAGCGGCCTGCGGTCATGGTGCCGGTAGGGGCTCCGGGGGCGGACGAGAGCTGTCTGAGGGCAGTCATCTCTGCTTCTTGCTGGCTCGTGGAGTCGTTCTTGTCGAGGGCCGGCACCACCCACTTCGCGAGTTGACTTGGATGGACCAGAGCGTACTTCCAGCCCCGATCCATGACCGAGACCACCTTTGCCACCAGGCCGGGATTCGAAGTGATCAGGCCGTTCGTGGTAAAGAGGACATCACTGTAAAAGTTGTAGCCGTAATCGCTGGCGCGGATAATGTTGACCTTGACGTGGTATTTCTGGGCCATCTCGATTGGCTCGTTGGTGAGGTAGGACAGGTAGGCATCCACCTTGCCGGCTAGAAGCACCGTCGGATCAAATTGGACCACCACCGGCTTCACGTCGTTCAGACTCATCCCAACTTGATTGAGCATGGACTGGAGCACGTACAGTTCGTGCGCCTGATAGCCAATGCGTTTGCCTCTGAAATCCTTCACCGAGGTGATGCCGCTTTTCGGCATGGTGATGAAGGCGAAGGGCGACTTCTGTCCCGAGGCCCAGATGGCCTGAAGGGGAATGTGGCCATTGGCGCGCGCAATCACCAATGAAGCGCCGTCCTGAAAGCCAAATTGATACTTGCCCGCGCCTACCAGAAGCACGGGATCATTGCTGAAGTCGTATCCACGGACGTTCACTTTGAGCCCGGCCTGGGTCCACCAGCCCTCGTGCTCGGCCGCCCAGATTCCGGCAAACTCAACGTTGGTGATCCAGTTCAAGGCAATTGACACCTGGGTCAGGCTTGCCGCACGGGCAGGGACACGGGGGATGGGGGCGCAGACCAGGGCGAGAAGTACGAGGAACGATAAGACAGATCTTCGAAGCACGACGACCTCCAACTTTTCGAGCTGCGTGGGGAATCTCCCCTGTTGTCGTGATCGCGACTCCGCGACCAACGCCCGGCTCACCGGGCCCGTACCGCTGACCGCGCCAACCTCGGCGCCCGCGAAGACATGCCGATTATACACGGAATCGAGTCCCTGGGGCGTGGATTCCGGGAATGCTCGATGCAGGTGGCCGGAGACCGCGCGGCGCCGCTATCCTGCATCGAGAAGCTAGATGTCCCAGGACATGGAGAAGGAAGGTTTGCCGTGTACGCGCTAATCCGGAAGACTCGGGATGGGGGTGAGCTCACGCGCGAGGAGCTGTATTCACTCACCAGCCAATACGTTGCCGGGGAGATCCCCGATTACCAGATGGCGGCCTGGTTGATGGCCGTGTTCTTCCGCGGCCTGAGCGCGCGGGAGACCGCCGACCTGACCCAGGCCATGGTGGCCTCCGGCGACACGGTCGACCTGAGCCAGCTGCCTGGGGTAACGGTTGATAAGCACTCGACTGGTGGGGTAGGCGACAAGACCACGCTGGTTCTTGGACCCCTGATGGCGGCGGCGGGATTGACCGTGGCTAAAATGTCGGGCCGCGGCCTGGGGCACACCGGGGGCACGCTGGACAAGCTGGAGGCGATTCCCGGCTTCCGGACCGACTTGAGCCCGGAGGAAATGGTGGCACAGGTGCGGCGGATTGGCCTGGCGGTGGTGGCTCAGACCGGACGACTGGTCCCCGCTGACGGACTGCTCTATGCTTTGCGTGACGTAACCGCGACTGTTGATAGCCTTCCCCTGATCGCCAGCAGCATCATGAGCAAAAAGCTGGCCGCTGGAGCCCAGGTCATTATGCTGGACGTGAAAACGGGGTCCGGCGCCTTTATGTCCCGCCCCGATGACGCGTTCGCCCTGGCCCGCGCCATGGTGGAGATCGGAACCGCCGCCGGACGGTCGGTCCAGGCGCTGGTGACCGGCATGGCGGAGCCCTTGGGACTGGCGGTCGGTAATGCCCTGGAGGTCCAGGAGGCTCTTGCGACCCTTCGGGGTGAGGGTCCGGAGGATCTACGCGATCTCTGTCTTGCCCTGGGGAGCCGATTACTGGTTGCCGCCTCTGGTGGCTCCTTGCAGGCGGCGGAGGCGACGTTGCGCCGCTTATTGAGCGGAGGCGAGGCGCTGGAACGATTCCGGGCCTTCGTGGCTGCCCAGGGCGGCGATCCCTCGGTCGTGGATGACCCTGATGGCGTGCTGCCGCGACCTCGGGCTCAGGAGACCGTTCTGGCGCCCCAATCCGGGTTCGTACATGAGATCGACGCGCTCAAGGTGGGTGACGCGGCCCGTGCCCTGGGCGCCGGGCGGCTCACCAAGAGTGACCAGATTGACTACGCGGCCGGCGTCCTGCTCACCTTGAAAGTTGGGGCGCTGGTTCGCGCGGGGGAGCCATGGGCCCAGATATTCGCCGCCGACGATCGCCGGCTGGCAGAAGGGAAGGTTCTGCTCCAGACCGCGCTGACCATTGGGGATAGTCCCTGTCGGGCGGGACCGCTGGTCCATGGCAGCGTGGATCCAACTGGAGCGGAAACCCGGTTCGAGGTATGAGCTCGCTCGGCGTCACTGATTTTGATCCGCGCCCAGGCTTGCGGGCCGTGGTGGTGGACCTTGATGGGCTCCTGATCGATAGCGAAGCCTGGAGTTGGCAAGCCCACGACCGGGCGCTGGCATCGTTCGGACTGCCCGCGCTCCATATCGAAGAGGCCAGGCGTCTTGTAGGGCTGGATGGGGAGGATGAATGGACAACGGTCCAGGCGATGCGTCCGATGGACGTTACCGCCGCCGCCTATTCCGCCATCTATCGTGAAGCGTTTACTGACCTCCGCGAAACGAATCTTGCGCCCATGCCTGGTCTGGAAGACCTGCTGGACGTGGTGAACGCGCGAGGTTGGCGCCTGGGTCTGGCCTCCAATTCCGGGCAGCCCAGCATCATCGCGGCGTTGACCGGACTGGGCATTCGCGAGCATTTCGCGGCTGTTGCCTCGGCCGACGAGGTTCCCAAAGGGAAACCCGACCCAGCGGTGTATCAGTTGGCGATGTCGCGGCTGGGTGTCGCGGCCGAGCGCTCGCTGGCGATGGAGGACTCCGCGACCGGCCTGCGGGCGGCCCGTGCGTCCGGCATGTACTGTTTGGCAATACCGAATGCCCTGACCTTGCAGCAGGACTTGAGCCCGGCGCACCGCGTGTTTCCGTCGCTGCGGGAGGCAGCGGAATGGCTGGATGGAAGGGAGTAGGGTCCGTGCATAACTTGCCGAGTTGATGTAGTATAGGGGCATGGCCCGTACTACACCAAGGGGGAACCACGATGGACGGTATCAGGGCAGTGCGCCACTGGGTATGGCGGCATCTCGCGGGTTGGATGGGGAGAGGCAGCGGCAGCGCCTGGATCATGGCGGGAACCCTGGCCTTCGCGGGCGGCAGCTCCGCCTTGCTTAGTCCCACACCGGTACACAGTACGGTCGTGAAGGTACAGGTCACTAGCGCGAAACAGACCTCGTTTACTCTGGACACCTATCTGCCACGGCACCATTACGATGGCGCCGAGGATGAGGCAGGCTACTAAAGTCCATAGGCGGTGATGGTCCCGGACTCATCGGGCATATACACGCGACCGTTCACCACGGTGGGGCTCTCCCAATGGACGCCCTGAATGTTGCCGCCGGCACTCGCCAGACTGCTGCTCCACAACTGGGCACCGGTAAAGGGATTGAAGGCCCTGAGCGCTCCGCTCTCGGCGGCATACAGCACGCCGTCCGCCAGGAGGGGTGAGCTATAGGTGTCATAGTGGATCCATGCCAGATGAAGGGTTGGCCGTCCACCGGCTACGGTAAGGCGGAGGGCGCCGACCCCTTTATCCGTGGTATAGAAGATCCAGGTCTTCCCCGAGGAGTCCGCCCAGGCGATTCCGGCGGTCGGCATCTGGCCGCCCTGGGGAATGGCGAGCGCGGATAACTCCCCACTGGTATGACCCAACCCTCCTCGACCGCTGAGGTCCGCCCGATTGAGCACCCTGAGATAATTGTCCTTGCCTCCTTGTACGACCAGCCAGGGGTGCGGGCCGGGCTGCTTGGGGACCAGGATTGGGGTTGTGCTGCCAAGATCAAGATCCTGAGAGTCGAGCATGGCGAAGACGTTTGGCGTGTATGCGTCCTTCAGGGCCAATGCGGTACCGCCGAGGGTGAGGCGAAGCACGCTGTCGCCCCAGTTATGGATTCCGTCGTAGGCGCCGTTTCCGGTGACAACGAACGCGCTTCCCTGGGTGGGGCTGCCGGTCATCGTGTCGACCACTGTACCCGCGCGGGCCCAGATTCCGGACTGCACATGGCCGCAGGTGGGTGAACCGCCGGGCTCGGCGAGTAAACTGGTGGTCGAGTCGCACAGGGTATTGAAGATTCCCATCCGGCGGTTCTGGGTATTAATCGCCACAACATGGCCGACATAATTCCCTGCGTCCCCGATGTAGCCGCTCGTGGTGACCAGCAGGGTATTCCCGACCAGATTGAGGGCGGAGGCGATCTTCTCATCCTGGGGATGGAGAGTCACGGAGACCGGCCATCCGGCAGCCTCGGCGCCCGTCGTGGCGGATAGCTTGTGAATGTGACCATCGGGGCTGGCGCTATACACCCACGCCTTGCTTGGATCGGCGGCTGGGGTGGCCGTGGTAATTTGGGCATCAGGCAGAACCAGATCGTGTGGGTCAAAGGTCCAGACTTTGGCGCCGGTCCCGGCGTCGAGGGCATAGGTGACGCCGCGTCGGGTCGTTGTATAGAGCAGGTTCCGGATCTTGCCGGGGCCCAATCCAGTGAGTTCGATCACCGACTCATCCGCGACCCCATTCAGTTGTACCGACCAGAGGCGCTTCAGCCGCCCGACCGTGCTGGGAGTGAGAACACGCTCGGAGGGATTGATCCCCGTACGCATGGGGTTGAAGTTGAACAGAGGATAATCAATGAGGGAAGGTGAGGAGGCATGGACGCCCAGGGTGGAAGCGGGAAGGCAGAGCGCGCCAAGCAGAGTAAGGAGGGTGGCGGATCGCCTAACGCGCCGGAGGGCGGTCTGGGCAGAGGGCAGCTGGCGGAGAGGAATTGACGCGGCGGACCTCATGAAGTTATCTCCTGTCACTCGAACATTCTTGAGCGTACCCCATACTGGCTTCCGTTGGCGTACCCATCCGAGTGGCGAGAACGCCTGGGAGCGCGAGCATCTTGCTCTTCCCCGTCTCGGTGATCAACGAGGACGAGCAAGATGCCCGCGCTCCCTGGATCAGTGAAGGGCCGCCGCCAGGCGAGGACGATAGGCCATGCTTAACTCGTGGTCTGGACCCAGAATGGTAAAAATTGCCAGCATTGCCTGCCGGGCGCCATCGTCGTGAAAGTGGCGATTCCGCTCCAGCAGATCGAGGAAGCGGCTCAAGGCTTCCGCATAGTCACCGGTACCGGCCGCGTGGACGGCCAGGGCCCAGACAACGGACCAGTCGTCAGGGTTGGCGGCGAGCGCGGCCAGCGCCTCGTCTCGGCTGGGCAGACCGATAGAGTCGGAGATAAACTGGAGGCGCTTGAGGAGAGCGGCGGCCCGTCGTCCCTCGTCGGTATGGGGCGGCAAGCTCTCCAGCAGGGGCCGCGCGGCATCCTCCTGGCCGCGTTCCAGGAGAAGCTCGGCCAGGGTCAGGGCGGCGCCCGCATGGTCTTTCTCCAGGTCGAGGGCTTCGCGGAGAAGCGCCTCGGCCCCGGAAGCATCGCCCGTGGCGACTCGTTCCCGGGCCTCGGCGCTTAGCTGGTCCGCCCGCGAGGGGACAATACGCGCGAGGAAAGCGCGAATTGACCGCTCGGGTAATACTCCGACGAACTCACTGACCACCTTACCGTCCCGGAAGGCTTTTACCGCCGGAATCCCCTGGATACCGAACCGAAGCGACAACTCCTGCTCGTAGTCCGTATTGATCTTGGCCAGCTCCCAGGCACCGTCTGCTTGTTCGGCCAGATTCTCCAGCACCGGGCCAAGCATCAGGCATGGCTGGCACCAGGGAGCCCAGAAGTCCACCACCACCGGGACCGACCGCGAACGCTCAATGACTTCACGCTCGAAGGTCGCCAGCGTCACTTCGCGCGCAATTGTCTTCTCCATGGCAACCGCTCCTCATCTGATGAGAGGTATGGGCCGCCACACGAAGCGGGTCATTCCTTGCCGCGGCCCCTTGCCCCAATGTCTTTCCTCTAAAAGGTAGCTCGTATGGGACAATCGGGCCAACGTGGTCGGATCTAAGGGCTAGTCCACCGAGTCGGAAGTTCCAAGACGGTGCCCCTACCACCAATGATCGACTGCGCCAAGTTGTACTACGGAACGCTATAGGGCACGAGCGTATTGGTGGTGGGCTGCTGAGCGACCGCCCACACTTGCACCCGGCCATCGGCGTGTATTCGCAGCTTGAGAAAGGGAAGGGGGTGACGCGCGATGCCACTGAGCACGGTACCGTCGGCATTGTACTGCGCGCCATGACATGGGCAGACAAAGGTGCCGCTGGCCGACATCCAGGAGATCGCGCAGCCCATGTGCGTGCAGGCGGCGGAAACCGCGTAGATGGCGCCACCCGACTGGGGATGAACCACGAAGCCCTCCACGGCGCCAGCACGGAAACGCCGGGTCTGACCTGGCGGCAGAGAGGCGGTCGTATGCCCGGTGTCCATCCACTCCCCACGGTCGTCCGGTACCATCTCCGCCTCCAAGGGCGATGATGCCTCCTGATGCGCCCCGTCGCTCTTCCCCTGCTCGTACGCGATCTTCGCGCTGCCCCCGGCGCCTACCGCGAGCCCAGCTACCGCGGCCGCCGCCCGGCCCAGGATCCCACGCCGCGAGACCGCGGGGGTCGGTGCGGGCGGCGAGGCAGGCGAGGGGCGCCGATCCGCCAGCCGAGCCTCAAGCTGATCGAGGAACTCAGGGCGGGGGACAAGTGAGTCCGCGCGCCCGGCCTTCAGGAAGGCGGCGGCGCGGGCCAGATCTTGCTCATCGGGACCGAGATCGGAGCGGAGGGCGGGGTCCCGCTCCGCGGCGAGGTCGTCCAGCAGTTCGGAGAGGCGGTCCAGGTCGTCACTCACCGGCGGACCCATCCAGTCGAAGCTTCGCGGCATGCTTCAGGGCGCGGTGTTGCAACACTTTGACATTGGCGTCGGTTGTTCCCATCCGCCGTGAGGTCTCGGCCACGCTCATGCCGTCAAGGAGACGGTACTGCAGGACGGTACGGTAGTTGTCGGGTAACCGCTCCAGGACAGCGTGCGCGCGGCGCGTTGTCTCCTCCTGCCGCCAGAGATCAGGCGGCGGAGGCGCGGCAATCCGCAATCGTGCTTCCTCGAGGGTTATCACCTGTGCTCCCATCCTTGATCGCCAATAGTCATTGACCAGATTCGTCGCCACCCTATACAGCCAGGCCAGAATGCTTCGCTCCTCGCGCGATGGGTCGAGATGATTCACCGCGCGCAAGAACACTTCGCTCGTTAAGTCTTCCGCCGCTTCTCGATTGCCAACCTTGACATAAATGAATCCATACACCGCCCGCATATGGGTGCGATAGATTGAATCCGTCGTGTGGGGAACCTGCGTTTGCGTTTCGGCGCCCATATACCCTGGTTTCGCTCTTTCAGTATGGCCGCGCGGGCGATGCCCCAGTATAGCCCATGCGGGGCCTATTAGTCCTAGCAAACCATACGGCGCCGGTTACAGGCTTATGCGGGGGCGGGCCTCCGGCTGCGGTCGGGTGGTAGGATACGACTGCTGAGGCCGGATGTGGCGTTGAGCGATTTCTTGTAGGGGCACCCCTTGTGGGTGCCCAGGTTCGGGCCGCCAAGGGCACCCACAAGGGGTACCCCTACCTGGCTACTTCCTCTGGAGAGAAAGATGTGGACAAGGATCTTGGGCTACCAGCCGGCGCCGGCCCGCGGGCGCCCTCCCGGCTCAAGGCAGCGGCCGGGAGTAGGGAAGACCTTGCCGGGGTTGCACAGGCCCAGGGGGTCAAACGCCAGGCGGAGTTCCTTCATCAGGGCCATGTCCGGCTCACTGAAGATCAGATGCATGAGGTTGTTCTTTTCCATGCCGATCCCGTGCTCCCCGCTCAAGGAGCCTCCGACCGAAGCACAGATCGCCAGGATGTCGTCCCCCGCTAATTTGACCCGTTCCACGCTCCCCTCAACCTCGGCATCGAACAGAATCAGCGGATGGAGATTGCCGTCGCCCGCGTGGAACACATTGCAGATCGTCAGTCCATGCTTCCGTCCTACCTCGGCGATTTGGCTCAGGACCATCGGCATGGTTCCTCGGGGAATCACTCCATCCATGGTGTAGTAATCAGGAGTGATCCGCCCAAGGGCGCCGAAGGCTCCCTTGCGCCCCGCCCACAGCAAGGTCCGCTCGCGCGCGGTCGTGGCCACCCGGACCTCGCGGGCGCCGGCCCGCGTACACTCGGCGACTATGGCCTGCGCAGGCTCCTCCAGTCCATCGGCGGGGCCTTCAATTTCGATCAGGAGCACCGCGCCCGCATCTCGGGGGTAGCCTGCGTGATAGGCATCTTCTACCGCCTGAATGGGCAAGTTGTCCATCATTTCCAGAGCGGCGGGGACGATTCCGGCGCCGATGATCCCGGAAACCGCATTGCCAGCCTGTTCGACCGAGGAGAAGATCGCCAACATGGTTCGCACGCCGGGGCTCAGGGGCGTAAGCTTCACGGTAATCTCGGTCACCACGCCGAACGTGCCCTCGGAACCGGTAACCAGCCCCACCAAATCGTACCCCGGCGGATCCAGGGCGTCGCCGCCCAGACGAACCACCTCGCCGCCCATCAGGACGAGTTCGATCCCCAGCACATGATTGGTGGTTACGCCGTGAAGGAGGGTATGCGGGCCACCGGCATTCTCGGCCACGTTGCCGCCAATGCTACAGGCCCGCTGGCTGGAAGGGTCGGGAACATAGTAAAGCCCAAATTCCTTTACCTTGTCCGAGAGGTGCATGTTTACCACTCCGGGCTGCACCACGGCCCTCCGACTCTCGGGATCGACGGAAAGGATGCGGTTCATCCGCGCGGTGCAGACGAGCACCCCGCCGGCGGCGGGGATCGCCCCGCCGCTCAGGCCGGTGCCGCTCCCCCTGGGCGTGACCGGCACGTTGTACTCGGCGCAGATTCGGAGCGTGGTCGCCACTTCGGCGGTAGTGGTCGGCAACACCACGGCCTCGGGTCGAGCTCGGTCGATGGACCCATCATAGGCATAGAGATGCATGTCGTAGGGCTGCCAGAGCACGGTGGCGGCGCCAAGGGCGTCAACCAGGGCGCGCACGACCGGTGATGCCTCGATTGTAGCGGCGCCCTTTCGCATCGGAAGCTTTTCCCCTTGTACGGTTTCGCCGGCGCGGGCCCAGGACATCTGGGCAAATTAGCCGGCCAAACGAATAACGTTACTGAGGGTAGCGCCATCCGGAGAAACGGACCAGCCGCGCAGGCGCGATGGTTGCATGCCAAGGGACGTACTGGTAGGCTGGATGTAGCACCGTGGCCACGCGATCCGAAACGCGGCTGGACAGGGAAGAATGGGGAATGCCACTCATGGCCGCCGTTGACCTGCCGCTCTTCCCGCTCAATGTTGTGCTGCTCCCAGACATGATTCTGCCCCTCCATGTGTTCGAGCCCAGGTATCGCGAGATGATCGCCCGTTGCCTGGAAGTCGACCGGCGTTTTGGGGTCTGTTTGATCAAGGAAGGTCTTGAGGTAGGCGGTCTGGCCACCGTGTTCGAGGTGGGGACGGTGGCGGAAATCACCTCAATGGCGCTGCTCGACGACGGACGGATGAACTTGGTGACCGAGGGCCGCGAGCGATTCCGGCTCATCGAGCGGTTGCTAGACCGGCCCTTCCCGCACGGCCTGGTCGAGCTTTTGGACGAGCCGATCGGCGCGTCGGTGCAGCTGGAGAGCCAGGCGAACCTAGCACGGGATTTCGCGCGCCGCTATGTGACCCTGTTGCTGAGCCAGGATGATCCGTCGAACATTACGGTCGAACTGCCGGACGACCCGGTTCAGGTGTCTTATCGGGTGGCGAACCTGCTTCAGCAGGTCCATCCGGCGCGGTCGGCCGAGATGCAGGGTCTCTTGGAAGCGGTGAGCGCCGAGGAACGTTTGCGCCTGGAGATCGCTATACTCGGACGGGAATACGCGATTCTGGAACGCATGAATCAGATCACCGCGCCGAAGCGGAAGCCCTATGACAATCTGAACTAGGACGCCGCCACCCTTCTATACTCTATTTCGGTATCGGGTCGTGTGGTTTGTCGGATCAGCAGGTCCGCGTCGCAAGCGGGTAGACTAATGGGAGAACTGGTCTGTACTAGGAGGGGCACCCGACCGGAAAACCTCGGGCTAAAGGGCGCCGCCGGCGCTGGGAGGATGGACGATGGCAAGCAGCGGGTATGGGCGGGCACGCCGCGAGAAGGCGCCGAAGCCGTTGAGCGTACCGGCATGGAGCGCGGCAATCGGGGCGATTATGGTACTACTCGGGTTTCTGGTGGCCAGCGCGTTTCTGGCGGGCTTGGGGATGATTTTGCTGTGCTGGGGTGTGCTTTCTTTTAGCTTCCTCTATCTGAGTCGGCGGCGGCGCGCGGCCCGAGCGAACGGATGAGTGACCGTCGGGCAGCTTTGCCTGCTGACGAGGTCGAGCGATACCGGGCTCAGTTTCCCACCCTGGCCCGGAAAACTCATCTGAACACGGTATCTTTGGGCCCCCTCTCGTCGCGATCCCGGGCGGGTGTTCTTGAGTTTCTCGATCTCTGGGAAGAGTTCGGCGCCTCCGCCTGGTACCGCACCTGGCTGGGAGCGTGCGCCGAGGCGCGCGAGCGCCTTGGCCGGTTGATTGGGGCTCCTCCGGAGCACGTCTCCCTCCATGGCTGTGTCTCGAATGCCCTGGCCTCCGCGGCCAATTCACTCGATTACACTGAGCGCGACGAGGTGGTGGTGGCCGATCTGGATTTCCCCACCATTCCTATCCAGTGGCTGAGCCGGGCGAGCCAGGGGATCAATGTACGGTATGCGACGAGCGATGATGGGATTACGGTCTCGCTCGACCGCTACGAGGCGCTGGTCAACGAGCGGACGGCCCTGATCGCGACCTCCCAGGTGTTCTTCACCTCCGGCGCCGTGCAAGATCTGGCGGCGTTGGCGGAAATCGCCCACCGGAAAGGCGCTCTGCTCCTGGTTGATGCCTATCAGGGCACCGGCCAGATCCCCACGGATGTTAGGGAATCGGGCCTCGACTTTCTGGTCACCGGAGGGCTGAAGTGGCTGATGGGCGGTCCCGGCCTGGCGTACCTCTACGCAGCCCCACGTCTGTTGGATGAGCTGCAACCGATCGGTTCCGGGTGGTTCGCGGCGGACAATCAGTTTGATTTCGAGCGCCGGGTGTTTACTTACAAATCCGATGGCCGGCGCATGGAGACCGGGACGCCGGCCATGGCGGCGGTATACGCGGGAATCGGTGGGCTGGAAATGCTGGAAGAGGTGGGGATACTCAGGGCGCGGGAACACACCCTCTTCATGGTGGACTACCTGGAGCAACAGGCTTTGGCTCGTGGCCTCACGCTTGGCATTCCCGCCCAGTGGTCTCAGCGCTCGGGGATCGTGACTCTCCGTATGGACGATCCGGCGCGCGTGGTGAAGCATCTTGCCGCGCGTGGGATTATCACGGATTATCGCCCGGGGTTGGTGCGGGTCTCACCCTTCTTCTTTACCACCACTGGCGACATCGACGTGTTTCTCGCCGCCCTGGACGAGAT
>DATBTL010000277.1:0-8339 GCA_036559345.1 Chloroflexota bacterium | reverse complement strand
GCCGGCCAGGCATTCCTTTCGGTGCAAGGGCCACAGGCGCGAACGATCCTGGGCACGCTGACCGATACTGACCTCTCAACCGCCGCCCTCCCCTACTACACTTTCACCCACGGCACGGTGGCCGAGATACCGAACACGATGATTTCGCGGACCGGGTATTCGGGTGAACTGGGCTATGAGTTGTTCTATCCCGGCGAGTATGCCGATTCTATGTATGCGGCCCTGCTGGAAGCCGGAAAGCCGTTCGGCATGCTCCCCGCCGGTCTGGGCGCTCTCCGCAGCGTGCGGATCGAGAAGCGGTACCCTCTGTATGGGCTTGACCTGGATGAGACGACCAGCCCGATCGAGGCAGGGGTCGGCTGGACCGTGCGCTTTGACAAGGGGCAGTTTATTGGGCGCGACGCCCTCTTGCGCCAGAAGGAGCAGGGGGTCAGCCGGAAGCTGACGATGATCGCCTTCCCCGATCTCTCGTTCACGGCGGCTACCGGCGATGCGATAACCGTCGATGGCCAGGCCGCGGGGACGATCTCATCCGGAGATCGCGGATTCTTCCTCAAGCGAAGCCTGGCCATGGGCTATATACCGCCCTCGCTAGCCGTTCCCGGCGCCAAGGTCACGGTCACGGCGAAGGCGGGCGGCGCCTCGGGCGAGGGCGAGATCCTGGCCAAAGCGCCGTACGATCCGGAGATGACACGGGTCCGGAGCTGAAAAGCGTTCGCGTGCTCCTTCAGCCAAAGAGGCGGGGGCAGGCGGCGCCCAGGCGGATCGTCAAGGCGTTGACATAGGCGACGGGAGGCAGGATGGGCATGGTAAAGCCGTAGGTCCAGATAGCGCCCCCCTGCTGATCGGCCAGCATGGTCCGCGGGAGGCCGGCACAGCCGGGATTAGGGCCCTGGCTGTCCTGAATCACCAGCACCCTGGGGAGTGGTTTTGACAGGGCGGCGCCGGTGCCGGAGCAGAAGGGACGCGGCCCCGTGGGATAGGGGTAGAGGACCGCTGTTGGGTCAATCCGATAGCCATCGAGTACGTCGCATTGGGACCGATTGGGATCGATCTGGGACATATTGGCTGGGAGGATGAAGAGGGTGTTCGGAGTGTCCAGGAGCACCCGATCTACCAGGTCGGCGGTCGCATAGGGAGCATAGTGTACCGGGAGCATGGTGTCATGGAAGTGCTGGAAGTTGAGGCCCACAAGCGCGATCAGCGCTCCCGCCAGCCCAAGACCGGCCACCAGCCCACCGGCGCGGCGCGCCAGCCTCCCCAGAGCCAGGCGGATGGCGTCCAAGCCCCAGGCGGCCAGGAGCGCGGCCGGAGCGACCGCGATCATCAGGCGCGTATCGGCTATCTGGGGCACGTAATAGAGCGGGGTAGTGAGGAGTAGGCCCGCCGCGAACCAGATCACGATCAGCCGGGCGCCGCCATGGCGGACTCGGCGGAGCGCCAGGGTGATGCCGAGGCAGAGCGCCCCCGCCGAGAGCAGGTCAAATACCGCGCCCTGGACATAGTGGCTATCCTCGGTGGCATAGAGAAAGGCATAGACTCCCCGCACCGTATTTTGGCCCAGCAGACTGGACACCGGTCCGGCGACGCGGACATGGGACAGGCTGATCAAGGGGAACATCGCTCCGATCGTTTGCGCTCCATTGTCAACCGCCAGGGGGAGCACCGCGAGCCCGAATCCCAGCAGGAGAAAGGCAAGCCGCCGAGCCCCCACGCGCCAACCACCACGCCAGTCAAGGAGGATGGCCAGCCCTACCACGCCGATCATCAGCCGCCCGGAAAAGAGGCTGTACCAGGCGCCGCCCGCGCCTGCACCGGCGGCAAACAGCAGGACCGCCGAGTTACGCCGCATGCCGGCGTACCCGAGCGCCGCCGAGAGTGCCATGAGGAACAGCGGGTCGTTATTGTTATAGCCGATCCGCGCGAAGGCCCAGAGTAGGGGACAGGCGCCGTAGATCACCACCGCGATGGCGGCCTGGCCCGCGCCGCCCAGCCTCCGCCCAAGAGCATAGAGGGGAATGATGGGGAACGCGGCGGCCAGGGTGCTGCTAAGGCGCCAGCCCAGGGCATGCATATCCACCAGGCGCATCACCAGTCCCTGATAGATGCTGTCGGCCAGGGGATGAATGCCGAAGACGCCGTTCTGGCTGAACGGATCCACCGATACTCCGTGGGCGACCGCGCGGGCAAACTCATAGAATGGCCATTCGTCACCCCAAAAGACAAAATGCCAGTCCCGTAGGTCATGGAGGTTGAAGGCGGTGAATGCCCCTATGGCGGCGACTACGAACACGTATTCGATCGGCGCCCAGTGGGGCACGGGATCGGGAGCGGGCGTTCCCACCAGGCTCCGAAGCGCCAACCCCACCAGGACGAGCGCGGCCAGAAGCGGAAGAATCAGCCAGGGATTGGCGACATGGGCCCGCGCGCTCGCGATCACCCATCCATAGAGGCCGAGGGCGCCGGCAAGGGCGGCCAGGGCCGCGGGCGCAGGCCGCCCGCCGAAGCGTAAACCGCTGGCGCCGGCGGGAGCCTCCTCGGCAAGTGGAAGGGGTGGGAGGAGGAAAAAGACACCGAGGCAGCCGAGAAGCGCCATCAGGGTGCCATAGATCACCCATTCGGGGTTTGGGAACACCTGGCCCAGATTTCCCGAAGGAGGCGCCGGAATCCAGGAGATCGTGGAGGTTTGCCGCATAAGCAGCACGCCGAGCGGGACGAGCGCGGCGCAGGCAACGGCACTCGCCGCCCGCCAGGGGGAAGTGGGCGAAAGCGCGAAGGGTAATCCGAGCACCGGGCCGTCCGTCCCCTCCAATAGAGGCAGGCTGATTCGCGCCCATGGTACCAGACGGGACGCGCTTCGGCGCATCATGGCGGCGGCGCCGAAGAATTGTGATCTGGGTTGTATTACGATCACTGCCGCAAGGAGGCACCGCCTGGGTGCGCGAGCATCCTTGTCTCTGTTGGAAAACGCCGCAGTTGCTACCACATGTCGTCGTTGGGCTCGCCTGCTGGCCGCTACATATTGTGGCAAAAACGCGAAGTTCAACAGAGACATCCTTGCTCGCACTGGCGCGCCAGCGCCAGGAACGACTGGCACGCCCGCCGGAGCCGCCAAGCGCGGTGGCCTGATCGCATGGCGGACGCACTGACGAGGCGAGCAAGATGCTCGCGCTCCCAGGAAGGGTGGCCAGACAAATGGGGTATGGCACTCTGGCAAAGCGGTACTATGCTGATAGGAGTGATGGAAAGGAAACGGGAGCGCCTGATGGCCGACACCGAGTACGAGCGCTACCTGCGCACCGACGAGTTGCTGCGCTTGCAAAAGCCGCCGGAGGAGCGGGCGCATCCGGATGAGTTGCAGTTCCAGGTGGTGCATCAAGTATCCGAGCTGTGGATGAAGCTGATCGCGCATGAGCTAGACCAGACAGCGGAATTGCTGGCGAGGGATCAGCCAGAGGCGGCCGCCTTTCCCCTGGAGCGCGCCAACACGGTTCTGGGCCTGTTGCAGGAACAGCTCACCTTGCTCCGTACCATGAGCCCCTGGAGCTATCATGCGATCCGCCGTACCCTTGGTCATGGCAGCGGCATGGATTCTCCCGGCTACCGGAAGCTCCTCTCGGGCGCTCCAGGACTCTGGCGTGCCTTCGAGGCTCTCCTGCGGCGTCAGGGAGTGGATCTGGAAACAGTCTATGTCGAGATGGACCGATACCCCGCATTGTTCCGGGTCGCGGAAGGGCTGATCAGCTACGATGAGGGACTGCGTCGTTTCCAGTACGAGCACCTGCGGGTCACCCAGCGGACGATCGGCCTTGGCGTCCTCGGCACCGGCGGCACCGCCGTACAGGAACTGGAGCGCGGCCTGGGACGCAGCTTCATGCCGGCGCTCTGGGAAGTGCGCGATCGCTTGACCGCGCGCGCCACCCAGTCCGAGGAGATGGGGGGCACGCCCTATTCGTAAATCGTTGCCTCCATGGCCAGCCACATGCTAGCATCGCCAGGGACGGGCCTCTACTTGGGCCGCCCCGCTTTATCCGCTGATCACCAATAATCCGGCGCCGCCGCGCGGCTTCAAGGAGGGTGTGGATGTCATCAACCTATGGGGAGACCGCGACCGACCTCCTTGGCTTGCTCCGCGAGGTCGTGGTCCGCATGAAGCAAATATCCCAGGCCGACATCGTCGCTCTCTATCCGTTTGATTCCGAGAGCGAGACCTTTTATGCTCCGGTGGCGATTGGGATCAGCGACGAGGGGCTGCTCCACTCGCTGCCCGACATGGCGGACCAACTGCGCCGCTATCGCGCCGATGCCGAGCAGGGGAAAGCACCCGAGGATCTCCAACCGGCCCAATATGGGCCGAACGTGTGGCTCAAGGTGACGCATCGCGCCCTGGTGGCCCGCGACACGCCCAGCCAGCTCGACAGCAGCTTCATTCGCCGCAATAAGATCCGCGCGGTGGTGGGGTTGCCGTTGTTGGCGGGCTCGGATCTGGTGGCGCTCCTCTATCTCAACTATGTGGAGCATGAGGGATCGGATGGGAAGAAGCTGCTCACTCCCAGCCGGGTCGCCGAGCTAGAGGCCGCCGCCGCCGAAGCCGCCGTGGCGATCGAGCAGGCACGGAAGGCCGAGGATCTGGCCGCCTTCCGCGCTACCACCGAGCTGGTGGGACAATTCTCCACCATCGTGCCTGACGGCGACGGGGCGGCTGCCGCCTTCCATGCCCAGATTGAACGGGCGCTGGGCGCCGTGTTGCGGGCTACCGGCACCGATGCCGCCGCTATCTATGCCCTGGATGGCCAGGGCCGGCGTCTCGACCTGATCGCGGCCCAGGGTCTGAGCGGCGGCTTCACCGCCGCCTTGCCGATCGCCGCGCCCGACCAGCCCTGGAGTCTGGCCGGCCATCCAGAGTTGCAAGCGGCCCTGTTGGAGCTTTCCCTCCATGAGTTGGCCGTGCTGCCTCTCCGCGGGCGCGGCACCCTGGTGGTGGAGGGGAAAGACCCCCTGGCCCTTGCCCGGAAACCGGCCTCGGTGCGCCTCTTCTTGCAGGCGGCCGCCGACCTGATTGGCGGCGCCCTGGAGAATCGCGGGCTGGTCGAGGCGATGGAGGGGACAAACCGCACCTTCATGGCCCTTACCGCTCTGGGGAAGGCACTTGCCCTGCCTGGCGCCTCGCAAGACCAGGTGCTGCGGGCAGTGGTGGCGCAGTTGACCGATCCGGCGATCCCCGAGTTCGATTTCCAGTTCGCTACCGTGTTTCTCCTGGGCAATAGCGGGCGGGGCGAGATGGTCGTGCGCCGAGCCGCCGGGGCCACCAGCACCGACATCATCGATTCGGTGCCCATTCCCGGCGAGAACGGGGGCGCCCCGGATCCTGGTCTCTACACTCATACATCTCCCCGAGTGCCGCGCTGGGTATTGCAGGGCGAGCGCCATGTGGACAGCCGGGATATTCTCAGCTTCGTGGCCCGCCATCAGCGCACGGTGGTGATTGCCGCCCTTGCCGACCCTCGCGACCTGGATTTCGTCAGTGGTTTCCCCGAGCAGCAACTGGAGCGCATTCAGATTCCCGTGGCGCGCGGGGCCAATCAACCCGCCGATCTGGTGCGGGCGGTGATCTTGCGCGGCCCAAATCAGGCTCTTGAACCTGGCACCCTGGGGCGTGCCATGCCGCAAGCGGGCCGCGACATCCAGTTGCAAGGCGATCTGTTCGACGCCTCCGGTCACGCGCAATTGCTCCGCGTCTTCGTGCCCTTCGGCGCCGATCCCGCCGCCGGCGGCCAGGCAACCGGGGTTCTGGAAGCGGGATATCACATCAGCAAAAAGCGGCAACTGGATCGCCTCCAGATAGAGGCGCTCAACGCCGCCGCCGCCCAGATCGCGGCGGCGGTGGAAACCGGGCATCTGTTCGAGGATTCGCGGAAACGTTCGGAAGACCTCGAGTTGGTGGCCGAGGTGAGCCGGATGATCGCCTCCTCGATCGACCTGGAAAAGACCTTGCATCTGGTAGCCCGCAACATGGCCCGCATCGTCGATGCCTCCAGTTGCCTGATTGCCCTCTTCGAGGACGACGGCTCCGCCTGGTTTGGGGCCGCCGCTTCCCAAGACGAGGATTCCTGGCGCCGCCAACGGATCGAGCGTCCCGAGCCCTCGATTATTTTCGAGGTGGCGGAGCGCGGGGCGCCGATCGCCGTGGAGGACGCGCGGACCAGCGATCTGGTCCGGCCGCATCTGATCCGCCAATTCGGGATCCGCTCTCTGGTAGCACTCCCATTGTTGGTCGCGGATGGTCCGCCCATTGGTGCCGTGGTGCTGGCTCAAACCGACCGCCAGCGGGTGTTCACCTCCGAGGAGATCCTCCGCGCCTCAGCCCTTACCCAGCAGGCCGCCCTGGCAATCCAGAACGCCAGCCTCCACGCGCGAGAGGAAGAGGAACACCATATCCAGAAAGATGTGATCCTGGTCGGCTTCGGCCAGTGGGGCCAGAAAGCCTACCAGCATCTTCTGACCCTCAAGCAGTTCTTTAACTTCAAGACTCACGTGGTGGAGCAGGAGCGAGAAGGCCGCCGGGCGGCGTTGGCGGAGTTGGAGCAGCAGGTGATCGGGCATGGCGATGCCTTCTACTGGGATTCACCCGCGTCTCCGGCCCGCGATGTCCTGGAACGTGAGTTGGAGCCAAGCTGTTACGTCATTACCTATATCGTGACCCCGGCCGAGACCCATCTGGCGGTGGTGAGGGAGTATTACGACCTGAGCAACGTGATCCTGATCGAGAAGCCACTGGGGGCGCCGCTGGAGGACTACCGAGCCTTCCTCGATAGCGTGGACGGCAGCGTGCAACTGGTCGCCGCCGATCACTATTACTTCAAGCTCGAGGTCCGCTTGCTCCAGCTTCTCCTCACCGAGGAGCGGACCCTGCGCGCCTTCCTGGACGAAATCGAGGAGATCGAGATTCAGGTGCTGGAGGCCCAGCCGCCGACCGGCTCTGGGGCGCAGATCGGGATGATCGCCGACCTTGTCCCCCATGCCTTCGCCATCCTCTCCCTGTTCACGCCCCTGGATCGGCTCCAGTTCAGCGGGGCCCATCCGCTGCAGATTGGCCGCTACCAGCCCTCGAACCTGGAGAAGGAAACCTTCGCGCGTCTGGTCGCCACCTACCCGCATAAGGGGCGCCAGGTCCGGGTGATCATCGATGCCGGAAAGGGTGTGACCGACGCCAAATGGATCAAGCTTAGCGGCGAGAAGCGGGCCGGCGGGAAGCGCAGTTTCTACAAGTTCGACTTCGGGAAGGGGGTGGCGATCGACGGGACGCAGACCAATCTCCGGGCCGCCACGCGACACATCCGCCAGCCCGGCGTGCCGGACAACGCGCACATCAGCATGTTGCGGCATGTGATCGAGAAGAAACGTCCGGCGGTTGGCATCCTGGCGATCCGGGAGGCCATGCGGTCCAACCAGCGGATTCAGGAGCTAGAGGCGTTGGCGGCCGAGCTGATGCGTCTGGGGATCTGGACCCCGTACGAGCAGGGCCAGCGTCCCGCGTTCGTGGACGAGCATCCGGCCCGGATCGAGTCGGCGCGGCGCGAGGAAGCCGCGTACGCCGGATGAGCGAGCCTGCCGTGGAGCCCGTTTCCTCGCGCGTGCTCTCCGAAGGCGAGACGACGCCGATGGAAGCTGGTTCCGCACCTGTACTCGCCGAGAGCGAGACCGTACTGACGGGCGCGCGGCGCTGCCCCTGGGCGGTCAGCGCGCTCGCCATTCCCTACCACGACCAGGAGTGGGGCGTCCCGGCCCACGACGACCGGGTATTCTTCGAGTTTCTCGTGCTCGAGGGGGCGCAGGCCGGCCTCAGTTGGGAGACCATCCTGCGGAAGCGGGCCGCCTACCGCGCCGCCTTCGCCCACTTCGACCCCGCGATCGTAGCCGCCTATTCCGAGCCGGACGCGGCGCGTTTACTGGCCGATCCGGGGATCGTGCGGAACCGGCTCAAGATCCAGTCGGCGATCACGAACGCGCGCGCATTTCTGGCCGTGCAAGACGCATTCGGCGGCTTCGACCCCTATATCTGGCGCTTCGTGGACGGGGCGCCGATCCGGAATGGGTGGTCGAGCGTGGCGGAGGTGCCGGCGCGCACCCCGGCCTCCGACGCCATGAGCAAGGATCTGAAGCGGCTCGGCTTCTCCTTCGTCGGCTCCACGATCTGCTATGCCTTCATGCAAGCCACGGGGATGGTGAACGACCATCTGTACGAGTGCTTCAGGCATGGGGAGGTTGGGGCGAGGGACGGACTTTCATCCAGTTGACCGCGCTCCCCGCCCGTGCTATGCTCACGGAGTAGTCACGTC
>DATBTL010000276.1:0-13718 GCA_036559345.1 Chloroflexota bacterium | reverse complement strand
CCTGTAGTATCATGCTAACGTCGCGGCCGGCCGCGAAGATGCGGTAAGGACGCACGAGGCTCGCGCCTCGTACCGACCCTATCCATCGCCGGCGCCAAGGACGACCACCGGAGGAGGAGGACGCGCGTGAGACTACCACTGGTAAGGCGGGACCAAGGGCGACTGCTCCCCGCCCTGCTCGTGCTCGGCGCCCTGGCCTTCCCGATGTCCGCCCATGCGCGGGGCACACGAGCGCAACCACTCACCCCTTTCGGCATCGCCGCCGGACCGGACGGCAAAATCTGGTTCACCGAAGGTGAGGGTAACCGCGTCTGCCGGATGACCCTCTCCGGCAAGGTGACGACGTTCACCCTCCCGCCGTATCCCTATTCCGCGGGTGCCGCACTCCACAACGTCGGACTGATCGTGTCCGGCCCGAGGAAGGGAGCGGGCCGCGGCATGCTCTGGTTCACCGACAATCAGTCGGGCGCGATCGGACGGATTACCACGACCGGGAAGGTGCTGGAATTCGCGGTTAGGAGCGGGGCGGACTCGCTGAATGGACTGGCCGCCGGGCCGGACGGCAACCTCTGGCTGAGCGACACCAAGGCGAATGCAATCAAGATGATTAAGCCGGATGGCACGGACCCCCGTCCCTCGGATTTCAACGTGACCAGTCCGGTCGGCATTACGGCGGGCCCGGACGGCAACATGTGGTATGTCGCCCCTGGAGACAATGCCATTGGCCGTATTTCGCCCGTGGCCGGTAGTCAGCTGCAATACCCGCTGCCAACCAGCGGCAGCACCCCGGCCTTTATCGCTTCCGGCGCCGATGGCAACCTGTGGTTCACCGAGGCGTCGACGGACCACATCGGGCGAATCACTCTGAAGGGAACGGTGACCGAGTTCGCCCTTTAGTGGGGTGGCTCCTCACCACTTAAAGAGGAGCCACTCCGCGCTCGTAGCCGCCAATGGCCGCGCTACCCGGCCGATCGCTCTATATCGGGCCGGTCGGCCTCCCAGGACTCTGAGTGGGCAGCCCCGCCCTTGACCGCGAAACAGCAACCTCCCGCCAGAATCAGGATGATAATCGGCAGAATCAGGGTGGGCCGCATCGCGTCGGCGAACCCATGCGCAAACACCGCCGTCGCCAGACGTTCCACCTGCGCCGTCACCGTGGCGGGTAGACCGGCCGGTAGTCCAAGATTGGCGCCCGTCTGGCCGCGTCCCACTTCGAGGCCCCCACTCGCCGCCGCGTTGAATGAGGCGACGAAGTGGCCGCGAACCGCCGGCGGAAGCTGTGCCCCATAGTGGACTGCCTGCGCGTGCAGTGAGGTCGCGAGCTTATTTTGCAGGAGTGCCCCGACCGCCGCGCTGGCGATCACGCTCCCAAGTTCCTGAATCGTATTGAGGATGCCCGAGGCAACCCCGGCGAGCTGTGGCTTGAGGTCGCGGGTGGCCAGACTGTAGACCGGCACCCAGATGAATCCCATCCCTATCCCGCCCGCGATCAGGCCGGGCAAGAAACTCCAGCGTCCGGCATCCGCCTTGGCCATCCAGTCGATGTAGGCCGTGCCGGCGACGAAGACCGCCAGACCGGGGATCAGCAGATACTTGCCGTTTACTTTCTGGGACAGCATGGCGGCGATCGGCGAGGCGAACATCATCGCGATCGGCTGCGGGGCGATGGTCAATCCGGCCGCCAGGGCGCTCAAGCCGAGTACCGACTGGTAGTAGATGGTCAACGGCAGGAAGAGGCCCAGCATGGCGAAGCCCATGGCCGCCAGCACGAGGGTCATCAGGGCGAAGTTACGGTCTTTGAACACCGCGAACGAGATAAGCGGTTCGTTTCCCTGTCGCGCTGCCTGCGAGACCAGGAAGACCGCCAGGAGCACCACGCCCGCTCCGATAATTTCCGGGAT
Source organism: Chloroflexota bacterium (assembly GCA_036559345.1). Classification (GTDB taxonomy): domain Bacteria; phylum Chloroflexota; class UBA5177; order JANWHV01; family JANWHV01; genus JANWHV01. The sequence continues at coordinate 11,817 of DATBTL010000276.1, read as the reverse complement.
GGTGATGAAGCCGGTGATCGTACCCCAGTTGTACCGCTGTCCCTCGATCAAGCCGTAGACCACCCCCAGCAGCCCGGCGCTCACCAGGCCGACTCCCAGCATGTCGAGCCGATGACGGCGCCCTGGCCGCAGATCGGGAACCAGGAGAAAGGTCAGGGCCAGGGTAATCACGCCAAGGGGCACATTAAGATAGAAGATCCACCGCCATCCCCAATGGGTAACGATGAAGCCGCCGAGGGTGGGCCCGGCCAGAACCGCCAGACCGGACACCATGCCCATCATGGCAAACGGTCCCCCACGCTTTTCGGCGGGAAACAGACTGGTGATAAAGGGCAGTCCTTGGGGTGACATCAGCGCGGCGCCGAGGCCCTGCAAGGCGCGCGACAGGATCAGCCAGGTCGGATCCTGTGACAGGCCGCTGCTGGCCGAGCCGGCGGTGAAGACCACAAGCCCAAGGGCAAAAATGTTTCGTGGGCCAAAGATGTCGCCCAACCGGCCCGCCGTGATCAAGAGGACCGCGAAGACCAGGCTGTAGGCGTTCAAGACCCAGAGGATCTGGTCGAGGGAGGCGCGCAGGCCGTCCAGAATGCTGGGGATGGCGATATTGACGATGGTCAGGTCGAGCAGGGCCATGAAGCTACCTAGGATCAGCACGAACAGCACGGCCCAGGGGTTCGTTGCCTTGACGCTGGATTGCAGGGACACGATCACGTTCCTTTCCGGACGAAAGACGGTACGGCCCTTCAAGGGCAACCGTCAAAATGAGCGCGACCTGCTATCCTCAGAGTGTGGAAGCCTTGGGTTGCAGGTGTCGCGCGACGATACCGACTTGGGCCCTTCACGCCCCCGGCGAGATGCTCTACCATCTTGCCGGGGTTGTTCCTCACTCACCTCATGGCTCGCGCCCTCCTCGATCACTTCGTAGCCCCTGTGTGTCCTGGACTTGAGCGGCGCGAAACGCATCCCAGGCCTCCCGCACGGTGCCCTCCTCGGTCACCACGTAGCCCAGTTCCAGCAGGGCCTTCCACACCAGCTTTCCCTCCTTACGGACGGCGAACGTGCCGTCCCGGAGGTCCGCGATCAGCCGGCGCAACCAAACAATCTCCGCCTCTTGCAGGATCAAGCCGTGCTCATCCTCGATGAGGAACAGGCGGGGAAGGCCCTGCGCCAGATAGTCGTGCAAACGGGACCGATGCTCCTGAACCTGTGCCTCAAGGAGCCGGGCTCGTTCCTCGAATAATTCGACCGCCTCGGCCGGTTGCAGGAGCCCAAGAAAGGAGAGGCCGGCCGCGAAATGGGTATATTCCTTGACCGGTGTACGCACGAGATCGCGCAGCCAGCTCAGCAACTCGGCCCGACCCTCCTCCGTGATCGTGTAGACCGTCCGTTCGGGGAGGCGGCCGCTTCGGCTGACCTCCTGGGGTACGATCAATCCTTCACGTTGCAAGACATCCACCACCGAATACAGGGAGCCATAGTTGAGCTTGATGTTCACCTCAACGCCCCGCGAACGCATCTGCGCGGCGATTTCGTAGGGGTGCATCGGGCGCTCGCATAATTGCGCCAGGACCGCCAAAGCCAGCGGATTGGACCTTCGCCTTTTCATTCGCCTCCTATCCGATTTCGAGTATAACACTCATAGTACCCTACCGTAAGTAGGAGCCGAGTAAAGTATTTGGCACCCGCGCGGTGCTCCCTTACCCTTTTGGGGCGGGGCGCCGATCTCAGGATGACGCTCCTCTGGCGAGATGGAGGCACGATTGGGTAGATACGCACGGCGCCTTACCAGGAGCGTAAGTCTCCATGCCTCATCCTGACCCACATCTCGCCCGAGGGACGAGATTGCCTGGGGCCGGTACCCTCCCTGCTTGGAGCCGTTCGCCAGGCGTACCCGGCAGCGGCGCGGCATACTGGCGTGATGTGTGGGCAATGCTTAGCCGCTTGGTTGCCACGCTCCAGGGGCGCGGGACTCCAGGCCCGCTTGGTTTGGCGACGGCTCGTCATTGGGGACGTTCCGGTGCCGGGGGCGATTGGTGGCACGGGCGGATCTGGAGACCCGCGCTCATGAAGCGCGGGGCGCTATGCGCGGCCCAGAAGAGAGCGCCACCCGCCGGCCAGCACCTCTTTGAGAATCCAGGCGAGATACTCACCCTGCACCTGGTCGAGGGCCCGGCGCGGATGAGCCGGGAGGAAACGCCGGAGACCCCGCGGGCTACTGTCTGGCGATCCCTGGCCCGAGCCACGATATTTCATCTATCCACCTTCCCACGAAGCGTATATGCGAGCGCGTACCGTGGGATTGCGAGATGATAGGGCCACGGATCGGCAAGGTCATGGGTTCAGTATCAATCGACCCTTGCCCTCGTCACTATAGCCCATTTGGCGCTTCGGCCATACATACGTGGGTTGGCGGCCCAAGAACGGGTCAGCGATGCCGGTCGATGAAGCAGGCACGGCGACCCGATCCCGGTTACTCTGAAGGGGCTGGGGGAATAGCGGCGAGAGAGGGATACCGCGATGGGGAGGACGGGCATGCCGCGCTACGTTGGAGCCCTGTTCGGCCTGCTGGCGGCGTTTTTCCTGGCCCGGCCCGCGGGCGCCCACATTCTCGTCACCCCAAGTTCGAGCGCACCCGGAGCGGCCCAACTCTACACCATTACCGTGCAGGGCGAACGGCCGGTTCCCACCACGCGGGTGCGGATCCAGATTCCTCCTGGACTGGTGATCGCCAGCTTCGCTCCCTCGCCCGGTTGGCAGCGTCAGATCAGCCTGAACAGCGCCGGGACGGTCACCGCGATCACCTGGTCCGGTGGCCTCATCCTTCCCCAAGAGTACGCCCAGTTTGGGATCTATGCCCGAAATCCTCCCCATGTCGGAACCATGGCGTGGCCTGCCTTTCAAACCTATCAAGATGGGTTCCCGGTGGCCTGGACCGGCAGCCCTACCAGCCTGCAACCGGCGCCTACCACTCAGATTGGCGGCCCGTCCCCACCCGGAGTGACCGTCGCGGGGACTGGAGGCGGGGGCGGCGGGATAGCCGCTGATCTGGCCCTGGCGGCGGCCCTGCTCGCGCTCGGTCTTTCGGGAATCTGCCTGGCGCTCGTGATCCTGGTCTTGCGGCGGCGGATCCTCTAGCAACCGCCGAGAGTCCTGTCCCCGCCCTTGACTCCTGCCATAGTTTAGGACTAAACTATGGCAGGAGGAACAGTCATGACTACCGCGATCGATTTCGTTCATTATGCCCAGCCCCCGCGTGAGGCCGGCCAGCCCACTCTACTACTTTTACACGGCACCGGCGGCAACGAGCGATCTCTGCTCCCCCTGGCCGAGGCGCTGGCGCCCGGCGCCGGTATCCTCGCGCCCCGCGGAAAGGTGCTGGAGCATGGGATGCCTCGCTTCTTCCGGCGCCTGAGCGAAGGGGTGTTCGATCTCCCCGATCTCCATGCCCGCACCCACGAGCTGGCGGCCTTCGTGGAGACGACCATGGCCTCGCGGGGCGTTGCCAATTTGATTGCGGTGGGCTACTCCAATGGGGCCAATATCGGGGCAAGCCTGCTCCTTCAGCACCCAACCCTTCTTCAGGGGGCAATTCTGTTCCGGCCCATGGTGCCGTTCGAACCGGAGGAGTTGCCCGACCTGACGGGTCGCGGCGTCTTGATCACCGCCGGCGAATTCGATCAGATGGTGCCGTCCATCCAGGCTCGGCGGCTGGCCTCGCTGTTGGAGTCCGCCGGCGCCACCGTGTCGGCGCACCTCCTCCGGGCGGACCATGGGCTTACCGATGCCGATATCTCCCTGGCCCGCCAGTGGCTGGCCGCCAGTTGACCTGGAGAGCGCGGCTAGGTGAGCCTCAGGCTTAATCATTACCCACATTTTCCTCTCCAGGGGACGAGGGCGTAGGGGTACCCGGTGCCCCTACAAAAATCGACCCGATGCGGCGTTAGAGCCTGATTTATAGGTAATGATTAGGGCTCAGGCGGACGCGGGAGTGGTGCTTTCCGCGTCCGCCTCGGGGAGCGGATGTGCTTTGTACCAGATCTCCACCGCCTCGGGGGGGAGCGGACGCGACATGAAGTAGCCCTGGGCCCATTCACACCCCATGCCAATCAGCCAATCCCAGGCTTCCTGCGTTTCTACTCCCTCGACCACCACCGAGAGATCGAGCGCGGTCCCGAGACCGAGAATGCAGCAGACCACGGCATGTCCTTTGCTGCCGGGCGCCGCGCTCAGAAACGAGCGATCCACTTTCAGCTCATGGACCGGCAATTGGGTGATATATTCCAACGACGAATGACCGATCCCCACGTCATCCAGGGCGATTCGCACTCCAAGGTCGGCCAGGGACCGCAGCACCGTCAACGTTTGTTCTTGCTCTTCCAGGATGCTATTTTCGGTGATTTCCAGAGTGAGATCGCCAGGGGAAATCCGGTATTGGCGGAGGAGCGCCACCACCAAGTCGGGGAACTGCGATTCGCGAAGGGTACGGAGCGAGACATTTACCGCGATCCCCAGATCCAATCCCTGCCGACGCCATATCTGATATTGCCGCATCGCTTCCTCCAGCACCCAGATGGTGAGCGGAGTGATGGCGCCTGATTGCTCCGCGGCGGTGATGAAGTAGGCCGGAGGTAAGAGCCCTTGCTCTGGATGCTGCCATCGGACCAGCGCCTCCACGCGCCGTACCCCTCCATCGGTGCAGGAAACGAGCGGCTGATAGTGCAAGCGAAGGTCTCCTTGGATGATCGCCTGGCGCAACTCCGCCGAGATCGACGGACGGCGCCGTTCCCGGGGCTCCTTGCCATCCCTGGGTTCCTGGGCTTCCAGCGGTTCTCCGGCAAGCGAGGGGATATAGACGGCATGACCGCCGCCCTCCTCCTTGGCCGCGTACATGGCCAGATCGGCCGCCTTTTGTAGGCTCTCGGCGTCGTCCCCATGTTCACCGAATACCGCGATGCCCACGCTTCCCCCGATGTACGCCTCGCGCCCATCGATCAGGATGGCGGGGGCGAACGCGGCGCGAATCTTATTGGCGACCCGAGTGGCGCCCGCCTCATCGGACTGGGGCAGGACCACGCCAAACTCATCGCCGCCCAGGCGGGCCACCGTATCGCCGGACCGCACGACGGCCTGCAAACGCAGGGCTACTTCCCGCAGCAGCTTGTCGCCCGCGTCGTGACCAAGGGTATCATTCACACGCTTAAAGCCGTTGAGGTCGATCATCAGGATGCTCAGCGCGTACCCCTGACGTTGGGCGGCCAACAGCGCCTGCCCCAACCGGTCATGATAGAGCACCCGATTTGGCAACCCGGTCAAGGCATCGTGATGCGCCGCATGACTTAGGTGATTTTCAAACCGCTTCCGCTCGGTGATATCGAAGACAAAGTAGGCGCAATGGATCCGGCTGTCGTCGCCGACAAACACCACGCTGTTGGTCAGGACCGTAAGCTCGCGCCCGTCCTTCGCCAATACCAGTCCTTCGCCCTGACGTTGTTCGCCAATCACCATCTCCGGCGGATGATGCGCCCCAGCCGCCCCCGCGGAATCAGGCGGCGGGAGGACCAGGGTATAGGGCTGGCCGGTCAGTTCCTCGCGGGTATACCCATAGAGCTCGCAGATGGAGGCGTTGACTGATTCGAAGATCCCCTCCTCGTTGACAATGCAGGCGCCCACTGGAGCCATTTCCAGCATCCCACGGAAGCGCTCCTCGCTCATCATCAGCGCTTCCAGCGCTTGTTGCTCGGCCGCGAAGGCATCGCAGGTACTCATGGCCGAGATCAGCAAGCCGGTCATCAATTGGAGCGTCGTGATATCGCGCTGGCCAAAGGCATGCGGCTCATGATGCATGGCCTCCAGGACGCCTATGGTATTCTGCTCATAGATCAGTGGCACCGCCAGGAGTGAGCCGACTCCCAGGCGCCGGCAGGCCGCCGCGTCGGCCCGCGGGTCGGATAGGGCATCGTTACAGATGAAGCTTTCGCCCGTGCGCGCGCACAGGCCCGAGAGAGACGCATCAAGGCTCAGGTGGGTTCCCTCGGCACTCGCCAGCGCCCCTTCACCGGCGCGAAAGACCATCTCGCCATCGTCGACCATCGCGATCACCGACCCGGAGGCATTGGTGAGGGAAGACGCGAACCGCACGATCAGCCGCATGACCGCGTCCAGATCCAGCCCGACCATGGCAATCGCATGCTGGGCCTCAATGATCGCGCTCAGGCGTGCGGCCTCATCCTTCAGGGCGGTTTCCGCTTCCTTGCGGGCGGTGATGTCCTGCACCTGGTTTACCAGGTGGCCGGGTCGTCCGTGCTCGTCGCGCGAGAGGGTGCTGCTCACCTGGACCCAGATCACGCTATCATCCTTGCGGAGCAGGCGCAGTTCCACGGTGGCGGAGTCGGTTCGCCCTTCGATCAGCGTTCGCAGATAGGCCCGAGCGGTCTCGAAGTCTTCCGGCGCGACGCGGCGAAGCACATGGGCGCCGATGAAGTCCGGTTCAGCATAGCCAAGCAGCGCGCACATGGCTGGATTCACCTGCACGAATCGGCCATCCAACCCGATCAGCGACATCCCAATGGGCGCGCCGAGAAAGGCGGTCCGGAATCGGGCCTCGCTTGCCCGGAGGGCCTCCTCGTTTCGTACCCGCTCCGTAATATCGGTGGACACCGAGATAGCGCCTCGAAGGCTCCCGTCTCCGGCGTACAGCGGGGTGTAGAGGGTCTCGAAGACCGCCGTGCCAAAATCCACCCTACACGAGCAGGACTCACCGTCGAGCACCCGCCGCAGGCAGTCAAGAACGGCGGGTGTATCTTGAAACAGGGTGAAGGCTGACTGGCCAACCGTGGATCCGGGAGTGCGACCGAGCCGTTCCAATCCGCGCCCCTCGGAGAAGGTGATCACCCCATCCTTATCCGCCATGGTAATCACGATCGGCGCGTTGGTCACCGCCGTCCGCAGCAGATCCTGGCTGGTGCGGAGCGCCTGCTCGGCCCGTACTCGTCCAGTCCGGTCCACGTAACTCACGATTACCTGCTCCACGACGCCATCGGGGCCGATTTGTGGCACCGCGTCCATCTCCACCAGCCGCTCGGAGCCGTCGGGCCGGACGACACGGAGCGGGAGCTGACGCAGAGAGCGCCGCTCCCGCCGGGCGACCGTGGCCGGCCGCTCCTCAATCCCGAACGGGACGCCGTCTCGATGGGTGAGACTCCAGGGAGCCAGATGGATGGGGAAGCCGATCATGGTCTCGCGCTTAGTTCCGAGAATCTCCTCCGCCGCCGAATTGACCTCGACCACCGCGCCCGAGGCATCCAACACCAACACGGCACAGGAGATTGCTTGGTACACGGCGCGCAGCCGCTCCTCCGAGGCGGTCGCGCGCCGGCGCAATTCCTCCTGCTCGATCATATTGGCATGCAGCCAGCTTCGCGAGATAACCAATTCCGTCGCCCGCGTCTCGGCCTCGCGGGCCAAACGCTCAGCCCGGTCCTGGGCCCGCGCATTTTGCAGGGCGGCGGTGACCAGGGGAGCGAGGAGAACCAGGGGGGCTAGGTCGGAAATCGTATAGGCGGCGGGCTGTTTGCTCCAAATGTGCAGAATGCCGATCAACTCCTGATCGTCCGCCAACAAGGGCACCAGTCCCACCGAACGTAAACCGGCATCAAGGGCCATTCGCTCGCCCCGACACATTTCTCCGTCCGCCAGCGCGGCGAAATCCGAACGGATCACGCAGGCGCCGGAGGGATCAAGATAGCGGGCCAGCGTTTCGTCGATCGGATACGGCTCGCCGGTGGTGAATACCCTCACGTCCGCGCTCTCCGTATAGGCGATGACCAGGCTCCGGCCTTCATCCTCGATAGTGCAGAGGCTGAACCGATCAAAGGGCAGGAAGCTTCGCACATGGGCCGCGAAGCGGGCATGCGCGTCGGCGCCGAGGGTGCCGGTGCGAGGGCGAACGGCACTGGTGGACGGCAAGGATAGTCCTCCCGAGGGTAGCCGGTGTCTATTTCCTCACTGTACTAGGTACGGCTCACAGTACCGATAGGACATTTGGTGGTGTCGTTCGGGCCGCTCTATGTGGGCCAGGCAGCCAGAAGCGCGGGCAGTTCGGAGAGACTGGAAACTGTCGCGTCAGGTGCCCAACCCGTGGGAGCGGCTTCCCGCACGCGGTTGATCCAGATACTGCCGATGCCGGCGGCACGAGCCCCCATGATGTCGTGGTCGAGGCTGTTTCCTACCATAACCGCCTGGTCTGGCCGTAACCGCAGCCGCTCCAGAACGGCGGTGAAGATCCGTGGATCGGGCTTCCCGATCCCGAGTTCGCCCGACACGACCATCACTTCGAACCAGGCGCCCAAACCGGAGCCGCCGATTTTCGCGCGTTGGAGATCGGGGGCGCCGTTGGTGACCAACCCCAACACGTAGGGCGGACGGAGGGCGGCAAGAACGGTCGCCGTCTCGGGAAAGAGAATATTCAGGCGGCGGCGGGTCTCCTGGAAGGCGGCCAGCAGCTGACCGGGCAGGATCGCATCGACAAGGCCGGTCGTTTCGAGAGCCTGGCGCCAGACCGCTATCCTGTAGGTGGGCGCCCAACTCGCGAGGGCGGCAATTTGGGGCTGAGGTGTATCGAACCGGGCCCACATTCCCTCCAGGGAACTGATCCCGATGGCCCGGCAATAGGCGGCGGACGGCCCTGCTTCCCACAGGGAGCGGGCGTGAAGGCGGACGGCGGCGGCCAGGGCCGCCGCCGCGTGGGCGTGGGAAGCAGGCAAGAGAGCGCACGCGGCGGCCAGAGCCTGGTCATCCGCGCTGTCCTGAGCGATCAGCGTGTCGTCCAGATCAAAAAGCACCGCTCGCACGGTCATGCGCCGCGCCGGTTCACCCCCGCGTGCGCGGGGACAATCTGGCCCACTTCCCTGGCCTGTCCCGCCTACTTCTTGTCGGCGGGGAGGAATTTGAACAGTTTGAGGGTTTTACCGCCGTGCTCGACGGTGGCTTTCGCCGCCTTCTTGCCGTTCTTCATGGTGACCACCTCGACCTTGTCGTCGGCCACCTCGATCTCTTCCCTGGTTTGCACGCTATAGAATTTCATCCGCGCGGTTATCCTTTCTTTTCTGGCATCAGGCAAGCCCAACCAGAGTGGCTTACCCACCCATCCCCTGAGTCTAGCGATCTCTAGCCAGGTACGCCAGGGGCTTCCACACCATTTTACGCATGGTTCGCACGGAAGCGGCCTCCGGCGTTATCCCGGAGCCGGTTCAGTCGCGATCTCGGCCGCCGCGAGTTCGGCCCGCCGCCTGCCGAGCGCGGCCAGGCGGCCCTCGCTCGGCAGGAATGGGGTCACCAGCAGGGTCGCCAACACGACCACGACCTGCAAACGGAAGGCGGTCCGCATCCCGAAGGCATCGGCCACCGCGCCGGTGACCGGCACTCCGATAGCGCCCGTCACGAAGGCGAGACCCATGACCAACCCGCTGGCCAGTCCCGCGCTGCCCGCCATCAACTCCTGGGCCATCACCAGGGTCAGCGGCCCAGTGGACGCGGCCAGGAGGCCAATCATCGCCCCGGTGATGAACCCGCTAGGGCCAGTGAACTGGGCAAAGAGCAAAATGAAGGGAAGAGTCAAGACCAGGGTGCCGGTGATAATCCCACGCCGTCCATAGCGGTCGCCCAATCGGCCCGAACCCACGGTGCCCAGGGCACTGGCCAGGACCACGGTGGTGGCCAGCGGTCCGTAAAAGGCCGCCCCATACCCGAGTGACTTGTACCACGAGGGGATGTACGCCTCGAAGCTGATTACAGTCCAATTGCGCGACATCATGACCAGGATCACCGCCGCCATCGCCGCCATGGGGACCGGAACCGCCGGTCCGCGGTTCGCCTTGCCGCGGGTACTCCGCCGACCAGGTACGCCCTCCACCTCCTTGAGCAGCCAGAGCGCGGTGGCGATTCCGGGGATGAAGATGATCAGAGTGCCGGGGGCGCCAAAGACGCCAAAGGCAAGCGCCCCCAAGAGGGGGCCCGCGGCGACTCCGATCGTGCCGGCGGTCACGTAGACCGCCATGGCCGAATTCCGTCTCCGCTCGTCGATGACGGCTCGGGCACTGATCGCTCCCATCGGATGATACATCCCGGAGCCCACGCCGGCCACGGCGGCCAGAGTCACCATGATGGGAAAGGTCGGCGCCAGGCCGATGATTGAAAAGGTGGTCGCGGTCCAGATCAAGGCCAGTCCAATCAAACGGGTACCGTAGCGGTCGGCAATCACCCCGAAAAACGGTTGCGTAATGGAGGCCATGCCGCTATAGGCCAGGGAAATCAGGCCCACGGTACGGAGATCCAGATGGAAACGATGGGTCAACACGGGATAGAGGATAGGTAGCAGGCCAACGCACATATCCAGCATGCAGTGACCCAGCATCAAGGTCAGCAGGGCGCGGTTAGCCAGGATATTCGTCGCGCCCCGCGCCAGACCAGGATCAGTCTGGCTGGGCGGGTTGACGATGGCCGGTCTCCGAGGGATACCAGCGCGCGAAGCCTTGGTCGGAGAGCATGGCTCAGCCAAGGGTAAAGCTTGCCTGGCCATAGCGGAGGTTCCGGCGATCCTGGGCCAGAGGCGCTCCTCGGACCATATGACGGAGGCTCCGCTGAAGGCCAAAGCCCTGGCTTGCCAGGAGGGCGATCCCTTCCGTATTGGCCCGCGGAATCAGGATGGTGGGCGCATCGGAGTAGGGCAGCGCCAGGGCGGCGGTCAGGAGGTCGCGGGCGGCCGCGAGCGTGGAAGCCACCCAGGGCCCAATCCGGAGTGCTTGAGCGATCAGGTAGCCATCAAGTATCCCCGCGGCATCCCGATGAATAAAGGCTCTCCCGCCGTGATCGGCCAGAAAGCTCGGCAGCATGGCTCCGCGATCATGTCCGAAGGCCGCGGCGTCCAGGTCAATCGCCGCGGCCAGATCGCGGTCAGTGAAGGGGGCGATAGCTGGACCGACGGGCGCCGAGGATGGAGCCGGATCCGCCAGGCGGTAGGCGTCCACCAGATCCATATCGACGAAGCCAAGCTTTTCGTAGAGGGGCGCCCCGGAAACCGAGGCATCCAGAACCACGGTGGGACAGCGGCGATGATCTAGCCAATCCAGCAAAGCCTCCATCAAGGCGTGGGCGATCCCGCGGCCCTGCAGCGGCGGATCGACGGCCATCAGGCCCACCCAGGCCCGAGGACCATAATCTATCGCCCCTACCAGTCCAGCGATGGCGTCCTCCCACTCGGCCACCAGCCAGCCATCGGGCTGCAAGGTGAGGTAGCGATCGATCTCGCCAATCGAGGAAGGCCGTCCATAGGCGGCGCTCGCCACGCGCGTGACGGGGTCGAAATCGTCCGCCGTCATGTGGCGGATAGCCAGGGTCATGGCACACTCATCCATCTAGCGCCGGCGGATACGGCCCGACAGACGCGACAGACTTCCAGGGTACCGGGGGAGAACGGACCCACGCAAGGGTAAGTTCTGGCGTATCATGTCCTTGGGGAGCCGGCCCTGAATACCATGGTGGAGGAAGTGATGACTACATTGTCAGCCCCCCGAGGATCCGCCTGCCGCCCCGCCGCCAAAGCCGCCGCCTCCACCGGCGCCTCCGAACCCGCCGGCCCGCCGCCGTGCTTGCTGCGCGGTCAGCGAGGCTACCATCCCGTGCAGGTTACTGGCGACCACGTTTTCCGCCACCAGTTTCCCGCTTGCCGGGATCGCGTGTACGCTGACCGCCGCGCCCATGATGAGCTTCGTGCCGGCCACCGGAACCAATTGGTAGATGGGGGTGGTGGATTTCACCGCG
>DATBTL010000275.1:0-10834 GCA_036559345.1 Chloroflexota bacterium | reverse complement strand
GCCAGCTACGCAATCCGCTCCTGATTCTGTTGCTGGTAGCGGCGGCGGTCTCTGGGGCAACCGGCGACCCCACCGACGCTTCGATCATCGCCGCCATCGTCCTGCTGAGCGTCGGCTTGGGCTTTGTCAACGAATATCGCTCCGAGCGCGCGGTCGCCGCGCTGCATGCCAATATCCACCACCAGGCGGTGGTGCGGCGGGATGGCAGGGAGCAGCGCATTGACGTCCGCGACCTCGTTCCTGGCGATGTGCTGTCTCTGGACATCGGGGATTTGATCCCCGCCGATATCCGGCTCCTGGAGGCAGCCCAACTGGAATGTGACGAGGCGGTACTCACGGGCGAGTCGATGCCGAGTGCGAAGTCCCCGGCCCCGGCCGCCCGGAGCGAGTCGGAGGTGGACCTGCCGTCCTGCGCTTTCATGGGGACCATCGTCCACCAGGGATCAGCGCGTGGGGTGGTCGTCTCGACCGGGTCCGCGACGGCGTTCGGCAAGATCGCCATCGGGCTCGGCGCCCCGCCGGCCTACACCGCCTTTCAGGTGGGCCTGAAGGATTTCTCCAAGCTGCTGGTGTGGATCGCGGGCATCCTGACGGTGTCCATCTTTGCCATCAACGTCGCCTTCTCCCGTCCGCTGATCGACGCGCTCCTCTTCTCCCTGGCGATTGCCATCGGCATCACGCCCCAGTTGCTGCCCGCGATCGTCAGTGTGAGCCTGGCTACCGGGTCACGTGAACTGGCGCGTCGCAAGGTGTTGGTAAAGCGCCTGGTGACCATTGAAGACCTGGGCAATATCCAGGTGCTCTTCACCGACAAGACGGGCACCTTGACCGAAGGCGCGATCAGCTTCGATCGGTCTCTTGACGGCGCCGGAACCGCGGCAAGCGCGCCCCTGCTCCTCGGTCTGCTGTGCAACCAAGCGACCCTGACCGAGCAGGGTCCGGTTGGCGGTAATCCCCTGGACCAGGCGCTATGGGCCGCGCCCGACACGGCGGCGCTGGTCAGTGGTAGTGAAGGACTCTCCGCCTACCAACGGCTGGGCCTCTTGCCCTTCGACCACGAACGGCAGTTGGTATCCGTGACCGCGAGGACGCCGTCTGGCTCCCGGGTGCTTGTGACCAAGGGGGCGCCCGAAGCGGTCCTCGCCCGGTGCGTGGAGACGCCGAGCGGAGCCACCGCGGTGCTCGAGCATCTTTTCGCGGAGGGCGCCCGCGTCGTGGCCGTGGCGAGCCGTGACGCAGGGGATGTTACCGATCCGAGACCCGAAGACGAACGTGATCTGCACCTCGGCGGATTCCTGACCTTCCATGATCCCCCCAAGCCTGACGCCGGTGCCTCGATCGCCAAGCTCCACGCCCTGGGCGTCGAGGTGAAGATTATTACCGGCGACAACGGGATGGTGGCCGCGAAGGTCTGCCGCGATATTGGACTCGAACTCGGTCGGGTGTTGAGCGGGGCCGACCTCGACCAGCTCGACGACGACGCGCTGGCCGAGGCCATTCCGGTTACCACGGTGTTCGCGCGGGTCAGTCCGGAACAGAAGTCGCGCATCATCAAGGTCGCGCGACGGCGCGGCGAGGATGTCGCGTTCCTGGGAGACGGGGTCAACGATGCCGTGGCGCTGCACGTCGCCGACGTGGGAATCTCCGTCGATTCCGCGACTGATGTCGCCAAGGATGCCGCCGATATCGTCTTGTTGGAAAAGGATCTCGGGGTGCTCGCGGACGGCGTCATGGAGGGACGTCGCATTTTCGCCAACACCCTGAAGTATGTGCTGATGGCCACGTCATCGAACTTCGGGAATATGTTCAGCGCGGCGGGGGCGTCACTCTTTCTCACCTTTCTCCCGATGCTTCCGTCGCAGATCCTCCTGAACAACCTGCTCTACGACGTCGGACAACTGGCCATCCCTACCGATGAGGTGGATCCCGAGGTTCTAGCCCGGCCCGCCGCCTGGGACATCACGTTCGTCCGTCGCTTCATGACGGTCTTCGGGCCGGTCAGCTCGATCTTCGATTTCCTCACCTTCTTCGTCATGCTGGGCATATTGCACGCCGGTCACGCCGAGTTCCGCACCGGCTGGTTTGTCGAGTCCCTCGCCACCCAGACCCTGGTCGTGTTTCTCATCCGCACGCGCCGTATTCCATTCTTCCGGAGCAGACCCAGCCGAGGAATGCTCATCACCCCCACGGCGATGGCCGCGCTCGGCGCGGTCCTGCCCTTCACGCCGCTCTCGCACCTCTTGGGGTTCAGCACGCTCCCGCTGACGTTCTTCCTGATCCTCATCGGCATGGTCCTCACCTATCTGGCGCTGGTCGAGTTCGCGAAGAGCCGCTTCTATGCCAATGAGCATGGTCGGCCGGTTCGAGTGTCGACGAGCCAGGAGCAGCAACGTACTCGACGGCTGCGCCGCCGTGCTGGCCGCTTCATTCGACACAGCGCATCTTGACTTTCCCACCCGAGGGCATTTCCTACATCAGAGTTGGGCCTCCCAAAGACGAGCGAGAGCGCGCACTATCCTGGCTGAGACAGCACGGATGCTCCATTGAACGCCGGCCACATCAGCGTGCGGACCGAACAGGAAGGGAACCGCCCGGTGCGTAAGGTCTATACCCTTGCCTGGTTCGTCGCCCTGCCGCGGCGTTTGGAAGCCCCAGTCACGGAGCCGGCGACCCGGCGGTCCGCGGCCACTACCAGGCAGCGCGGCAGCGGGCGGCGCGCGTTATGCGGAACGCGCTCGACACCCCGTGCGCATGTAGGTCCACGCCCTGGCCGCCTGGCCGATGGGCCGTACCCCGCGCACAACCGCGGAGATCTCTCGCCGAGACCCCCACTGCCCTGCCGCACTGCCAACCAAGTGCCGGCCCTGCCGGCTAGCTTGAGCGGAAACCGGCGTGGCGCCCGCCTCCCGCTCAAGGAACATGATGCCTGCCGGAGATGAGAGGACGATGAGAGCGCCGCGGTTCGTGCGTTCCCGGCCCGCGGCGCTTCCGCCTGGGGCTCTCATCAGGATCTCATCGAGTTTATCCATGCTGGGAAGGAGCGAACCCGGCATGGCTCGGGACCGCGTCCCGCCCCATCGTTTCAGTGAAGTACGAACCCTGGGCCGCGGGCGAGAGGAGGTACGGCAGATGTTTCGCACTATTATGGTCCCTTTGGACGGATCGGCGCTGGCTGACTACGCACTGACCTGCGCCGCGCCCCTGGCTGGCCGCCTGGGCGCGGTGCTCCACCTCGTGCGGGTGGTCGAGCCGTCGGCGGCGTGGTCGGCGTCGCCGATCATGGGGTCGCCCTACATCCCTGATCGGTTCGACGACGAGACGATACGCGCCATGGCCGAGGCAGCGGACACCCACCTTCAAGCTACCGCTCGCCGCCTCACCCAGACCGGCCTTCGCGTACAGGTGGCGCGACTTGACGGCTTTACCACGCCCGCGCTGCTCGACTACGAGCGCTCGGCGCGCATTGATCTGGTGGCGATGTGTGCACACGGGCGCGGCGGCCTCGCGCGCCTGGCCTTTGGCTCCGTGGCCGATTGCTTGGTGCGCCAGGGGAGCGCACCCGTGCTGCGGGTGCGCTCCTTCGGGGCGCCGGCGGTGTTCCCCCAGGCGCTGGTACCGTTGGATGGCTCGGCGCGCGCCGAGGCCGCCCTCGACCTGGTGGGGCAGTTGGCCCGTCATCAGGTGGTGCATGAAGTCCGCTTGTTGCGGGTGATCGGCGCGGCGGAGGAAGGACCGGAAGCGGAAGCCTACCTGGCGGCGGTCGCGAGACGCCTTGAGCGGCCAGGGCTGGTCTGCCGCTATCAAGTGGTGATGGGTGAAGTCGCTCGGTCTATTAGGGAACAAGCAGGCGCCGATCAACTCGTGGTGATGGCCACCCATGGACGTGGCGGCCTGGCCCGCATCGTACGGGGCTCAATGGCCGAAGAGGTTGCGCGCGGCAATGTAGCGGCTGTACTGACCGTGCGCGAAGCGCCCGTCATGCCGGCGAACCTCTCGGTACTGCCAACCCAGCCGGAGCACGCCCGGGTACGCGACGACATGCTCTCCCGGTCCAGTGGATGATGAGGCAGGGAGAGCAACGCGGCAGGCGGGTGCCCCCAACCACTATCATGGTAGGGACAGCCCCGAAGCAGCGGGAGGCGCCCGCAACCGACAATCTTGGTGCTGTTGGCACATTGGCCAAGTACGCGAGACGCAAGCCACTGGGAGCGCGAGCGTCTCGCTCGTCCCCGTCGCCGGGATCTACGAGGACGAGCCGGGTACCCACTTGTGGGTGTCTCGCGCTCCCAGGTGGTCTCGTCCCTCGGGCGAGTGTACCAACAGGATCAATCTTGGGGGTGGCACGGATGGAAGGCAGGCGCGTACGACGCTTCGTGCTCAGGGGCGTGCTCGCCGGGCTCGCGGCGGTCGGTTCCCTGGCTGGGGCGATGGCCGTGGCCGATGCCCGGCGCAAGCGGAGCCTGGTGCAGGGCCGCTTCTCCGCCGCGCGGCCCGAGCCAATCGCGATCGGCGACTCCGCCTTGCAGGTCTACACCGATGGCGAGGATCTGTTCTCGGCGATGCTGTCCGCGATCCGCGCCGCGCGCGGGCAGGTTCTGTTCGAAACCTACATCTGGAAAGATGATCTCGTAGGCAAACGCTTCAAACGCGAACTGGAGCAAGCCGCCGCCCGTGGGGTTGAAGTCTACATCATCTTTGATTCTTTCGCCAACCTGGTCGTCCCCCGACGCTTCAAGCGCTTTCCGTCCTCGCTGCATGTGTTGGCGTACCCCATCGTGCCCTGGCCGATGAACCCCTTTCATCTGCGTAGCTACGCCCGCGATCACCGCAAGATTCTCGTCGTGGACGGTGAGACCGCCTTTGTCGGCGGCTACAATATCGGCGCCGTCTTCGCGGCGGAGTGGCGCGACACCCATCTGCGCGTCTCGGGCCCTCATGCCTGGGAACTGGAGAACGTGTTCATCGATTTCTGGAACGCGCACCGCACCGGCAATTTGCCCGCGCTGCCTTCCCGCCATACCCGCGTGTGGGATCCCCGGATCGACGTCCATCGCAACGATCCGCAACTGTTGATCTTCCCCATCCGCACGACCTACCTGGAGGCGATCGACCGGGCCAGCCGTCATATCTATCTCACCCATGCCTATTTCGTGCCGGACTGGATTGTCCTGCGCGGCCTGCTCCATGCGGCCCAACGCGGGGTAGACGTGCGCCTGTTGATGCCGGCCCGCTCGAATCACCTGCTGTCCGACTGGTTGGCCCGGAGCCGATATGACCAGTGTCTGTCGGGGGGGATCAAATTGCTGCTCTATCAAGACGCCATGGTACATGCGAAGACCGCCACCATCGACGGCATCTGGTCGACCATCGGGACGGCGAATCTGGATCGCCTGAGCATGGTCGGCAACTTCGAGGTGAACGTGGAGATGTACGACGAACGTGTTGCGGCGCGGATGGAGGAGATCTTCGCCGACGATGCCTTGCATTGCCGCGAATTGACCCTTGACGAATGGCGCCGCCGCCCACTGCGCCAGCGGATCGCTGAGGCGGTCGTCACCCCGATCCGGCCTTTTCTCTAGCGGGACTCGTTCCCACGCCGCCGTCCTCATCCTCGTCTCATCGACATGCCCTATGGTAGGAACTGAGCCGCCCTGGTGGGCCTCCTGGGCTGGGCGCCGCGGTCCCCTCGTAGAGACGGCGCGCACGGCCACCGTTGGGGATCCAACACGAGCGGTCGGATAGTACGTACCGGAAAGGTTTTTAGCCATGCGTGACCTGATGCGACAACTGGCGGCATTCGAGCCGGGCACGGAGCCCGTGCTCAGCGTCTACCTGGATATGGGGCCGCACGAAACCGGTGAGAACCCGGCTGTCCGGACCGGGCTCATCGTGCTCAAGGACCGTTTGCGCCAGATCGAGAAGACGCTCTGGCCGCGCGGCGCCGCGTTTGATTCGTTCCAGGCCGACGCCGCGCGGATCGACCAGTATCTTGCGGACGAGTTTCCGCCCGCCGCGTACGGGTTGGCGCTCTTCGCCTGCGCCGGCCGGGATTTGTTCGAGGTTGTCACGGCGGGCACACCGTTCGAGAACCAGGTCTCCGCTGGTCCCGTGCCCGATCTGTTCCAACTGGCGCGACTGCTCGAGGAGCAGGAGACAGCGGTAGTCGCGGTGGTGGACACGAACACGGCCCGGCTGTTCGTCACGCGTCTGGGATCCCTTGAGGAAGTCGATCGGACAACCCGCCGCTATCTCAAGAACCCCATCGGCGGATCGAATCAGAATAAATATCAGCGCCACATCGCGCGGCATCGCGCCAACGTCGCGCGTGAGGTGGCCGCCGAGATCGAGCGTGTGGTGGATCGAGAGGGGGCCGTCCGGGTCATCCTGGCTGGTGACGCGGTGGCCATCCCGCTGCTGCGCGAAGCGCTCTCACCCCCGATCGCGGACATGCTGGAGGATGTGCGGCGCATCGATATTCTCGCTCCGCGTCAGGAGATCGAGCACGAGATCGCGCCCATCCTCGCGCGGGCGGAGGCCGCGGGCAGCCGCTCGCTCGCCGACCAGTTGATCGATGCGGTGCGGGCGGATGGGCTAGGGGTGGTTGGCCTGGAGCCGACCCTGTGGGCCCTTGAGCATGGGCAAGCGGATGTGCTGCTCCTGGCGTCCGAGGCGCCGATTGACGAGGAGACGCGCGGCGACCTGGTTCGGTTGGCGACCACCACGGACGCGGACATGGAGGTGGTGCGGGATCATGCACGGTTTCATCACCTGGGCGGGGTCGGCGCCTTGTTGCGGTACCGGCACGAGCAGGAAGCACTCGCCCCTGAAGGAAGGACTCAAACCCACTTGACGGATCGGGCTCGGATGGATGGCGGGCGCCAAACGGTCTCCGCCACGCGGTAGGGCCGTTCGGCCCTCCGCACGACAGTCGTTCGGCCCTTATCCCGATTCTGGGGTCGGGTGTACGGTGGGAGTATGAGGTCTGCCAGACTATGCAGCAAGGAGAAGCACCATGATCGACACGATTCTGATCCCACTCGATGGATCGCGGTTGGCGGAGGAAGGCTTGCATACCGCCCGCGGATTGGCCAGGGAAACGGGAGCTACCCTGCTGCTCATGACCGCGACCCCCTTTTCCGTGCTCTCCGCCTCGGACGAACGGGAGAAGGACCGCGCCGCCTTGCGGAGGACGCGGCGGTACCTCCAGCGAACACGCCAGTCACTGGAGAGGCAGGGCTTCACCGTGCGGGTCCAGGTCATGCCGGGGAATCCGGTGTCGGCGATCGTATTCACGGCGGAGGCGGAGCAGGTCGGGTTGATCAGCCTGGCCACTCATGGCCATACCGGCCTGCGCCATGCCTTGCTCGGCTCGGTGGCGGAAGCGGTGGTGCGCGAATCAACCACCCCTCTCGTGCTCACCCATGGCGCCGATCGGGCGAACCCGCCTGAGGTGACCTCCTATGAACGAATCCTGATCGCGCTGGACGGCACGCCATTCGCCGAGACGTCATTGCGCTTCCTCGCGGCCCATCGGCTGGGCCAGGACGGTGAGTTGCTGCTGCTGCGGGTGGTGACGCGCGAGCCAATCTGGCCGCTGCCCATGGATCTCGCGGGCAACGAGGCGGTCACCATCTACCGGCAGGCGCAGGAGGAGACGGAGCAGCATCAGCAGGAAGCCGACGAGTATCTCCGCGCCGTAGGGACCGCGCAACTGCCGGGCTGGAACTGGAAGCCGCTGGTGGCGCTCGACGATCCCGCCACGGCTATCCTGGAGGCGGCGCGGGCCAGCCGGGCCGACTTGATCGTACTGGCCACTCATGCCCGCCATGGTCTGGATCGCTTGCTGCACGGCAGCGTGGCACATGAGGTGCTCAAGCGCGCCGAGATGCCGGTGCTGCTCTTGCATGGACCGGTGAGCCTGGGCGAGACCCCGGAGACCGAACGGGCCGCGTCGCGGTTCACTCCGGACGAAGTGGTAGGCGAGCCAATCGCGGCGGGGCAGATCGTCCACGCCGGCTAACGGCGCTTTGCCGTCACGCAGGTAAGGTCACACGCGCTGGCCCTGATCACTGCCGCCGGGCTTCCCGCGCATGATGTCGGCAAGATCGGGGAAGCTGCCCGACGAGAAGTTCGCCCTAATCAAGCGGTACCCCGAAATTAGGGACGAGATCTGCCGCCCGCCGCGATCGTTGCATCGGACTGATCGGATCGATCAGTCCGATCTGACGAATCTACGGCGTGACCGTTGGCGTCTCCTCCGCGCAAGTGCGCTCGCCAGCGGCGCAGGCCGCATTTCCGTACGGAAGCCTATCCAAAAAGATGATCCGAGCCACCGGGGCGGCGTGCGGGATCCGGTGGGCAACACAGCGCGCCGGCCGCGTCGGGCTGACGCGGACCGGTTCTCATCGTCTTCTCACCAAACCGGCGCATGCTTCGGAAGAGAGGAAGTGAGAACCATGAACAGCTTGATACTGCCCCGCGCCCTGGCCGGCGCCCCTCGCACCATTCGTGACCGTGGCGCGACCGTCCTTCTGATCGCCTGCGCGCTCGGCGCGCTCTATGCGTGTGCCAGCTCGATCGGTGACGTGGCGGCCGCCGGTCCCGCGACCCAACAGGTCGAGCTATGGCGCCTGCTTGGGTTCGCCATGTTCACCGGAGTGTTCGGATTGCTGGCGGTTTGGCCTCGCCGCTATCCGGGCTTATGGGAGCTTGTCATCGTCAACAAGGCGGCGCTCACCATAGCGGAAGCAGTGCTCATCGGGAACCATGCGGCCAACGCCAAGAGCACGGCCATCGCGGACGGTATCCTGACCGTGCTCCTCGTGGCCGCCTACTTTTTGGCCCGCGGGTGGGGAAGTTGGAACCCTGGCCGCATGGGGCGCTCGCCACGGTGACGCCCTCAGTTCCAGGGATTCTGGAAGAGGTCCGCCCCTCCCAGAGGGGAGAGCCGGAGGGTAGCGGCGGGATCGTCGGCGAACACGCTCAGGAACAAATCCTGTACCACGGCGGCGGTGAGCTTCGTGCGAGGCGCCGCCACCTGCCAGGCCACGTTCCCTCGTTCCATCCGCGGAACCAAGTGAATTTCCGCGCGGCCCGTACTGTTACGGATCGAGGCCCAACCACAGGGCTGCTGGTCTATCATCGCCAGGGTCAGGGAAACGGAGAGCGTACGCTGGGCGCCCCCCGGCTCGCTGAGCACGTAGTGCCGCTCGTTGGGAGCGGACTCCAGGCCAATCCGCTCCCGCGCGCCTGCCTGCGCCAACGCCGCGTTGGCTTCGGTCCGAGCGACATCGAACAGTGACCAGAGCCCCTCCATCATGATCGGCAAAGGGTCGAGGGATGGGGACTGCTCGGCGCCGGCTCCGCGAAGGCGCCGAGCAAGCGCCGTTGCCCAGGATGTCGTCTTCTGGCTGTTCGTCCGGATCGGTGTGCGTGTCGCGGTTTGCACCTTGCGCCTCCTCGTTAACGGCTCTGGCGATAATCACCTTCTCTTATCACCATAGGGCATATCCCACCTGATCTCCAGGGCCGAACGGCCCTGCCAGGAGGAGCCAAGGGTCACTTGACGGCAGGACCATCGCGCGTGCTGTCACTCATGGCCGCGAGCCCGCTGATCGGCCAGGAAAGCCGCCGCCTGGGCTCGCCGCTCCATGCCTAGCTTGCTCAGGATGGTGCTCACGTAGTTCTTGACCGTCTTCTCCGAGAGGTAGACAATGCCGGCGATTTCGCGGTTCGTTTTGCCTTCGGCGATCAGCCCCAGGATATGCCGTTCCTGCTCGGACAAGTCGGCCAACTTATCATGATGCTTGCCGGCCGCCATGTCCCGCATCCGGGCGAGCACGGTAGCGGTGACCGCCGGGTCGAGGAGTGACTCGCCGCGGGCGACCGCCTCGATGGCGCTCACCACCTCGCGGCCCCGCGTCTGTTTGAGCAGGTAGCCATCGGCTCCGGCGACGATCGCCGCGTAGACCGCGTCGTCGTCGGCATAGCTGGTCAGCATCAGCACCCGCGTCTCCGGGCACTCGGCCCGAATGTCGCGACACGCCTCGATACCCGTTCCGTCAGGCAGCCGTACATCCATCACGATCACGTCTGGTCGCACCCGAATACCAGCTTCCACCGCCTCGGCCACCGTGCCCGCCTCGGCCACCACTTGCACGTGTTCCCGCCGCTCCAGGAGCGCCCGCAGGCCCTGGCGCACTATCTCGTGGTCATCCACCAGCATTACCCTGATCGTTGCCATGCGCTTCCTCCAGAATCTTCCGCGCCATCGACCCCATTCGCCGGCGCCCCGCCCTGACCGACGATAGCGAGCCGGATCTCCTCCATCACCAGACCTAGCTGGTCGATGGCGTGCTCAATCCCCGCGCTTGCGGCCGTCGCACTCGCGGGCAGTTCCTCCTCGGCCCCTTCAAGTTCCAGGCGAATGGCGAAGACGCGCTGGATCACATTGTCGCGTAAAGTGGTACGCAGGCGCTCGCGCTCGGCGGTGGCGGCCAGGATGCGCACCTCCTCGGCCAGGCGCGCCTGATGGACGATGGCGGCAACGTGACCGGCGAGTTGGGTCAGTAGGCGTTCGTCTTCCTCGCTAAACGAGAGACCGTCAACCCGGTCCTCCAGAGAGAGGTTGCCCACGATACGGCCGCCCGTGATCACCGGCGCCGCCAGGAACCCGCGCATGGGGGGATGCCCCGGCGGCAGGCCGGCGGCGTCTGGGTGCGCCCCGAGGTCGGTGACTGGCCGGACCTTGCCGTTCGTCAGGGTAGAACGCAGCAAACCAGGCCCTTGAGGGAGCGGATCCAACCGCTCCGTGACTTTCCGGTCCAGGCCGGAG
>DATBTL010000274.1:0-6415 GCA_036559345.1 Chloroflexota bacterium | reverse complement strand
CGAGACGAACCTCGCGGTCGCCGTGGAGGTGCTCCGCCTGGAGTTACTCCGCGCGCCCAAGAACATCGCTGATACGCTCGGGATCGCCGAAAGTGAGCCGGTGGTCTTTCTCCAGCGCCGCTGCTCTCTCGATCGGGAGCCGGCGGCCTTGCTGCGCTCATGGTTGCCCGCCGCGCGATTCCCGGACCTGGAATCGCGGATCCTTACCGATCGCTCCCTCTATCATCTGCTCGAGGAAGTGTACGATTGCGTCATGCGGCGCGCCGAGAGCTACTTCGAGGTGTGTCCCGCGACCCACGAGACAAGCTCGCTTCTGGCGATCGGTCTTGGCATTTCCTTGATTCGGGTCGAGAGCGTGACCTATGACCAGCACGATCGCGCGGTCGAGTATGTCGAGATATTTCACCGGGCCGACCGCTTCCGATTCTTCATCGAGAGTCGTAGAGAGGAGGATGGCAAGATTGCGCGAAACAGTTACTTCGGGCCGTCTTCCCCCCGGACTGGAAGCTAACGAGGCGACGTAGGGTCCAGTTCGTCGCCCGCTGAAAGGATGTGGCCGTGCTGCCGCTCATTCTGCGTCGCATCGCTTTCTTGTTGGCGGTTATCGTCGCGGTGACGGCGCTTACCTTCGTGCTGCTTCATGGCACGGGCACCGACCCGGCACAACTGTTGGCTGGCCCACACGCGACCCCGGCGCAAATCCTCGTCTTTCGGCATCGTTTTGGCCTCGATCAGCCGTTGCCGGTGCAGTATTTCTACTACCTCAAGGAAGCGCTCCACGGTGACTTTGGCATCTCAATCCATTCCCAGCACGCCGTAAGCGCCGACCTCGGTCAATATCTTCCCGCTACCCTCGAACTGGTGATTGCCGCCATGCTTTTTGCTGTCGTTGGCGGCATCGCGCTGGGTGTCCTCGCGGCCGTGTACCGGAACGGCCCGATCGACGCCGCCGCGCGCCTGGTCGCGGTATCCGGCCTTGCCGTGCCCGTCTTCCTTCTGGGATTGGTTGCCCAATTTATATTCTACGACCGTTTGGGCTGGCTGCCCTCGACTGGACGGTTGGACATGGGGGTGAACCCGCCCCCGAGCGTAACCGGCTTCTATCTGGTGGATAGTCTCCTGGCCGGGAACGTGGACCTCTTCGTGAATGCCGCCTGGCATCTGCTGCTGCCCGCCGTGGTCCTGGGCTTTAGCGTCCTTGCCTCGATCACGCGCATGATGCGGAGCAGCCTGGGGGACGTGCTCTCCCAGGATTATATCCGGACCGCCCGCGCGAAAGGACTGCGCCAACGAGCGGTGATCTGGCGCCACGCCCTGCGCAACGCGGTGCTCTCGACCCTCACCACGATCGGCCTGCAATTCGGCGCCCTGCTCGGCAGCACTATCCTGGTCGAGACCGTCTTTGCCTGGCCTGGAATCGGCCTCTATCTGGTCCAGTCAGTGGTCGCCGCCGACTACGCGCCCGTACTCGGCGTCACCACCGTAATCGCTGCCCTGTACGTGTTGATCAATCTGGTGGTGGATGTGAGCTATCTGATCGCCGATCCACGCATTCGCTACCGGTAAGCCCAATCGAACCATTGATGAGAGAGGAAGGGGCTGGATGATCGTTCAGCACGGGGACGGGCAGGTGGGTTCCTTGGATGGCGACGCACTCATCCCCGCGCGCTCGCGTCGCCTCCGGATGCTTGCGCCGCTGTGGGCCAATCCGATCAATATTCTGGGCGCCTTGTTGGTGCTCGGCGTGCTGGTCGAGGCCCTGATCGGGCGCGCCGTGGCGCCGTACTCCCCTACCTTGCCGGACTACGGATCGTCCTTTAGCGCCCCTTCGCTCCAGCACTTCTTCGGCACCGACGAGGTCGGGCGCGATGTCTTCAGCCGGGTGCTTGCCGGGTCTAGTACGGCGATGGAGGTCATCCTGGTGGTGGTGGGGATCGGCGCCTCGGTCGGCACCCTGATTGGCTTGATCTCGGGCTATGCCGGCGGGTGGATCGATGAGCTGTTGATGCGGGTCACCGACATCTTCCTGGCCTTCCCGGTGCTTGTTCTGGCGATTGCTATCGCGGCGATTCTCGGACCGAGCTTGTCGCACACCATGCTCGCCCTCACCGTGCTGTGGTGGCCCTGGTATGCGAGATTGATCCGCGGGCAGGTTCTGGCCCTGCGCGAGCGAGAGTACATCGAGGCGGCGAAAGCCTCGGGCGTGCCGCCCTTCCGTATCCTCTGGCGACACCTCCTGCCCAATACCACCGGTCCGCTGCTGGTCCAGATCAGCCTCGATCTGGGGTATGCCTTGCTTGCCGCCTCAAGCTTGAGCTTTATCGGCCTTGGCGTGCAGCAACCTGAACCAGATTGGGGGCTGATGATCAATGACGCGCAACCCTACCTCCGGAGCGACTGGTGGGTTGGCTTTTTCCCTGGGCTTGCCATCGTGCTGGCGGTTCTGGGTTTCAATTTGCTGGGCGACGCATTGGGCGAAGGACAAGGATCCCGCCATGCGCGCTAAGGACTTGGCGGAGGCGGGGAGCCGGCCGGTGTTCGCGCCGGGTCCAGCCCCTCCGTGGATCAGGTTCAAGTCCGACCACCGAGGCTGCCTGGATTCCGCGTCACGCTTCTAGTGATCATTCATCCACGGGAAGGAACGTAGCTGATGGCAATAAGAAGACGCATCCCCACCTCACTCGCGCTCTCCGCCGTGCTCCTCGCCTCATTCGCGCCCGGTCCTCGGTCGGTGGTAACGCACGCGGCAACCGATTCGCACACGCTCTACGTGGCCAATTATGAATGGGATCCCAACTACGATCCCGGCACGCAATACGGCCAGGTTGGGCCGGTAATCTTCCGTAACTGCTATGACTCCCTGGCGCGGCTGAAGGGATCCAGCACGTCCGTGTACCAGGGCGACCTGGCGACCAGTTGGACGACCAACGCCGCCAAAACGGTCTGGACCTTCAATCTCCGCCAGGGCGTGAAGTTTCACGATGGCACGCCGGTCAACGCGGCCGCCGTCCAATTCAGCATCGATCGGCTGCTAACCCTCAATCAAGGGCCCGCGTTTATCCTGGGCCAGTTCATGAACCAGAAGAGCATCAAAGTTCTTGGGCCCTATAAGATCGAGTTCGATCTGACCGAGGCGGCGCCCAGGCTCCTGGCCGCCATGAGCTCACAGTGGGCCAACTGGGTCGTAAGCCCAGCGGCAATCAAGGCCCATACGGTCAAGAACGATTCAGGCCAGGCATGGCTCGTCACCCATGATGCCGGCAGCGGCCCATACATGATCCAGAACGCGGTCACCAATAGCAGCGTCACCCTGGTCAAGTTCCCCCAGTATTGGGGCGGGTGGAGCGGCAAGCATCTCGACCGCATCGTCATGAACTATGTCCCGGAGGAGCAGACGCGGCGCGAACTGATCGAGAAGGGTGATGTCGATTTGACCCTCTTCTTCTCACCCCAGAACCTGATCGCCCTGCAAAAGAATCCCGCGCTCAAGGTCGATCTTTCGCCCGGCGTCCTGCAAGAACTGCTGATTCCCACGGTGTCCGGGCCGCTTGCCAGCCCGCTCGCCCGTCAGGCTCTCGCCTATGCGTTTGATTACGATGCCATGAACAAACAATTCCTCAAGGGCTTCGCGGTGCAGGCGCAGGGCCCGATCGCCCATACGATTTACGGGCACGACAACGGCCTGCCCATGTATCACACCGACCTGGCCAAGGCAAAGCAGCTTTTCGCCCAGGCGGGGATAAAGCCCGGAACCACTGTTACCCTGTGGTACATCTCGACTGACCAACTGGCGAAACAGATCGCCCTGATTACCCAGGGGCAGCTTGGGCAGATCGGGATCACGGTCCAGATCGTCGGCAAGGACAGCACTACCATCAACAACGCCGAGGGCGGCAACGAGCCGGCTACCCAGCGCCCGAACCTGTGGGCCACCAACTGGTTCCCGGACTACAGTGATCCGATCGACGCGATCACGCCGCTCTATCACACCAAGGGCAACCTCGGCGGCGCGGTCAACATGGGTCTCTACTCGAACAAGCAAGTAGACGGGCTGCTGGCCAAAGCGGCGGTCACAACCAATGCCGCCGCGCAGCAGGCGCTGTTCAATCAGATCCAGACCACGCTTGCCATTACCGATCCGGCCGCGACCTTCATCTCGGACACCTCCTACCAGCAGGTCTATCGCGCGAGTCTCCATGGCTTTTACAGCAACCCGGTATACGGCAACACCTTCGACTTCTATCCGATGTATAAATCCTAATCAACTCCAAGGAGGTGATCGATTTTGGGAGGGAAATTGGGAGTATTTGGGGGTAATTCGCTCGGCTCTCGTGTAGAGTAGGGGACAGGTCGGCAGAGCACGCAGGGTGGCGTGCGGCCAGATCATACGTTTTACGCTACGTACTCTTGAAGAAAGGGATCCGGCCATGCGGTTGCTACGCCCAATGCTCGGCATCATCCTCGCGCTCACCTCACTGGTGATCGGCGGCTCCATGGCGACTGCTCGACCCCTCCAGCAATCGCCGGCATCCGCGATGCGCGTCAGCGCCTTCTATCCCATTACCAAGGCTGCCTATACGGTCTGGGCTCCCAAGACAAAGGCGCCCGCGCCCGCGGTCACCCGCGTCTTCCCCAAGGGTACAACCGATGTCGGCTACTATTTCCACTATCACGGGGTGGTTGCCCACGCCACGATCTATCAGGTCGTGATCTATGACCAGACCGGCGCGCCGTATCTCACGGGGAACAACCATAAAGCCGTCTATTCCTCCGGTGAGGTAGCCAACTACTTCGGTGGCGGCAAACCATACGACAACGGTTCCTACCGCATGGATCTGCTGCTGAACGGCGTCGTGGCCGCCAGCACCACCTTTTCGGTGGGCACCGCCGCGGTGAGCACGACGCCGATCAGCACCGGGGGCGCGATCGGTCAGCGGGTCAACACGTTCTATCCCATCAGCCTGGCCGCGTATAAGGCCTGGACAGCCCACACGCCGGCGCCGGCGCCCTCACGCGCCTTCCCCAGGGGCACAACCACCATTGGCTACTATATTGCCTACCAGGATATGGCCGCCAAGAGCACGTTCCAGGTCGTGATAGATGATCAGGCCGGCGCCGCATCCGCGACCGGGAGCAAACATGCATTCCCCTATGTCAAGGGTGAGCAGCTCAGCTACTTTAGCGGCACGACGTTCAAGAACGGCACCTACCATATGGATCTGATCGTGAATGGCATCGTGGTCGATAGCGTCGCCTTCACCGTTGGCTCTTGACGCTTCTGGCGCCCGCGGCGGGTACACCGAGCATGGCCGGGACCGCCGCGGGCGCGCCGGGACGCACTCCACCAGGTATCGGCAGGCGGCGGCGTGCTCCCGCCGCGTGATGGACGTCTGGTACCGGGCATGGCACGGGCGAAGAGTAGTATATCCAGCATGGCAATGCCTGCCATGGGCGCGGCCAATACCGGGCCCTGGTTATGGCAGACTTGAAACGGGAGGGAGGCTGGCTTGATTCGCCATTTGGTTCCCCAGACCCTGCGGCACTATACCCCCTGGGAGGACACGCACGACCATCGCGTCTCCAATTGGATGGCGCCCTGGGACGGGCAAACGCGCCTCGATGCCGGCCTGATTTCCGCCCCCTTCAGCAGTGGGACGGCCCGGCCAACCGCGAGTTGGGAAGCGGCCAACGCCATCCGGAACAGCTTCATCGAGAACACGACCTATAGTCCTGACTATGACGTGGATATTCAGGATCTGGTGGTCCGTGATCTCGGTGATATTCAGATGACCTCTACCGATGTCTGGCAAAGCCTTGCCCACATCGAGGAGGCGTTAATCGACGTTCTGACCGAGCAGCAGCAATGCGTACCTCTGGCGATTGGTGGCGACCACTCCGTCTCCGCGCCCCTGGTTCGCGCCTTCAGTCGAACGCGCATGGATCGGCAGGTCGGCATGATCCATTTTGACGCGCACAATGACGTGCGCGCCTTTGAGGAAGGTGGACCGCTGAACGGAACCCCCATTCGCGGCATTATCCAGACCTGCCCCAACTTGAAGGCTACCAACATCGTGCAGTTGGGGATCCATGGCTTCATGAATTCGAGCCAGTATAAGCGCTGGGCGGAAGAGCAGGGGATCACCATCTACTCCGCCCGGACGATCCGCAAGCGGGGGATGGAGGAGGTTCTGGCTGAGGCAATCGAGATCGCCTCACGCGGCACCCAGGAGATCTATGTCAGCGTGGATCTGGATTCGCTATCCCAGATCTACTGTTTGGCGGCGAGCGGCAGCATCACGCCCGATGGCCTCAACGCCATTGACCTGCTGGAATCCATGTTCACGCTCGGCCAGCACCCGATGGTCGGGATGATGGATCTGGTCGAGATGAACCCCAGCGTGGACTTCCGTAACCT
>DATBTL010000273.1:0-3024 GCA_036559345.1 Chloroflexota bacterium | reverse complement strand
TTGATCGGGGTCAATCCAACCTGGTTGAGCGGCCTGGCGATGAAATACGCCGTGGACGCGCTGGACGGCAAAATCAGCAAGACCGCGACGTTTGTCCATTGGGCGGTCGCGCCGTACTGTAACATCCAGTGCGTGATCCCCGGTACCAAAGTCAAACCTATCCAGATCAAGGCCGGGGTCAACGTCTATCCCACCATGGCCGGCACCTTGACTCTCCCTGTTTCGCCTCCCTGGGCCAAGGTGACGCCTCAAGAGGCGAACACGGGCAACATGTAGGATCAACTAATCATTACCTACGAATCGCACCCTGACGCCGCACCGGATCTTGTTTGATAGTAGGGGCACCCCTTGTGGGTGCCCGCGGCGGGTGGCACCGCGGGCACCCACAAGACGCTTGATGCATATTAATTTTGGGAAGGAAATGGGGTTGCTCCAGAGGAAGTCGTGCCTGATCGAGCGCACAGCCGCCCGATTGCCGCCCTCGATCCGCCCGTGCCAGGCCGTCAGCGGGCCAGTTTGGCCGTTCCCTGCGTCTCGGCACGACGTTCCACCAGAGGAATCGCCCATGCCATAGCTCCCAGTTAATATGCATCACGCGTACAAGGGGTGCCCCTACGCCAGGAAATCGGCACCGGCCGGCGGGCACCTATCACCCCTCTGGTTCCCGCTATTGCCGCCCGCCCCGGATCCGCACCGTCGCCGCCGCCACGGTGACTAGGATCGTGAGACCGTAGACAATCTGCAGGGCGCCGGGATCAAGATTCAGGATCGGCAGTAGGTCGGCCAGCACGGTGAGCACGAGCGCGCCGGCAATGGTGCCGATATAGTGGCCGCTCCCCCCGATCAGGGGCGCTCCACCTACCGCGACCGCCGCGACGGACGCGAAGAGGTACGGGTCGCCCATGCCAAGATAGGGCTGTCCGACGAAGCCGGTATACAGGATGCCCGCGATGGTCGCCGCGACGGCACAGATTACGTAGGTAGCGACCATGATCGGCACCACGTTGACGCCGGAGAACTGAGCCACGATCCGGCTCGTACCCACCGCGTACAGCCGCCGGCCAAAGGTGGTCCAACTCAAGGCAACCGTCGCCAGAACCGCCAATCCCAGCCAGATCAGGGTATTAATCGGCAGTGGTCCAACCGAACTGAACGTCCAGTCCACCACCAACGGCGGCGCCCTGGATGCCTGTCTGCTCCCCAGATACACGAGCAGCGCCCCCTGGACCACGACGTTCATCCCGAGCGTCATGATGATTGGCGAGATGCCCAGAACCGCGATTCCGATCCCGTTGAGCAAGCCTACCAGCGCGCCAAGCAGAATAAGCACCGGAATGACCCAGATCAGGGGGCCATTCTGTCCACTGGTGAGGATGGTCAGGACAATGCCCGAGGCGCAGAGCACATAGGGGATCGACAGATCCACCCCGCCCCCAATGATTACGAAGGTCTGTCCCAGGCCCACGATGCCGATGAAGGAGGACTCGATCAGCAACTCCTTGATATGGGTCGGCGAGGCGAATCCCGGCGTAAAGGCGCTCGTGATCAGGAACATCGCGATGGCGATAAAGTAGGCGAGCACGATCGACCGGTGGCGCCCATTGGCGGTGGCCCAGACACTCTGGCGAAGGTTTGAGGATGCCGAGGCACGTGGCCCAATCGGCGAGCCTGGTATCGTATTCATATCACGCTCTGCCTACGCACCAGAAAGGCAGCCAGCACGTTGAGCAGGACCGCGAAGATCAGGAGTACGCCCTCGAACAGTGACTGCCAGTTGCTGTCTATCCCATAGATAAAGATGACGCTGCCAATCAGGGTGGGAATATACGCTCCGGCGATGGTGCCCCCGAATCCACCCCGTCCACCGACCAGCGCGGTGCCGCCCAGTACGACGGCGATCACCGAGGTCAGAATGTATTCCGGCCCGACCGTTGGGTTGCCGGATTCGGATTGGGTGATGTAATAGAGTGCCGCCAGGGAAGCGAAGAGTCCGGCCAGCGCGTAGGTAAGCACGATAGTACGCACGACAGGCACGCCCGAGAGAAATGCCGCCTCCTGGCTGGATCCCACCGATCTGATTTCGAACCACAAGCGGGTCCGCTTGAAGATCAGCCAGAAGAGGGCCAACAGCACAAGAAGCCAGACCGGCGTTCCTACCCCCAACCACACGCCGTTGCCGAAGCTTGACCAGTTGGCGGGCACCGTGCCACCGTTCGTCGGCAGGACCCACAGGGCCGCGCCGCCGAACACCGACGAAGTGGCGAGGGTGACGATAAACGGTTGCATACCAGTGACGCCGATCAAGAAGCCATTGACCGCGCCGGCGGCGGTTGACCCGACAATCAACGCCGCCATGACCCACCACATCTGGGCGCCCCCATCGCCAAAATGAAGCGCCGCTATCGAAGTGACCAAGCTCAGCAAGCCGCCGCTGGAAAGGTCGATCCCACCAGAGACAATGACCAGGGTCTGGCC
This sequence comes from Chloroflexota bacterium, assembly GCA_036559345.1. Taxonomy (GTDB): domain Bacteria; phylum Chloroflexota; class UBA5177; order JANWHV01; family JANWHV01; genus JANWHV01. The sequence continues at coordinate 549 of DATBTL010000273.1, read as the reverse complement.
GAAGGAGATCAAGATCAGGGTAAGGGTTTCACCGGTAAAGATATTCAGCTCATTGAGCGTGTAGACGCCTGCTTGTCTTGACCCGTAGAGCACTACGAGGATCGCGAGTATGATCCACGGGGTCAGGACCAGCACGGACCCACTCCGCAACCACTCCAGCACGGCCCTGGAAAGACCGGCCCTTCGGGAGGCGTCCGCGCCCATCGAGGATGGGTGCTCCCCGGGCGCCCGCCGTGCCGCTTCCTCGATCGCTGGTTCGTCCCCGCTCATACGGCGACCGTGGTTCCGGTGGTGGGGACAAAAGAGGCACGCAAGATCCGCTCCTCGGTCATCGCCTCACCCTCCAGGGTAGCCGTGACCATGCCGTCACTCAAGACAATGATCCGGTCGGCCACGTGGATCAGCTCCTGCATATCGGTGGAGTAGAACAGGATCGCGTAGCCGCGGGCTGCCAGATCGCGCATCAGTTGGAAGATATCGGCCTTCGTGCCGACATCTACTCCTCGCGTGAGGTCATAGAGCAGCAGAATATGAGCCTTGGTCTGGAGC
>DATBTL010000272.1:0-2580 GCA_036559345.1 Chloroflexota bacterium | reverse complement strand
CGCGGTAGGCAGCGTTGAGGCGGGTGAAGGCCGCGAACTGCTCCGGGGTAAGCCGGTCCAGGCCGGCGGACGATTGCTCGCGCCGCGAGTCCGCGGTCAGGTCGCCGCCCATCGCCGCTTTCCCAGCCAGGTCGGGGTGAGCGCGAATGAGCGCCATTTGCTCGGCTTCCGATGCCTGATCCACTGCCTCATTCAGCGCCGCGGAGAGTTGCTCGACAGACGCGAAAGGGCGCGATTCCCAGGCACGGGCGGCGAAATGAGGGGAGCCCTCGAACACGAAGCCAATCGCCGCCACGAAATCGGGCTGGGCAGCCTGGTTCAACCAGGATAGGGTCACGCTTGGCATGCCCATCGCCTCCATCGAGTGCTCATTCTTATCCACGTATCATACGCTACGCTGCGTCAGGTCGGTCGTTGTAGGGGCACCGGGTACCCGGTGCCCCTACCTAATTTCCTCCTCTAGAGAAATCCTGGGTAATGATTCGCCTTTGAACGGTTCATTCCCTCGCGCGTGACGCATCCCCGCGCTTCCTCGCCCACCATGGTACAACACGCGGAGTGATCCCCTTGGAGAGGAGCGCATCATGGCTACCTTGCTGATTCAACATGCCACCCTTCTCGCCGCCATGGACGACCAGGACCAGCGCTGGACCGATGGCGCTCTCCTGGCCACCGACCATGCTATTACGCAAGTGGGGCCCACCCAGAGCTTACCCGATACCGCCGACCAGGTGATCGATGCCACCGGCCTGGTCATTCTTCCCGGTCTGGTCAACACCCACCACCATTTCTACCAAACCCTTACCCGCGCCATGCCCCAGGCCCAGGACGCCGATCTCTTCCACTGGCTTACCGCGCTGTACCCCGTCTGGTCTTGCCTTACCCCCGAGGCGATCCGGGTTAGCACGGCGGTGGCGATCGCCGAATTGATGCTATCCGGCTGCACCACGGCCAGCGATCACACCTACATCTGGCCACGAGGCGCGCGCCTGGACGACCAGATCGAAGTGGCGGAGGAGATGGGCTTCCGCTTCCATGCCACCCGCGGCTCGATGTCGGTCGGCCAGTCCAAGCAAGGTCTCCCACCCGATGAGGTCGTGGAGGACGAAGACGAGATCCTGCGGGATTCGCGGCGCTTGATCGAGACCTACCATGACGCGCAGCCCTATGCGATGACCCGGATCGTGCTGGGTCCGTGTTCCCCCTTCTCGGTCTCGCTGGACCTGATGCGAGAGAGCATCGCCCTGGCCCGCGCCTACGGGGTCCACTCGCATACCCATACCGCCGAGACCCTGGAGGAGGAGCGCTTTTCCCAAAAGACGTTCGGACGGCGCCCGATCGAACTGATGGAGGATCTGGGTTGGATGGGCAGCGACGTCTGGCACGCGCATGCGGTCCACGCCTCGCGTGATGAGTGCGCGCGCCTGGGAAACACGCGCACCGGGATCGCGCATTGTCCCACCTCCAACATGCGCCTGGGCTCCGGGATCATGCCGCTGGCGGCCATGCGGGCGGCGGGCGCGCGGGTGGGACTGGGGGTGGATGGCTCGGCCTCCAACGACGGATCGCACTTGCTGGCCGAGGCGCGGCAGGCCCTGCTGCTCCAGCGAGTAGGGGGCGATCCAGCGGCGCTCACCGCTCACGACGCGCTCTATCTGGCGACCAGGGGCGGGGCCGAGGTTTTAGGACGAGACGACATTGGCATGCTGGCGCCAGGGATGGCGGCCGACATCATTGGATTCCGAACCGATACCCTGGGGATGGCCGGAGGCGCGATCCACGATCCATTAGCGGCGCTGGTGTTCTGCCAACCGCCATCGGTGGACCTCAGCGTTATCCATGGGAGAGTACGGGTGCGCGATGGACAGTTACTGGATCTTGACTTGCCGGCCTTGATTGGCCACCACAACCAGATCGCCCGCGCCATGGCGCGGGGAGAAATACTGTAGGCATCCGAAGTGAAAGAACGACCGTGGTCGTTCTTTCACTTCGGATGACGAAAAGGGATTAAAACCAATGCACGATCTGTTGCAGGAAACCGCTGAACGCGCGTCAGCCTATCTGAACAGTCTCCCCGACCGACCGGTGGCCCCGCGAGCAGCCGCGCTGGTGGGACTGGCCGCGCTTGAGCAGGAACTCCCCCAGCAGCCCACGAACCCCGCCGAGGTGCTCGCGCTCCTGGACGACCTGGGGTCGCCCGCCACCGTCGCCTCCGCCGGCCCGCGCTATTTTGGTTTCGTTACCGGCGGTTCGCTCCCCGCCGCCCTGGCCGCCAACTGGCTGGCGGGCGCCTGGGATCAGAACGTCGCCTTCACCACCATGTCACCGACCGCGAGCCGCCTAGAGGCAACCGCCCTGCGTTGGCTCCTGGACATGCTGGCTCTCCCGGCCGAGGCCGCGGGGGCCTTCGTCACCGGTGCCACGATGGCCAACTTCACCGCCCTGGCGGCTGCCCGCCACGCTCTTTTAGCTCGCGAGGGATGGGACGTGGAGGGGCGCGGCCTCTTCGGAGCGCCGGAAATCACGGTGATCGTTGGGGACGAAGTGCATATCAGTTTGCTGAAGGCGCTCAGCCTGGTT
>DATBTL010000271.1:0-3139 GCA_036559345.1 Chloroflexota bacterium | reverse complement strand
CCGCCGGGTTGGCGGTCCACGCCGTCTATTCCGCCAACGGAGTGGACGTGCTCAAAGTCTCTCCCTGCGCCGCGAGCCGCGGAGGATGAGAAGGATCAGTCGATCGGCCAACCACGCGTCCGGCTTATCGGCCGCGGCGGTTGGCATTGGTCTGTTCCTGTGCGTGCTGTTGATCAGCCTCCATCTATTGGCGATCCATCAAGGGCCGGAATGGACCTCTCCACTTTTAATTGGCGACCACCTGTTCGATCTCCTGCTTGCCCTGGCCATCCTGTGGTATAGCCTGGTCCTTGGTCGCGCGCTGGGGCGGCCGCTGCTTGGCTTGAGTGATGAACCGCTCTCCGAGAATCTGGCGGCCCTGGGCCTCGGCCTGGGCATCCTGTCACTGGCCCTGCTGGGTCTGGGACTGGCGCACCTGTTCTATGGTCCTATCATCCTGGGCGGCGCCCTGGTCCTCGCCTTCTGGCTCCGTCGCGAGTCGGGAGCTCTGGCGCGACAGGCAATCAGGGAAATCGCGGGATGGCGCGCGCGCGGGATGCCCACCGCGCCCACCCATGGCCAGCGCCTGGTGCTCCTGTTGCTGATCCTGGGGCTTATCCTGATCAGCCCTCGCGCCGCCTTGCCGCCCAGCTACAACGCCAGCGCCGTCGATCTCGACACCGTCTCCTATCATCTGGCGGCGGTGAAAGTCTATATAGAGGCGCACGGTATCGTGCCGCGGCCCGATTTGCCGCTGGCCAACGCACCCTCGGGCGGCGACCTGCTGAATGTGCTTGGCCTCTACGCCGGCACGGATACAGTGGGCCGCACCCTCGACCTGCTCTTTACCCTGTTGCTGGGAGTCGCCACCTACGCGCTGGGCCGTCGCCACTTCGGCCAGGCAGGAGCCTGGCTCGGCGCCCTGTTGTTCTCCGCCACCACCTGGCTGGCTCCCCTGGCACCGACCGTCGTGCCGGACTTTGGGGCGGCCTTCCTCCTGGTGATTGGGTGTAGCGATCTCCTGTCCTGGGCCAGCCTCCTTCCGGGCCGTTTCTCCCCGGATCCGCTCCTGAGCGCGTCCGGCGTCCCGCGGGCGGCGCGCTGGTCGACGGATCGCAGGCGGGATCTGACGCTGATCCGCGCGGGCATATTCCTGGGACTGGCCGTCTCGTTCAAGCTCACCAATCTCCCCGCGCTGCCCGCTGCCGTCCTGGTCGCGGGCCTGGCCCCACTCCTCGGGGACCACGACGCTCTCCCCGAGCGCCTGGGCCGCGGCGCTCGGTCAGCGGCCCTCCTGGTCGCCTGCATGCTGATCCCCCTGGCCCCCTGGCTGCTCAAGAATCTCGTGTTCTTCGGGGCGCCGCTCTATCCAATCGCCGTGGGGGTGAATAGCGCGCCTACCCCGTCATCGTCGGCGTTGGTGGTCACTGGGGCCGGCCCGCTCTCGCATCTCACCCATCTCTGGTGGATCATCAGTACCCTGGGCGAAACCTATTGGCACTATGTCAGCCCATTATCGCCACTCCTGCTCCTGGCGCCCTTCGTCTTGCGGCGGCGATCGGGCGGCATCGCCATCCTGTTGTTGCTGGCAAGCGGCATGTTCTCGCTCCTGTTCGTGCCCCTCTTTCTCCCGCCTCGCTACTGGCTGGGACCGATCGCCGTTAGTGACGCCGTCCTGGCGGCGGTCATAGGCGAACTGCCGCGCCTCCTGAAAGGCCGGTCGATTCGGACCCTGTTTGGCGTGGTGCTGATCCTGGATACCACTGTATGGCTGGCCGCCATCCCGCTGGGTCAGGTCTCCTTGCCCGGTATGGTCGCGATGGGAGCGGCGGAAGCAGCGATCATGATCATCCTGGTGATCCTAAGGTGGCGGCAGCGGCGCATCCAGCTTTTGGAGCTTCCGATCGTGGCCCTCCTCTGCGTGGGCACCCTGATCGGGATCTTCGTGACCGTAAGGGAGACCTCCGAGCACCTGTTTCTCGCCGTGGCCGATGGCGCCCTCTCACGGCAGGCGTTTCTGACCCAGAACAACTGGTATTTTCCGGCCTATCAGTGGGCCAATCGCAACCTGCCGGGGAACGCGACCGTGATACTGGTGAATCTGGTGGCCGGTTACCATCTGGACCGCCAGTATCTGGATGATTGGTATGACGCGCGCTATGGCGCCCTGGAGAGCGGCCCAGCCTCGCGGCGGGCGGAGCTGGCGACCTGGTGCCGGGCAAGCATCCGCTACGCGATCTTCGACCGGAATGCCTACTTCTACGCGCCCCACGCCTATCGCTGGACGGGGACGCCGGGCCTGGCGCCACGGGTGCTCTTTAGCGCCAATGGGGTGGATGTGCTGGCGATCTCACCATGTACGGTGGCCGCGGAAGGGCCAGAGAGGTGAGGAGTGGCGCATCTTACGTGGGAGTACAAAGGGCGGACACCCAGCTATCCTATTGCACACTGGAATACCGACATGCTTCAATGAGGGGGCCAAGCAATCGGCGTGTCTGGAGGGGATCCCGTGTGAACGCAGTCCTGATGCACGAGGAAATGATCGAGTCCACCCCGCCGGAGCCGGCCTTGCTGGATGTTTCCATCGTCATGCCATGCCTGAACGAAGAGCAGACGATCGGGGCCTGCATCGAGAAAGCCACCGAGGGACTGCGCCGGCTGGGCCTCCACGGCGAGATCATCATCTGCGACAACGGCTCGACCGACCGCTCGGTGGAGATCGCCACCCAGTTCGGAGCGCGCGTGGTGCACGAACGGCGGAAAGGCTATGGCAGCGCCTACATGCGCGCGATCACCGAGGCGCGGGCCGAGTACATCATCATGGGCGACTCGGACGATACCTACGACTTCACCGACCTGGAGCCGTTCCTGGCCCCATTGCGGGAAGGCTACGATCTAGTGATGGGATCGCGGTTCGCGGGGAAGATTCTCCCAGGGGCCATGACCTTTTCCCACCGCTATATCGGGAATCCGGTGCTCTCCGGCATCCTCAAGGCGTTCTACAGCGTGAACATCAGCGACGCCCATTGCGGGATGCGCTCATTCACCAAGGCGGCCTACGGCAAGATGGGCTTGCAAACCACCGGGATGGAATTCGCCTCCGAGATGGTGATCAATTCCGGGCGGGCCAGGCTCAAGATCGCCGAGGTGCCGATCACCT
>DATBTL010000270.1:0-3856 GCA_036559345.1 Chloroflexota bacterium | reverse complement strand
ACCTCGCGGTCGTGGCGGCGCAGATCGTCCAACGGGCTTGGTGCCGGTTCGCTCATTCGACCACCGCCAGCAAGGTTCCCGCGTCGATCGTGGCTCCCACCACGGCGCCGATTGAGAGCACGGTACCCGCCCGAGGGGCCAGAACCTCGTTCTCCATTTTCATCGCCTCGATGGTGAGCAGGAGATCCCCGCTCTCGACCCGCTGCCCCGCTTCGACCGCTACCCGCAACACCACGCCGTGCATGGGGCTGACTACCGCCCCATCGGCCTCGCCGCTCCGTTGCCGGCGGGTGTTCCGCGTGCTCCCACGGGCGCGGACTCCTTCCGCCGCCACCTTGACCCTGAACTGCTTCCCATTCACCTCCACCAGATAGTTCTCGCCGCCGTCCAGGGCGGATGGCGCCTCCGCGTCAGGCGAGGGGGTGGACGCCTCGGGTACATACGGTGGAAGCCCCGCCAGATCGAGCCCGCCGACAAAGCTGGTGCCGACGCCTCCAGCCACGAAGTCCGGATGAGCGAGCGCCAGCCGATGAAAGGCAGTCGTGGAGGGGACGCCGCCGATCTGGAACTGGGCGAGCGCCCGGTCCATCCGGACAAGCGCTTCCTCGCGATCTCGTCCCCAAGCAATCAGCTTGCCGATCATTGAGTCGTAGTGGGTGGGAATGGTGTAGCCTTGGTAGGCGGCACTGTCCACGCGGATGCCGGGGCCGGTGGGCGGGCGATAGCGGGTTATCAGCCCTGGACCGGGACGGAAACGGGCCGCCGGATCCTCGGCGTTGATCCGGCACTCGATCGCGTGGCCGCGCGGCTGGCAGTCGCGCTCGTCGAAGGGCAGCGGCGCCCCGGCGGCTACCAAGAGTTGCATCTTGACCAGGTCCAGCCCGGTCACCGCCTCGGTGACCGTGTGTTCGACCTGGATCCGCGTGTTCATCTCCAGGAAGAAGAACTGATCGCCCTCGACCAGGAACTCCGCCGTTCCCGCCCCGGTGTAGTCGATGGCGGCGGCCAGGTGGCGCGCGGCCTCCATGACCCGGGCCGCCAGGGCCGGATCCAACGGGGCGGGCGCCTCCTCGATCAGCTTCTGGTGATTCCGCTGCACCGAGCAATCGCGAGTGCCCACGGCCAACACATTGCCATGCAGATCGCCGGCAAGCTGCACCTCGATGTGGCGCGGAGCGCGCAGATACCGCTCCATGAACACCGTGGCATCGCCAAAGTAAGCCGCGCCCTCGCGCTGGGCGCTCTCCAACGCCGCCGGGAGATCCGCCGGACTGTGTACCACCTTCAGCCCACGCCCCCCGCCACCGGCCGATGCCTTGATCGCCACCGGGTAGCCGACCCGCTCGGCTACCGCCGCCGCCGCTTCCACGCTTTCGAGGGCCGTCGTTTGGCCGGGCACCACCGGGATTCCCAGCTTCTCGGCCAGAGCACGGGCAGCGATCTTCCCCCCTACCGCCTCCATGCTTTCGGGACTGGGACCGACGAAGACGATACCCGCATCGCGGCAGGCGCGGGCGAAGGCGGCGTTCTCGGCCAGGAAGCCGTAGCCGGGATGGATGGCCCCGGCGCCCGATTCCGCGGCCACCGCCAGAATGCGCTCGAAATTGAGATAGCTTTGGCTGGACGGAGCAGGCCCGATCCCGTACGCCTCGTCGGCCATCGCCACCGGCAGGGAGTCGCGATCCGCCTCCGAATAGACGGCCACCGTGCCGAGCCCCAGTTCTCGACACGCCTGGATGACCCGCAGAGCGATCTCGCCCCGATTGGCGACCAGCACCTTCTGGAATGGCCAGATGATCTCGGAACTCATCGGCCCCACCCGGACGCGCGCCAGCCCGCGGACGCTCCGTCCATCGCCTCCTCGCGGGCCGCGCGCCGCCAGGCAGACCCAGCCGCTTCGGATGGCGCGGCCCGCCGCTGGCGCAGCGCATGAATCGCCAGGAGGGCGGCGGCGATCTCATCGTCCGAAATAGCCTCAGCCGACTCGTCCCCGCCATCCGACCGAGAGCCATGGGAGTGTGCAGGGTTGGCGGGTGGAAGCCTCCGACTGCGGTCGGATGGGAGGAGAACGACGGCTGCGGCCGGATGTCGGGTGCCGGCTCCGTCACGCCCCACCCGGCCGCGGCCGGTCCCGTCCCTGCCATCCGACCGCAGTCGGAGGCCCACGTCCCGCCCACCCTCATTCAACCTGGTTCCACCAATGAGATCGGAGCCCATACTCGATTCTACCGCTTCCATCACCCTCCTAACCCCGAGGGCCGGCGGCGACCAGGCTCGCCGGGGCGAGAGGGAAGAGGGCGAAGTTGGCCCGGAAACGTTCGGCCAGGGATCTGGCCGCCCGGTCATACGCCGCTGGATCGCTCCAGGTGTCGCGGGGACGGAGTACCCCGGCTGGGACGCCGGGCACCGCGTCCGGCACCTGGAGTCCGAAGACCGGGTCGGTCCAGGCGGGCGCGTTATCCAGCACCCCGGAGATCGCGGCGCGGACGATGGCCCGCGTGTGAGGAAGCGAGATCCGGCTCCCCACCCCAAACGGGCCGCCGCTCCAGCCGGTGTTGATTAGGTAGCAGCGGGCGCCGTGGAGGGTGAGGCGGTCGCGAAGCATGTCGGCGAACAACATGGGCGGGAGAGCCAGGAACGGGGAGGCAAAGCAGGTGGAAAAGGTAGCCTCGGGTTCGGCCCCCATCCCCGCCTCGGTCCCGGCTAGCTTGGCGGTATAACCGGAGAGGAAATAATACATGGCCTGCTCATTGGTCAGGCGGGCCAACGGCGGCAATACACCGAAGGCATCGGCGGTGAGCAGCAGCACGGTTTTGGCGTGTCCCCCCCGGCCCTCGCGCACCACGCCGGGGATAAAGTCCACCGGGTAGGCGGCGCGAGTATTCTCGGTCAGGCTCGCGTCATCGTAGTCCGGCTCGCGGGTCACGGGGTCGAGCACCACGTTCTCAAGCACGGCGCCGAAGCGGATCGCGGCATGGATTTGCGGCTCGCTCTCGGCGTGTAAATTGATGCACTTGGCGTAGCAGCCACCCTCGAAATTGAAGACCCCGCTATCACCCCAGCCATGCTCGTCGTCACCGATCAGCGAACGCTCGGGGTCGGCGGACAGGGTGGTCTTTCCGGTGCCGGAGAGACCGAAGAAGAGGGCCACATCACCCTCGTGCCCTACGTTGGCGCCGCAGTGCATGGGGAACACACCCTCGGCCGGGAGCACGTAGTTGAGGTAGCTGAACACGCTCTTCTTGATCTCGCCCGCGTAGCGGGTGCCGGCAATGGTGACTAGCCGCCTACCAAAATCAAGGATGATCGCCACCTCGGAGCGGGTGCCGTCGCGCGCTGGATCGCAGCGGAAGTCCGGCGCCGCCAGGACGGTGAAACCAGGAGCAAAGCCCGCTCCCCCCTCGTCGGGGCCGAGCGGGATGAACAACTGGCGGGCGAACAGGGCGTGCCAGGCATACTCCGCCACCACGCGCACTCCCAGGCGATGGGCGGGGTCGGCCCCTGCCCAGGCGTCCACCACGTAGGCGTGACGCTGGTCGAGGTAGTCAGTTACCCGCTCGGCCAGCCGCGCGGCAACCTCGGGATCGATGGACTGGGTTCCGGGACCCCAGGCCACGCGGCCGGCGGTCTCGTCATCCCGCACGATGAACTTATCCTTCGGTGAGCGGCCGGTGCGGGGGGTGGTATCGGAGCACAGGGCCCCATTGGTCGCCAGTTGGGCATTTCCTTGCGCGAGCGCGTGTTCGATCAGGGTGGGAACGCTAAGATTGTGCTGGGCACGCAGCCACGTTGCCTCGGGCGCCGCGCCGCGCTCCTGGCGTGTCCACTCAAGTTTCACCGGGATTCCCGCCTTCCT
>DATBTL010000269.1:0-8855 GCA_036559345.1 Chloroflexota bacterium | reverse complement strand
TTTCGGGCATTCAGGATCGGAAGCGAGATCACCGGTCCCCCTGGACATGGCGGGAGCCAGGACGGATCGGGCCGCGCGTTCGGAAATCGCCATTACATCATCCTATCGCTTGCTGGGAGTCGCCTAGGCGATCCGGCGCTTACCGCCGGGAATCACGCCCAGGGTGGGAGTATGCATCCAGTTCTTGACGTCTTGCTCGTCGTGAATCGACTCGTCGAGGTATTCCCACAGGAAGGCCAGGGCCAGCCCCAACACCAGGCCGACCAGGCACTTAATCGCCCAGCCCCCAATCGCTTTGAGTTTGGAGGTGGTACGCACATTCAGCGCGTCGAAATTTGGATCAATGGTGATCGGCGGCTCGTAGACGGTTTGGGGGAAGCCCGCCTGCGTGGTGGGTCGAATCTTCCGCTCATAGAGTGGGAGGAAGTCATTTTGCAGTACGTATACGCCGCCCTGCACAATCCAGGTAGCCAGGGTGGAATTGCTGGAACTATAGTCAAGCTTGAGCAGCACGTTACTGGTCTGGGTGGCGCCCAGGGGAATGCTCTTATAGTCCAGGTGCTTATTATGCACCCGCAGTAAATAGGCGGAGATTGCCTTGAAAAAGCTATCGCCCTCGGAGTAATTCTTGGCGTCATTATTGGCGGCACTGGAGTTACCCACGGCGACCCCGAGCGGATCGTTCGTAATGTTCTGGGTCTTATAGACCGGCTGCTGCTGGTTAAACTCGATCGTCTCGGCGGCGGTGTATTGCGAACCGTAATAGGCATAAGCGGTGTAGAGGGCCGACAGGATGGCCACCACCAGGAACGTGATCCCGATCAAGCGGCCTTGCCGCCGTAGGACGCGCCAGTACCAGCGTAACTCCATGGAAGGTTCTTCTCTCCTCGATCTGATTGGGCCGCTTGGCCCGCCACGCTCATTAGCCTAGCAGATAGCGACGATCCGTGGGATCCTCAGTACGCCCCATTCCGGGTAATCACCGCCATCACGGTGCGTAGGAGAATCTTCAAGTCCAGCCCGAGCGACCAATTATCGATGTAATAGGTGTCCATCATGATAATTTCCTCGAAGCTCTCGATGTTGCTCCGCCCGTTGACCTGCCAGTTGCCGGTGATCCCGCCGATCACCTCCAAGCGCTTGAAGTGATGCGGCTCGTATTGAGCCACTTCATGGGGGAGGGGCGGCCGCGGCCCGACCAAACTCATATCGCCCTTGAGCACATTGAAGAGTTGCGGCAGTTCGTCTATGGACAATCGGCGGATGAAGCGGCCCACCCGGGTCCGCCGCGGATCGTGCCGGTCCTTGAAGATCCGCGGATCGACGATCCCCTTCTCGGCGAGCAGCGCCTCGCGGCGGTGATCCGCGTCCACGTACATGGAACGGAACTTGTAAAAGGTAAACTCCACCCCGCCCTTCCCCACTCTCCGTTGCTTGTTGAGGATAGGCCCCCTGGAATCACACTTAATCGCCAGGGCGGTCAGGATGAGGATCGGTGAGGTCACGAGCAGGGCTAGGCCGGCGATCACGATGTCCATCCCCCGTTTGACCGCGCGGGCGGCCCGTCCCGGGTGCGTACTATGCACGTCGATCAGGGGAATCCCCGCCAGGTGGTCCATATGGACGCGCGACAGGCTCATCTCGAAAAGATCGGGCACCAGCTTGACGGCCACCTGCGCGGTCTCGCAGTGGGCGCAGATCTCTCCGATCTCATGGTGGAGCGCGGCGGCAAGGGTGACGATCACCTCGTCAACTTGATACTCCTCGATCACCGTTCCCAGATCCTCGACCGTCCCCAAGCACTGGAAACGGCCAAAATTGCCGGTGCGGGAGAGCGGGCCGGGACCGCCGCCTTTAGCGAGGGGCTGTGACTCTTGCAAAAACCCTACCAGTTGGTAGCCATGCTTCCGCTTCCCCAGCAGATTCTGCATCACCATTTTGCCGATGGGCGTGGTGCCCGCCACCAGCACTCGGCGGGTGTTCCAGCCTCGCCCATACAAGCGGCCGAGACTGACTGCCAGGACAGCCCGGCCGAGCGCCAGGAGGGGAATGAGGAGGAGCCACGTATAGAGAATCACCAGGCGGGACGGCAGCTTGATCGGGAGAAAGGCGGTGACGATCACCACCAGGCCGATCCCGACCAGGCTGGTACGGCAACTGACCAGCACCTCGTCGAGCAGATCCCGGCCCAACCGTTCACGGTATGAACCCGCGATCAGCAAGCTAGCCAGCTCGACCAGGCTGAAGGAAATACCGAAAGGGATCCAGTCGCTAAAGGGCACCCAGACCGTCCCGTGCTCAACCGGTACCCATTGCACGGTATAACGGAGGTAATAGGCGGCGCAGAAGGCTAACCAGATGATCGCCGCGTCGAGCGAGAGGGCGCATCCGGCCACCGCGAGGGCGGCCCGCCTGCGGGCCTTGGCCGAGGCGCGCGTCGCGGCCGGTGTTTTGGCTGGGGCGCTGACTTGCGTTTCGGGGAGTGGCGCGGCGGGCAGCGGCGCGGCGACGACTAGCGTACGGTCCTGCACTCTAGCTCTCCAGGGCTTCGCTATAGAGGCTCACCATCTGGGCGGCGGTCGCCCGCCAATCGAACCGCGCGGCCCGCTCCCGGCCCCGGCGGCCCAGATCGGCCCGGAGCAGCGGATCGCCGGCCAGCCGGATCAGGGCATCCCGCAACTCCTCCACCTGCTCGGGGTCGACGAGGATGGCGGCGTCGCCCGCCACTTCAGGCAGGCTGCTGGCGGTGGACGTGATCACCGGACACCCGCAGGCCATTGCTTCCGCCACCGGCAAACCGAATCCCTCATAGAGTGATGGATAGACAAAAGCACTCGCGGCATTGTACCAAAGGGGGAGATCGTCGTAAAGCACGTAACCGGGTAAGAGAATGTGCGATTCCAGCCCCAGTTCCTGGATGCGGCTGAAGATTTCCTCGTACATCCAGCCCTTCCCCCCGGCCAGAACCAACGGCCACTCCACCCCCGCCTGGCGTGCCAACCCATAGGCTTCCACCAGGCGCACCAGATTCTTCCGCGGCTCCAGGGAACCAATGTAAAGGTAAAAGTGCTCGGGCAAATCGTGCGCGGCGCGGAAGGCGACGATCGTCTCCGGCGCGACCGGCGCGCGCAGGCGGTCCTCGACCCCCAGGCTGACCACGCGCACCCGCTCCTCCGGCACCCCAAGGAGCTGGATCACATCGCGCCGAGTGTTTTCGGAACTGGCGGCCACGAAGCGGGCCCCGCGCGCCGAGAGCCTGGTCATGGTGCTCAAATAGCGCCGTTTGGCGGGGAGGAAGCGCTCGGGGAACAGGAGAAAGCTCACATCATGAATGGTGACCACCCCGGCGGTCCGCCGGCTTAACGGGAGGACATTGAGGGTGCCGTGTACCAGATCAAGCCGCTCACGGGCGATCAAGCTCGGGAAGGCAAGTTGTTCCCACAACACGCGGCGGGCGGGCCGTTCGGTATCGAACCGGCTCCGCACCAGATGGAAGCCCCGTTCGTTTCCGACCCGCAACCCGATCCGATCCGCATTGGTGAAGACAATATACCGATGCGGACTGGCGATAGATGGTAAATGCTGCAGGAGTTGGTAGATGTAGGCGGAGCTACCGGCATTCCGGTATGAACGACTGAAGCTGAGTAGCTGCGCGTTGATACCGATCCGGGCCATGAAGCTCCCTGAGGCGTACGCTGAGTGGAGTGGCCGCCGCGGCGTACCGTTGCGAGAACGGTCATGCGCGCGATCCATCGTGTAGTATACAACTACACAGGCTAATGCTATAGCCTCGGCGGGGAGGATAGCCTAAAATGGTCTCCATGGCGCACTTGCGAATTGTCGATGCGTATGCGATCATGAACTCAATCAAAAAGGGGACAGTTCGATGGGTGCGCCAGGATTAGGAAGCAGAGGGTTCAAGGTCGGCAGCGTGGCGTTTCTGCTGTTGGCTCTCTTGCTTGCGGTGATCTCCGGCGATTTGATGCTGATCCTGGCGGTTGGCGCCGCGGTGGGTGGAGTGATGTTGCTTGGCCCGCATCGGAATCTGACCGCCGAGCGTTCCCCCGTTGCCCGCCCCGTGGCCGCCGATTCTCGCCCAGCGAACCTACGCCCGGCCCCGAGTCGCCCGGCCCCGGTTTCTCCGCCCGCCGCGCTTCGCCCGGTGCCGGTGCGCCGGACGGTGGTGTTGCGGAGACCGGCGCGGCCGGTGGCTCCCCGATCGCTCTCCGCGCGCATGGCGGTGCGTCGTTCGGTGGGAGCGTCAGGGTCGGTGCATGGCCGGCCCGCGAACCCGACCGTCTCCGACTCTCCGGGTCAGGTGCAAGTTATCCAGGTGCTCCAATAGGGCCTGCGCGTACTTGCGGCTGGTGCCAAACTTATCTCGGATCATGGCCAGTGTCACCTGGCCCTCACGATCAATGGTGGCCAGGGCCGCGTCCCGCATCGCTTCATATCCCTCGCGGCCAAATATCACCCCATCCGTGAGCCGGACGAGATCTCCCCGCTCGATGAGCGCTGCCAGCAGCTCCGAGTCAACGCTGCCGCCTATCTCTCCGGGCGCATAGGGAGACTCCGCCAGTTTGGCGATCAGCTGGGTCGCCGTCCGTTCCTGAGCGTGGCTCAAGACCACCTGGTACCCAGGCAGCCACGCCAGATCCCCGGCGCCGCTGATCCGCTGCTCTCCGCGCCAACGCGCCAGGAGCTCCCCCCAGTACCTGCGTTCCATCCCCAGGGCCGCCCGCAAGGCCTCGCCCTGCATCCCACGGCGCAGGGGGTAGCGTCGATGATAGTCCGTAAGGGCGCTCAGGGCCCGGCGAGCCGCCTCGTCCAGCCAGGCTGGGGTGGTCCAGAGGGCACGGGTATCAACCTCCGGCGTCGCCGGTAGGTCACCGCTCCCGGCCGGCAGGCGCGCTACCCGCCCCGCCCGCGCCAGGCTGGTCAGGGCCTCCGCCGCGCGATCCGCCGGTATTTGGGTACGGGCGATCAGGGCGGAAGTGTCAAGGGGGCCGGTAGCCAGGAGCTCGAGGATCCGCTCCTCGGGGGTCGCGGTGGCCAGAGCCTCCAGACGGCGAATCGTCTCCTCCCGCATTCTGACATGCCGGGGTGGGTTGACCGCCAGGACGATCCCGCCCGCGACCGTGGCGGCGGGCGAGGGGACGCGGAGCACGCAATGGTCGCCGCGGAGCGTCGCCATGGGAGAGGCGAGCCGCACCTGCGCCCACCCGTGCTCGCCCGGCCTCAAGGCGTCGCGATCGAGCAGGCGCACAATGCCGGCGACCTCGGCGGCGCCGACATGGACGGTCACGCGCTGGTTATGCGTGAGCACGGGGGCTGCCCGCGCAAGGGGACGCGCCGGGTCACCAACCGCCCGGAGCCGGAGATCGAGATGGCGGACGGCGGGCAGAGCGCCGGGCAGGCAAACCACCATCCCCCGCGCCAGATCCGCGACCTCCGCTCCGGCGAGATTGATCGCGACCCTGCTCCCTGGTTCGGCCCGCTCCAGCTTCTGGTGGTGCGATTGGAGGGCCCGGATCCGGTAGCGCCGCCCGCCGGGAGCCACCTCGACTTCCTGCCCGATCGTAAACCCGCCATCCAGGAGGGTGCCGGTGACCACGGTCCCGTGTCCGGAAAGGGTAAAGACCCGATCGATTGGCAGCCGCGGCTGCCCGCGATCGGAGCGGGTGGGGAGAGAAGACAGGGCGGCTGCCAGGGCCGCGCGCAATTCGGGGAGCCCCTGGCCGGTTCGACTGCTGCATGGCACGATCGGACTCTCCCGTAAACCGGTTCCATTCAGGGTCGCGCGCGTTTCCTCGACAGCCAGATCCAGCCACTCATCATCCACCAGATCGCGTTTGGTTAGGGCCACCACTCCCTGGCGGACCTCCAGCAAATCCAGGATCGCCAGGTGCTCCCGCGTCTGCGGCATGATCACCTCATCGGCCGCCACGACCAGGAGAGCCAGATCGATGCCTCCCACCCCGGCCAGCATGTGGCGGATGAACCGCTCATGCCCAGGCACGTCCACCACTCCGGCCACCAGGCCACCGCCGAGATCGAGCCAGGCAAAACCGAGGTCGATGGTCATCCCCCGCGCCTTCTCCTCGGGAAGCCGATCGGGGTCGGTTCCGGTCAGGGCGGTCACGAGGGCGGATTTGCCGTGGTCAATATGACCGGCGGTGGCGATAACGGGCATAGGGGCAGTGTAGGGCTTGGGGAGGGGAGGTGAACAATTTTCATTTTGCAGGTTTGGCCCCAGGAAGCGCACAGGTTTACGCTCTAACATGGGAGATGGCCCAGACGATGAGCCGGTACATGACGAGCGGCGTCCAGTAGGGTAAAGGACACACCTGATGCAGGTAAGATCGCGCGGCGGCGCGGCTATCCTCTTGGCCGGCCTGCTGCTTCCCACCGTGAATCTCAATTCCGTCGCCAGCGCCGTTGCGGCGCGGAATCATCCCTTGTCAGGCGCGAGCAGCGCCGGTGATCCGTACTATCCTGCCTTGGGCAACACTGGCTACGATGCCCGGCACTATACGCTCGACCTGAGCATTGATGTCCGGCGTAACACACTCGCTGGCGTCGCGACCATGGATGCGGTCGCCACCCAGGATCTCAGCCGTCTCTCGCTGGATTTCGTGGGCTTCCAGGTTCGCGGAATCACGGTCGATCACGTTCCAGCCGGGTACAGCCGCCAGTCCCGCAAGCTGTTCATCACCCTCCCGCGCATGGTGGCGAGAGGCCACCACATCGTAATCGCGATCACCTATGCGGGCGCTCCAACGGTCATCGCCACTCCCAGCGGCGATGGCGGCTGGCACGGAACCGGTACGGGGAGCTTCGTCACCAGCGAACCGGACGGCGCCGAAGGGTGGTTCCCCGTCAACGACCATCCGCTTGACAAGGCGACCTATACGTTCCGCATCACCGTACCAAAGCCGTACATGGCGGTAGCCAATGGGTTGCCGCGGGGCACGATCCCGCATGGCGCCACGACGACCTACGTCTGGCGGGAGCGCTATCCGATGGCTAGCTATCTGGCCGAGGTTGCTATCGGCCGCTTTGTCGAGCAGCGGAGCAGCGGACCCGGCGGACTGCCCATTCTCAGCTACTACCCACCCGCCCTGGCCGCCACGGCGCGACCCGTATTCGCCCAACTGCCCCAGATGATCGCCTACTTCGAGAGCATCCTTGGACCGTACCCATTCGAGGCGTATGGCGGAATCGTGGCGGACATCAGCCTTCCGTACGCCCTGGAAACCCAGACCCGTACGCTCTACAGCCGCACTATCTTGGGATACATCCCGGAGCGGGCTCAGGTAGGGATCTCGCACGAGCTAGCCCACCAATGGTTTGGCGACAGCGTAAGCCTGAAGACCTGGCAGGACATCTGGCTGAATGAGGGCTTCGCCACCTACATGAGTTGGCTCTGGCTCGAACACATCCACGATCGCGCGTATCTCACCTCGGTGATGCGCACACAGTATGGCTATCTGCTGGAGGCGCCCTCCATCACGACCTTACTCACTCATCCATCGCTGCCAGGCCGGCAGGTACTGCGGATCATGCATACCATCCTGCGCCTGCAAGGGGCACCAATGTCGGACTCCCAGATCCTGCAAGGATTGGGCATGACCTCAATCGATCAGCTAACCACCAGGCGCGCCCTCGGCTTTTTCGGCGTGCATCCCGGTTCGGCGGACGCGCGCGGATTCGCGGAGTCGGCGCGCTCCTCGGCCCCCGCTTCCCCGCCGCGCGACGACCTGTTCCCCATCAGCGTCTACAATCGGGGGGCCATGACCTTGCAGGCGTTGCGCCTGAGGGTCGGCGATCCAACCTTCTTTCGCATCCTGCGTGCCTACTCCACACGCTACCGCTACGCCAACGCCGATAGCGCCGATTTTATCGCGGTGGCCAACTCGGCTAGCGGCCAGAACCTGACTTCGTTCTTCCACACCTGGCTCTATGCTCCGGCAGCCCCGCCGATGCCGGCACTGCTTCCCACGCAGTGAGGGCGTTAGTTGTCCCTCTTGGTCAGGCTGGTTTCCGCCCTTTGGTTGGCGATGGTCGGCGCTCCTCTCCTGGATCATGGGGAGTGGCGACCTCCCATTCAAAGGTATTGAGCACCTGGAAGATCTCTTTGGCTGCCCAGGCCCGATTTCGCCTGCCAATGGTGATCTGACTGAGAATCCCAGCCTTGGCAAGCCGCTGTATGGCCAGCCGCGCCACCTGATCCGACACACCAAGGACCATGGCGACGGTTTCGGCCTTGAGGATGAAGACTGCGTCGCGCGGATTATTACTCGATCCGCCAATCCAATTCTGGGTGGTTCGGTGGGAGGAAATAGAGTGGGGAGAGATCAGGTATCCCAGCGGTGGGCTTCCGGATCCTCGGTGGTGGGCGCGATGGTTGCAAGCTCCTCCCAACAGGCGGCGGGGATCGGATGCTCGGCCCAGGCCAGGGTGGTGGCTATCCGCTCGGGCTTGGTAAGCCCCACGATGGTGCTGGTGATTCGGGGATCGCGCAGGGAGAATTGGAGGGCGGCGGCGCCCAACGGCACTCCATGGCGGGTGCAGATCGCCTCAATGGCTCGGGCCTGCTCCAGCAAGTCGCCCTCCGCGCTCTGATAGGCGTAGCGGGGCCAGGCGGCGGTACCCTTGGCAAGGATGCCGCTGCCGTAGGGGGCGGCGTTGATCGCCGCTACATTCCGCGCCTGGCAGAGATCCCACAGAGGAGTGGCGCTGGCGTTGAGGAGGGTGTAGCGGTTATGCGAGATAACCGCCTCGAAGTGACCCAATTCGACATAACGCATAAGCATTTCGATCGGTCCGCCCGCGATCCCCAGGTGGTCGATCAG
>DATBTL010000268.1:0-5133 GCA_036559345.1 Chloroflexota bacterium | reverse complement strand
GTCCCTTCGCCCCATGGAAATGAGAGACGAAGGGACGACTCGGCTCTGGAGTCCGCATGCCATGACCTGACTACCGGATCAGTGGCTCACCGGCTTACAACCCCTGCACCAGCGCCTCCCGAACCGAGCGATTCACCGTGGCCGTGAGGAAGAATGATGCCTCGCGGAGCCGGCGCTGCGCGGGGTTGCCGCGGAGATGCGCTCGCCCGCCCTCGGCGGCGATCGCGATCTGGGCCAGCCGGAGTACGAAGGCGCTCACCACCACGCGAGTGGTCAGGAGGGCATCCAGCACCGACTCCCCCCGATCTCCCTCGACAAAGCGCCGTGTAAGGGAGTAGAAACGATGCCGGTGCACGGTCCACTCTCCTTGCAGCGCTTCCAGGCGGGACCGGAGCACGGATCCGTCGGCATCACGCTCCGCCGCCGCGCGCAGGCCATCCAGACATCCGGTCCCGATCCCCAGGAGAAAGGCCATGGGATTGCCCAGGGTGCCTCCGTGCTGGGATCGCCAGTACCCCTCGCGGTCGTCGCCAATCACCGCCTCGTCGGCCACGAAGAAGCCCTCGCAGTGGACCGGGACCGTACTGGCCGATCGCATCACCACCATATCCTGTACCGGTCCGAACGAAATTCCCTCGGCGGACACGAACGGCACCCAAAAGAACATCGGCAGCCCATCCTCGTTCGTGGCCCCAAGGACTAGATGGGTCATCAGCCCGTAGCCCGAGGCCCAGGGCACGCTGCCGTCGAGGATGAAGCCCCCATCCGTCCGGCGCGCCCGTAACTGTGGGACTCCGGCTCGCCGCAGCTGTGAGGCGCCGATCCCTGCCAGCAAGTCACCGGTGGCCAGGCGGGGCAGGATCATGGGCGCAAAGGCGGAATTTTTTTCGGCGATCGAACCGCACACCCCCATATGCTGGGTGAAGAGAAAAGCGGTGGCGGCGCAATAGCGACTCAGGGTCTCCAACACCTCAAGACGGGTGATCGAGTCCGCCCCGAATCCACCGTAATGAACTGGAATACTAAGGCCCATCAGCCCCGCCTGGGCCATCGCGGCGAAATTCTCGCGCGGGGGAGCGGCGCCCGTATCGGTTTCGGCTGCCCGCGGGGCCAGCACTTCCCGGCCCAAACGGGCTGCCAGTTCCACGATCGCCGCTGGATCGGTTGGTCGCTCGGGCGCCACTTGGCGCTCTTCCACAATGGTCATTGCTTCATCCTGCCGTGCATAGGGAGAGCTCACAGGTCACTCGATAGCGCCCTCCCTTACAGGCTACCATATGCGGGGCTCGCCCCAATGCGGCTGTATGGGCGTGCCCCTATTAAGCGAACTCGACTGCATGTTGCGCGGCCCACCCGTACGGTACATTGATCGGCGGGTGGAATACCTGGGAGAGCGGAAAGACTCAAGGGAGAGCGGGATGGAAGCAGGAATCGCGGTGGTGTGGGATCTTGATGGAACCCTGGCCGACACCGAGCAGGCTCACTATACCGCGTGGAGCGCGCTCTGTCGCGAGCAGGGACGTGACCTCACCTGGGATAATTTCAAGCCGACCTTCGGCCTGGGAAATCCGGATATTCTCCATATGCTCCTGGGGGACGACCTGGACCAGGAGACCATCGACCAGCTTGGCGACCAGAAGGAGGCGCTGTTTCGCACGGAAACCGGAGGGACGATCGCCGCCATGCCGGGTGCCCGAGAACTGGCCCATCACCTCCACGACTTGGGTATCCCGCAGGCGATTGGGACATCCGCCCCACCAGAGAACATCGGCTTTGTCTTGCGGGCGCTTGGGCTCGAATCGCTCTTTCCGGTTACCGTTTCCCGCTACCAGGTGGCCAATGGGAAGCCGTTCCCCGATATTTTCCTCCGGGCCGCCGCGGACCTGGGCGTGCCGCCGCGCCGGTGCGTGGTGCTGGAGGACGCGCCCGCCGGGGTGCTGGCGGCCAAGGCGGGCGGGATGCGGGCCGTGGCTCTGGCCAGCACCTGGCCCGAATCGGCCCTCAGCGGAGCGGACCTTATCGTGAGGGACTTGGGCGAGTTGATATGGCCGTTTGACCGCTGGGAAGCTTTCGTGGAAGGAACCTGGCGGCCCGACGTAAGGTAGCGCCCGCCCGTGTCTCACCCGGCCTCAGCCGGAGGCTCTCCCGGGTTGTGCTACTTCACGCCCGGATAGCTCGGATCGCCCAGGAAGGTGAGGTCCGACAGCGGCCAGTAGCCGATGATCGCCCGGCCGATGATGTTCCCGCGGGGAAGGAGTCCCCAGGCGTGCGAGTCGCTTGAGTTCTGGCGGTTATCGCCCAGCACGTACAAAAAGCCCTTGGGGACGATTTTATCGTCGTTATAATCCGGGGGGGCCGCGATATAGGGCTCGGTCAGTTGGTGCGCATTCACATACACGTGGGCGTTCCGCACCACCACATGGTCGCCTGGCAGCCCAATCACCCGCTTGATGTAATCCTCGGTCGGCGCTGGTGGCGCCTTGAAGACCACGATGTCTCCTCGCTGGGGCGAGGTAAACCAATAGCTTACCTTTTCCACCAGAATGTATTCATGGTTATGCAGGGTCGGCTCCATGCTCTGGCCCTGGACATTGAACGGCTGGACCGAGGCGCGAGCGGCGAAAAACAGGATAAGGGTGATGGCCAGGGTTTCGATTATCTCGACCAGGGCCGAACGGCCCTTCCTCGGCGCGGGGCTCGAATGAAGCGGTGGCGTGCCTGGCGGTTGAATCATTGGCCCCTTGTACTCCCCAGGAGAGCGTGGCGACTTTGGTCGCCCGCGAGGTTTACCGATACAGGTGCCGAATGGATCGGCGTCGACCTGGTCCCTTCGGACCGGGAGAGGCGAGAGATACGCGGTCGTATCCCTCGATGGGCGCTCCGGGCAGGATTCGAACCCGCGACACCTGGTTCCGAAGACCAGTGCTCTAATCCACTGAGCTACCGGAGCACAATCGCAGTATACTGGGCACAGGCCGAAGGGTCCATTACCATAGCCCTTACGCGCTATGGCCGACATGCCAATGTGGCCTTACCATAGAATCACGGCCCGCGGACATCCGGAACGAGTGGACGGGCCGGACACGACAATGTCGGAATGGTTGGGGGAGCGCGTCGCCATGACGCAGCCTTTGTATCGCGTACTGATCGCCGATGACTCGGCGGTCATGCGCCGCCTTCTATTGACCACGCTCGAATCGGAGGATGATCTCCGCGTGGTGGGAACCGCTCGCGATGGGGCGGAGGCGGTGCGCCTGTGCCACTCCCTTCGCCCGGACGTGGTGATCATGGATATCAACATGCCCGTAATGGACGGCCTATTGGCAACCCAGAAGATCCTGGAGCAGGCAGCTATCCCGATCGTAATCCTGAGTGGCTACGTCGGCGATCCATCGTCTCAGATGGCCTTCGATGCTATCCGCGTGGGAGCCCTGGCGGTGGTGGCGAAACCTACTGGGCCCGACGAGCCGGACTATCGCCGAATGCATGACGAGTTGGTGCGCGCCGTACGCAGCATGGCCACCGTCAAGCTGGTGCCGCGCCCTCCACAGCGTAACGACCCAATTCAGCCCCGGGCGGCCCATAATACGCCCACCTACGTCCGCGCCGTCGGCCTGGTAGCCTCGACCGGTGGCCCAGCCGCGCTCAGTTTCATCTTGCGGCGATTGCCCAGTAGCTTTCCCGCCCCTATCCTCATCGTCCAGCATATCACGCTCGGGTTCGTACCTGGGCTGGTGGATTGGTTACGGACGGACAGCAAATTGGATGTGCGGCTCGCCGAGGATGGGCAGATCCCCCGGCCCGGCCAGGCGCTCTTCGCGCCGGATGATTGTCATATGGTGATCGGACCCGGCGGGGCGATCGTCCTCGAGGATGGGGATCCCGTGGATGGACAGCGCCCATCAGGGAATCTGCTCTTCCGCTCCATGTCCCGGGCCTATGGCGCGCAGGCGGTCGGGGTGGTGCTGACCGGTCTCGGCAACGATGGGGCAAATGGGCTGATGCATATCAAGATCGCGGGCGGCCAGACCCTGGCGCAGGATGAGGCGAGCTCCATCGTCTTCGGGATGCCACGCGAGGCGGCGGCCCTGGGCGCGGTCCAGGAAGTGCTCCCGCTCGATCGGATCGTCGCCCACCTGCTTTCGATCGTAAACTAGCACCGTCCACATGGCAGGTAAGGGGTAAAACCTCGTTGCCTGACCTTGAGCGTTCTGCTACGCTTGGGTTCTGTCCATTGGAGAAGGAGAGCGAACCCGTGCAGCCTGGCGCCCAGATCTGGCAACGCATGCTTGCCGAACTCCAGCAAGTGATGACCAAGCAGAACTACGCCGCGTGGCTGCAAAACACCCGCTGCGTGGGTCTGGAAGGGTCCGTGCTCACGGTCGGTGTCCCCAGCACCTTCCACGCGGAGTTCCTGGAAAAAAAGGTTCCCCATCTGATTAAAAGCGCCTTGCAAGTTCTCGGCTATGAGAAGCTGAAACTGGCCTATGCGGTGATCGGCGAGGAGGCGAATGACGGCACCGCCCGGCCCAGGAACGCGCCGCGGAACGGGCATAGCTCCAGTGCGTCGTCGGGCATCGGTTCGCAAGGCTGGGTGAACGATGCTCCCCCAGCGGGCAAGCTGGCGATCCCACAGTTAAACCCCCGGTACGTGTTTGAGACGTTCGTGCAGGGCGGGGGGAACCGGTTCGCCTACGCGGCGTGCGTCAGCGTGGCCGACAATCCGGCCAAACGCTTCAACCCGTTGTTCATCTATGGTCCGGTGGGTCTGGGGAAGACCCATCTTCTTCACGCGATTGGCCATCAGGCGTTGCGTGACCACCCGCATCTTTCGATTCTCTATATCACCTCCGAGACCTTTACGAACGAGATGATCGGGGCGATTCAGAAGTCACGCACCGAGGAGTTCCGCAGTAAGTACCGCGAGGTGGATATTCTCCTGATCGACGACGTGCAATTTATCGCCGGCAAGGAGAGTACGCAGGAAGAGTTCTTCCATACCTTCAACTCCTTGCACGAAGCACAGCGGCAGATTGTGATGAGCAGCGACCGCCATCCCAAGGCGATGACGACCCTGGAGGATCGTCTCCGCTCGCGCTTTGAGTGGGGATTGATCGCGGATGTGCAACCCCC
>DATBTL010000267.1:0-5636 GCA_036559345.1 Chloroflexota bacterium | reverse complement strand
GGCAACCGGCCAGCGCGAGGTTCGTTCGCGGATCGGCGATCGCTATCCGGTGCTGCTCGGGTCATCAGTCTCCACGCTCCTACGTCACGCTTGCGTCGTCGCCATTCCAGGCGGCCCGATCCGCGATCACCGTGACCTTCGTGGCTGTTTGCAAGTAGGAGGCCGGCACGTCGGGGGTTGGCGCTTCCTCAACGGTTCGGCGCAGAATCCGATGTTTGCGCGCCCCTGACACGAGCAACAGAGTCTCGCCCGCCGCCAGGAGCGTCGCCAGGCCGGCGGTCATGGCGTGTCGGGGCACCAGGTCGACCCCGCCCCAGTAGCGGGCATTGCTGATCACACTCTCCTCGGTCAGCTCGACGACCCGAGCGGGCGATGTCGGATCGGCGGGTGGCTCGTTGAAACCGAGATGCCCATTCGGTCCCAGACCGAGGACCGACAGGTCGAACCCTCCCGCTGCCCGTACGGCGGCATCGAAGGCGAGGCACGCCGCATCCGGGTCCGCCGAATCGCCTGGTAAGGTGACCACATGCTCGGGTGGTACATGAAGTGGAGTCAGGAACGACTCGGCTAGCCAGCGATACAGTGACCGGCGATCCTCGCGCCCCAGGCCCAGGTAGGCATCAAGCTGGAAAACGCGGAGGCGGCCGGTGTCAAAGGTACCCTCTCGATGGCGAGCCACGAGCTCTTCGTATGCGCCCATCGGCGATGAACCGGTCGCCAACACGATGGACGCGGCGGGCCGCGCGGCCACCACGGCGGCGATGTGGGTGGCCGCCGCGTGGCTTAAGGCCCTATAGTCATCAACAATCTGGACCCGCATGCTTCCTCCACGCCTCCGCGGCGTCATCTCTCTCCCGACTGATTTGAGGCCGGGTATCTCCCTCGGACACGGCGTCACTTCCGGCTTATCAGCGCGATGCCGCCCGCTACCGCCAGCAGTCCCAGAGCATCACGCGGCCCGATCGGTTCCCCAAGTAAAAGGGCCGCCAAGCCCAGGCCAAAAATGGGAGTCAAGAAGTAATAGGAGCTGGCAACACTTGCCTCGCCCCGTTCTAACAGCCAGAACCACAGGAACGACGCTCCGATGCTCACCGCCAGGACCAGATAGAGGAAGGACCACGCGAGGGGCGCGTCCAGCCGGATACTGCTTGGGTGCTCAAATACGGCGGCGGGAAGGATCAGGGCGAGGCCCGCGGAGCCGAGCTGCACTGTGTTCACGATGAGCGGGTGCTGCCGGGGCGGGCGCCGCTTGTACAATACGGTAGCCGCCACCAGGCATACGACACCCGTAAAGGCGATGATCATGCCCTCGGCGGTGTCGGCTCCCTTGGCGCCGCTGAGCCGGGCCCCAACCACGAATAGCACGCCGCTAAAGCCCAGAGCAAGGCCAATGAGCCGAGGAACGCCGAGCCGTTCGCCCAACAGTCGGGGCGCCAGGAGAGTGAGGAGGAGGGGATTGGTGGCGGCGATGATCGTAGCCATTCCCGCCGAGAGGTGCCGAATCGCCTCGTACGAGAGGCCAAGATAGAGGCCGGAGTTGAGGAGGCCAAACCACACCAGGGTCAGCCACTCCGATCGCTCACGGGGCCAGGGAAGGCCGCGCCCCCGCGCCAGAGCGGCGAGAAGGGCGGCGGCGACCAGGAAGCGCGCGGCGAGGAGGGTCAACGGAGGGCTGTGGCTCACCCCAACCTTGGTGGCGATGAAGGCCGAACTCCAGAGGAGGATGTAGAAGATCGCGACGCCGATCACCACGCCCGAGTGATGGCGTGCCTCGACCGCGGCCCGCGTTCCCTTTGTTGCGGCAAGCACGCCTGCCTCCTCGACCCGACGATCACACCGACCCTCAAAGGTGGGATCGGTGGCAGGCGCTACTCTTTGTTATAGCCGTCCCGGCGCCGGACCGGCAACCTCGGCTAGGGAGTAGGGAGCAGGCGCGAGGGCCTGGAATCGCCGCCAGGCTGGGGACCGCCGCACCACTCGGCAATCGTGTCGTACAGGACGCGCAGGTGAAACGGCTTGGCTAGTTGATCGTTCACCTGCATCTGTTTGGCAAGATCCGCCAGTTGTTCCTGGGCCGACATAGCGATGATGGGAATACCGGCGGTTAGCGGATCGGCACGGAGATGCTTGCTCATTTCCATGCCGTCCATGTCCGGCATCATCAGGTCGAGGAGGATCACGTTGGGTTGCCATTCATGGGCCAGAGTCAGAGCCTGCCCCCCGACCGCGGACATCACGTTGTAGCCCTCCGAATGCAAGGCGACGGTCAGGAGGTCCACGATGTCCGGGTCGTCATCAACCACCAAGACACATTTCGCGGCGGTGGCCTGACTGGGAAGCACGACGCTACGCTCGGTTTGAGCGGTCGTTGACCTCCGGTCGTCGCCACCGCCTTGCTGGGGTAGCCTTGTCCTGGGGGACCGAGTATCTCGAAAGGTCGGCACGGAGGCGCACACTAGCCGGCCAAACGTTCCCGCGCCGGTACACCATAGAGCAGAGGCTGGATGGACCTGACGAAACTGGGAAGATCGGCGGCTTTGATGTTCGCCACCAACCTTGCGTCTGCCTCCGATAAGCCGAACGCAAGGACCGCGCCGGCGGGGTCACCCAGCAGGCGATGGCGCCACGCGGGATCGATCAGCGCGGTGCCCAGGAGCCGCTCAAAGTCAGGGTGCAGCGTGTCATGCGCTTGCAGGGTTTGGCGGCAAGCGGAAAGCGAGTCGGGCGTGGTCAGGGCGTACATGGTCTTTCCCCTTGGGTTCGTTATGTAGCGTTCCGGTTACTCAGACGCGAATGACCCCATCGAAGTACAAGGCCAAGGAAGACATTGGCCTTAACCGACGATTGTGGTGCTGCTGCCGGACAGTGGACCGGGCTGAATCGGCGCTGCTTGATTGTGCATCATCTGGGGTTGCGAAATCGCACCATTCGAGAGGACCGCCATCCCAACCAGGCCCAAAATCGCCAGGAACCGTCGTGTCTTTTTCATGATCGATTATCCTTCCGCTCGGGTGAACTCACAGCGCTTACGGCCGCCACCTACATCCCCCGTAGTTGGTAGGATTTGGTGCTTGTATGAACCGTTGGCGATAGCGTAGCATGGGTGTGTTGGGATACGTTGGGCTGGTTTCAAGAGAGAGTAGGTGGTGAAAGTGCCGAGTGAGCGGGGTTCCAGCTTTCCCAAACGGAAGCTGACCCCACCCGAGGCAACGCATCTGCTGGCCCGCCCGCGCATCGAGGGCCAGCTCACCACCGCCGTCTTGAGTGGCCGGTTGACTATCGTGGTAGCGCCCGGCGGCTCGGGGAAAAGCTCGCTGGTGTCCTCCTGGGCGAGCGGCAGCCCCCATCCAGTCGCCTGGTATACCCTGGACGAGACCGACGGAGATCCCCGGCGCCTGGTAGGAGGGATGTGCGCGGCAGTCGCGCGATTGCTGCCGGACGCCGCCGCTCCCGCCTTTGATGCGTTGGCGGCTGGAATGACCGAGCCAGTGGTTCTGGGTTTGCTTCTGAATGAACTGGAGGAGCGGCCCCTGGTGTTGGTCCTGGATGACTTCCATCACGTTGGCAATTTTGGCGGCGTAGCCACTCTGTGGGATCACCTCTTCCGCTACCGGCCGCCAACCTTGAGCCTGATTGTGCTCTCCCGGACTGTCCCCGCCCTCGGTTTCTCGGCTCTGACCGCTTTGGACGCCGTGGTCGGCCTCGGCCATGCCGAACTGGGATTTACCCCTGAAGAGGCCTATCATCTGCTGAATCCCCTGGGGGTGAGCGAGGCGGACGCGCGCGCCTATGTGGAGCGCTGCGGCGGCTGGGCTACCGGGTTGGTCCTCTTAGCCCGCACCGAAGGCGATGGGCCGGCGGTCTTGCAAGGGGCTGAGCACATGTTGGCCCAGATTGGCCCGCAACTCCTCCAGCCCCTCCCCCCGCGTCTTCGCCGTTTTATTCTAGAGAGCGCGGTCCTTGGCCCGATCAGCGTCGACGAGGCACGGCTCATCCTGGATCGGGAGGATACCGGAGTCCTCTTCGGAGAGGCTCTCCGCCAGAGCTTCTTCCTCAGCTTCGATGGCGAAACCTATCGCTACCACGATCTGTTCGCGATCTTCTTAAGCGACACCCTGGGGGCGGAGGATCCGGAGCGGCTGGCCCTGATTCGGACGCGGGCGGCTCGCCATTGGATGGACCGGGGGGATGTGCCGCGGGGCCTCGCGTTCCTTGCCGAGGCTGGGGTCTGGCCTCTGCTGGCGGAGTCCCTGACCGAGCACCGGCGGTTCCTTTGGGACGCGGGCCTGTGGGTGACCGCCCTGCGATTTGTAGATTTGTTGCCGGCCCACCTCCAATCGACCCGCCTCTTGACTCTGGCCGGCTTCGCCCGCATGCAGCGAGGCGAGCACGCGGAGGCGATAAAGGTGGCGGAACGTGGAATGCGAGAGGCGGTCTCGGATGAGGATTGGCTGCAACCGGCCCTCCTCCATATTCAGAGTCTCAGTTCCGCCGGCCGTCTAGAGGAGACGGTGGCTGGCGCGGAGGCGACGATGACAAGGGCGCGGCGGAGCGGTTCCTCGGCCGCTCAGACCCAGGCTCTAGAAATACGGGGGGCGAACCTACTGCGCCTGGGACGGCATGAGGAGGGCCAGGCCGACCTGCGCTCCGCCCTTCTCTACTATCGAGCGCAAGGGGACAAAGCAGGGGAGGCGCGGATCGCCTATACCCTGGCTGAGGGCCTGATCCAGAGTGGCCGAGTGGGCGATGCCGCCTTGCAGCTTGATGTGGCGGGTCGCCTCTGGCATCAGCAGGACAACCGGATCATGGCTATTTACCTGGCCGAATTACGGGCCCAGCTTCATTTGCTGGAAGGGGATCTCGTGACGGCGGAGGCGAACGCGCGGGAGGCCCTCCAAGATTCGGAACGGGCCGGCCACGCGATAGTAGCCGCGCTTTGCTTTGCCGGGCTGGCCGAGGTTCTGGTGGATGAAGGACAGGCGGGCGAAGCGGCCGATATCGCCGACCAAGCCCTGGAGCGCGCCAATCGTTTGCAACTGCCTGACGTTTGGAACCGGGCCCAGCGGGCGCGCCTGGCGGCGGCGTTGGCGCGCCGGGAACGGGGAAAGGCTCGGTTGCTCCTGGATGAGGCGCTTCCACGATCCCGCACCTTCATTGACCAGGCGCTGTTGGCATTTGGCAAGGGGCAGCTCTCTTTGCGTTCGCGGGCGTACGCGCTGGCAGCCCAGCAGCTCACCGCCGCGGCCGAGGACTTGGCGCGAGTGCAGCGGCCCCATATCGCGGCCCGTGCCTGGTTGCTGGCCGCCGACGCCTACCTGGCGCGTGACGTGGTGGGGAAGGCCGAGCACGCCCTCGATCTGGCCTGCCGGTGCATTCAGCCCCAGACCACCCTCTACCTCCGTCCCACCTTTCGCCTGGCGCGCCGAGTCGCGGAACGCTACCGCCTGTTACGTCACCTGCGGATGCCGACCCGGGCCCTCCTGGATCTGCTGGCTGGGGCTGAGACGGATCCCACCGCCGTGCGCGTGTCACCCTACGGGTACGGAATGGTAAGCGTGGACGGCATGGAGGTGGATCTGCTGCAGGTGGTTGGCAAGCGGAGCCGCGAAGTCTTCTTCTACGTCGCGCTTGGCGGG
>DATBTL010000266.1:0-12164 GCA_036559345.1 Chloroflexota bacterium | reverse complement strand
GGCTCAGTTTCACCGACTCCAATGGGCTCAACAATCCGAAATTCATCGGTCTGGAAAACTACTCCAACCTCTTCACCGACCCTGCCTTTAATACCTCCTTCACCAATACGCTGCTCTGGGTGGTCGGTGTCTTGGTCCTGCAGGTAATCTTTGGCCTGTTGATAGCCCTTGTGTTGAGCGGCGTCCGCGGCGGGAACGCCTTGAAGATTCTGTTTTATCTGCCGGCCACCATCTCGGGAGCCTCGGTCGCGGTTGTCTGGTATTTTATGTTCGACCCGAACCAGGGCATGATCAACACCACCTTACGGCTGCTTCATCTGGGCGGAATCGCCCAGGACTGGTTGACGAATGTACCGACCAATACCTGGGCCTTGATTGTCGCCGCCACCTGGCAGGGTCTGGGCCCGAACATGCTGTTGTTTTTGGTTGGCTTGCAAAATATCCCCCGCGAACCGCTGGAGGCGGGGACACTGGACGGCGCCGGACCGGTGCGATTATTCTGGAGCATCACCTTGCCGCTCCTCCGTCCCATGCTTACCATCGTGGTCGGGATCGCGCTGATCAATAGCTTCAAGGTGTTCGACTTGATCTGGGTGATGACCCAGGGCGGCCCCTATCGCTCCACCGAGACCCTGGCCGTGACCATGTATCGCGAGTCGTTCGTCAGCTTTCAACTCGGGTATGGAGCCGCGGTCGCCATCGTGCTGAGCCTGATCGTGATGGTGGTCTCGATCCCCTACTTGCACACCATGTTCCGCCGGGACGCGGAGGTGTACGCATGAGCGCCGTCGCTCCCGTGACTCCCACGCCCGCTACGCGGCCCAACCGGCGGCGGTATAGTCGGTGGCTCATACAGATCGCGGTGGTGGCCCTGGCAATCCTCTGGATAGCGCCATTCTGGTCGCCGCTGATCACTCCGATGAAAACCACCTCGGAGTACTTCGCCACCTCGCCCTGGGCGCTTCCCACGAATCCAGCCGACTTCTTTGCCAACCTCCAGACCGCCTGGCAGACCGCCGGCCTGGGCCCCGGCTTCCTGGCCAGCCTCTCCTACGGGGTCGTCGGGGCGGGCATGGCGATCGTATTCGCTTCGCTCGGGGCCTTCGCTATCGTGCGGCTCCGCATCCGCGCCCCGTTCTTCTGGTTCATTCTCGTATTCTCGGGCACCATCGTCCCCTTCCAGATGTATCTGATCCCCCTCTTCCAGACCTATAACAGAGTCGGCCTCTACGATACGTGGATCGGGATGGCCCTCTTCTATACGGCGATCGCCATCCCCTTCTGTCTCTTCGTGATGCGAGGCGCCTTCTCGACGATCAGCCGCGAGATCCTGGAGGCGGCACGCCTCGATGGCTGCCGGGACGTGGATGTGTATTGGCGCGTCTGCATGCCGCTGGCCCGCGGGTCAATCGCCGTGCTGTTCCTGTTCCAATTCACCTGGATCTGGAACGACCTGATCTTCGGGCTCGTGCTCTCGACCTCGGATGGGGTGCGACCGGTCATGCCGACCCTGGCGGGGATGCAAGGACTGTATGCCACCCAGGGGCCGCCGACCGTCCTCGCGGCGGCGCTGATTGCGTCGCTGCCGACCATCGTCCTCTTCCTGCTGCTGCGTAACTACATGATTCGCGGTCTGACCTTGACCGCCGGCGCCGAATAAGCGGAGGTTCCCGTCCATGGCCGATCGTATCAACCGTGTCTACTTTTACCACCATACCCACACTGACATCGGCTACACCCATCCCCAGGAGGAGGTGGCCGAGCAACAGGCAGCCAATATCCGGCGCGCGCTGGACCTCTGCCGGCAAACCGAGGACCGAGCGCCCGAATCGCGCTTCGCCTGGACCGTGGAGACCGGCTGGACCCTGGCCCGCTTCTGGGAACGCGCCGGCGAGGAGGAGCGCGCCCGCTTCGCCCACTACGCGCGGCAGGGCCGCGTGCAGATCACCGCCAGCTATTTTCATTTGACCCAGCTCGCGCCGCCCGAACTGCTAATCCGGTCTCTCACCCCGACCCTGGAGATCGCCCAGGCATGTGGGGTCGCAGTCGATACCGCGATGAGCAGCGACATCAATGGAGTGAATCTCTTCTATATCCACCTACTGGCCCAAGCCGGAGTGCGTTATCTGAACACGGCGGTCAACCCGACCAGGGGTGGCTCGCCGCTGCCGGAGGAGCGGCCAGGCGGCTTCTGGTGGGAGGGGCCAACCGGAGAGCGTCTGTTTGTCTGGAACAACGACCACTACATGACCGGCAACGAGGTGATCTCTTTCCCGGAGGCGCCCTCCTACGAGGGACTTGAGCGGTATCTGGCGCGCCTGGAAGAGCGTGGCTATCCATTTGACACCGTCCTGATTCCCATGCAGGGCTTCCACATTGACAACGCCATGCCGAACTCTGCCCTTTGTGATCTGGTGGAGTCGTTCAACCAGCGCGCGGGGTATACCCGCTGCACGCTGGTTACCCTGGGCGAGGCGCTGCGGGACGTGGCGGCCCGCTACGGCGATCAGGTACCGGTCTACCGCGGCGCCTGGCCGGATTGGTGGGACGACGGCGTCGGCTCGTCCGCCTTCGAGACGGGTCTGGTCCGCTTCGCGCATAATGACTTGCTGACCGCCGAGAAAGCCGCGGCGTTGGCGACCGCTCTCGGCGCTCCCGATCCGTTCCCCGCCGGCGAGTTGCACCTTCTGGCGGAAAACCTCCTGCATTACGATGAGCACACCTGGGGCTGGTGGCGCAGTGTCGACGATCCGCACTCGCTGGAGTCGCGCGCGCTCGGCCATCGCAAGGTTCTCTACGCCGAGGATGCCGCGATGGAGGGGCGACGCTTCCGCGAACGAGCCCTGCGTGCCCTGGCCACGCACGCGGCGTCGCCCGCGCCTGACGTGGAGCGCGTAATCGTCTTCAATCCCCTGGCCTGGCCCCGGCGCGAGGTTATCCGCTATAACGCGGTCTGGCGTAATCGCGCCACCAACACCCCGACCGCCGTGCGGGTTCTGGATGGGAACGGACGCGAGTTGGCGGTACGCTGTGAACTGGAGCATTACACGGGGCATCTGATCCCGCATACCGACCTCTGGATTGAATTCGAGGCCGAGGTTCCAGCCCTGGGTTACGCGATCTTTTCCCTGGAACCGACAAGTGAACCAGTCTCGGCACCGTATCGAACCGAAGGGCGGATGATCGAGAATGCCTACTATCGGGTCGAGATGGATGGGAGCGGCGCGGTCAGCAGCTTGGTCGACAAGGAGCTTGGCCGTGAGTTGGTCGGACCCGGCCCCTGGCGCCTGAACCAACTGATCTATGAGACGATCACCAGCCCTGGTGGGCGGGCCGACACCCTGGCGCCCACCTATCCGCCCTTTGACTTCATGCCGGGACGGGCCGAGGTGGCCCTCACGACCCCAACCGAGGCGCGCATCCAGGTGCGGCGTGACCCCTTTGGTGTCTCACTGATCAGCACGTCGACCATGCCGGGCTTCCCATCGATCGTGCAGGAAGTGCGGCTTTCCGACGCCCACAAGCACGTGGACTTTACCACGCGCTTCATCAAGGACGAGGCGGACTTCACTGAAGCGGCCTACATCGCGTTCCCCTTCGCGCTCCAACCCAAGGATGTGCGGTGTGATATCTCCGGTGGGGCCTTTACGCCAGGGGTCGAGCAGATCCGGGGCACGGCAACCGATTGGTACAACCTCCAGCATGGGGTACAGCTTTCCGATGGCGACCTGTCGTTGACCTGGCTCTGCGCCGAGGCGCCACTGGTGGAGTTTGGCGAGATGAAGACCGGGAAGACTCCTTCGCCGCCGGTTCTGGACAACGGGCTGCTGTTCTCCTATGTGCTGAATAATCACTGGATGACCAACTTTTTCGCCCGTCAGGCGGGCGAGGTGGTGGCTCGCTATCGCCTGATCAGCGAGCACACGTCCACGGTGGGCGCCCTGGGACGCGCGGGCCGCGAACTGCTGACCCCGTTGGTGGCGGTTCGGCTCGGGGCCAGAAGCGCGCGTGATCCGGGCCTGGAGATCGCGGCCGGCGGCGCGTCCGCCCCAGTGGGCGGCTTCGCCGAGCTGATCGACGGCGAGGCGTCGCTGGACGCCGTGAAACAGGCGCGCGACGGCGATGGGTGGATTGTGCGGTTGCACGAGGTCGGAGGACGGCCCGGCCTGGCCCGTCTCCACCTCCGCTGGCCCGGATCGGCGCTGGCCGTGCCCTGCGATCTGCTGGAGCGGCCACTAGATGGCGCGACGCCGGTCCGCCTGGAGGGCGAGCAGGTGCTTGCCGCCGAACTCGCCCCGTTCGGCACGGCGTCCTGGCGCTTGCGGCCAGCCTGATATGGACTGGATCGAACCGCGGAAGCACGGGTGCCGCTTGCAGGCGTACGAGCGGCAGGGCATGCGGCACGTCGTCCTGGAGAACCGGTCCCTGCGCGTGACGGTGGTTCCGGATAAGGGGGCGGATATCACGGAGTTCCGCCTGAAAAGCCTCGACCTCGACGTGCTGTGGACCTCACCTATGGGGATGCGCGATCCGCGGACCACGCTGCCCTCATCGGATGGACAGGGACCGATGATGGATTTTTACGAGGGAGGATGGCAGGAAATCGTGCCCAGCGGCGGCCCTCCCTCGACGCACCTGGGCGCTGCCTGGGGCCAGCACGGCGAAAGCACCACCCTGCCGTGGGACACGCGCGTGGAGGCGGACACGCCCGATCACATCGCGGTAACATTGCGGGTCCGCCTCCCGCGGTATCCCCTCGCACTCCAGAAGACCTTACATCTGCGGGGTGATGCGGCGGTACTGGAGATTGAGGAGACGCTGACCAATGAGGCTGACGAACCGGTAGAGACGATGTGGGGACATCACCCCACGGTGGGGGCGCCGTTCCTCTCACCGGCCTGCCGCTTTTATCTCCCTGGCGGTGAGGTCCGCGCGCCCGCCGAACCGGCGTTCGAGCGCCAACGCGCGGCGGCTGGGGCAAATGGCCGGTGGCCTATCATTCACGGTACGGATGGCGGCGTTCTGGACCTGAGCGTGATGCCCGCTCCAGAGGCGCGGACGGCCGAGATGCTCTACATCACCGATCTGCCCGAAGGGTGGTACGCCATCGCCAACGAACAGATCGGGGCCGGATTCGGCCTCTGCTGGGATGTATCCGTCTTCCCCCACCTGTGGTACTGGCAGGTGGCCCGGGGCGCCTACGGGTATCCCTGGTATGGACGCACCTATAGCATGGCCCTTGAGCCATGGACGAGTTGGCCCGGGGAAGGGTTGGGGGCGGCGGTGGCGCGCGGCACGGCGCTCCGTTTGGGCGCGGGCCAAAGCCGCAGCGCCACTCTCCATGCGATGGTCTGGGAGGGCCGTGGACCCATCGCGCGCGTAACCCCTCGGGGGGTCTCGTTCTCGTAAGATCCACCGCGGCATAACGCCAATCAGGAGGTATGATTTGAAGCGTCCTAGTCCAGCGTGGCCCAGTAGGGGCGACCCTTATGGTCGCCCTTGGACCAGACCAGGGCGACCACATGGGTCGCCCCTACAAGGAACCGACCTGGGACTTCCACCCCGGTGTACTGGCAGTCCCGCCGAGGCCATGCGATAGTGGACGATACGGCCGCCCTGGCGATCGACCTTGGGGGAACCCGAATCAAGGCGGGCATCGTGGTGGACCACGAAGTGGTGCTCCAACGCATCGTGCCCACCGAGGATGATAAAGGCTTCGAGCATGTGCTCGACCAGATAATCACTGTAAGTGAGCAACTGCTGCGTACACGGCCAGCGGTCGGGATCGGGCTGAGCCTCCCGGCCGTCGTCGATGTCGCGCGCGGCACCGTGCTGGATGTGCGGAAGAACCTTTCGGGCTTGATTGGCTTCCCGCTCGTCGACATGCTCCAACAGCGCTTTCACCTCCCGGTAGCGGTTGAGAACGACGCGCGCCTCTATGGACTGGGAGAAATGCTGGCCGGGGCGGCGCGTGGGGTGGAAAATCTGGTGTGCTTGACCCTCGGCACCGGGGTCGGCTGCTGTGTCGTGCAGGATGGCGCTATCCTGAGGGGCAGTCACGGGACTGGCGGCATATTGGGCGGCCACATGACCATAGAGACCTATGGGCCGCTCTGTACCTGTGGCAATATCGGCTGTGTCGAGGCGTTCTGTGGGGCGCCGGCCCTGGTCGCCGCGATGAAAGAGCGGCTGGCGACGGACCCCGATCATCCCCTACACCGCGAGCCCGTCCTGACGCCGGAGGCGATCATGGCCGCGGCGGCACGGGGCGATGGCCTGGCGAGCGCCGTCCTGACCACCTATATTCGCCATCTCGCCGTCGCCGTTGTGTCCTACATCCACGTCTATGATCCCGACGCGGTGATTCTTGGCGGCGGCATCATGCACGCCGCCGACCAGATTCTACCGCCCGTGCGACAATTCGTGCATGAGCATGCCTGGACCAGTCCACCTCGGCCGGTTCCCATCCGCGCCGCGTCCCTGGGTGATAGCGCGGCCCTGGTCGGCGCCGCCGGGTTGGTCCGCGGCCTGGCCCGATTCCGGTAACGACGGGACAATCGAAGATGGAAAGGGGACGGCGGTAAGGATGATTGATCTGACGCCGATAGCCGGTCTTGATCTGCGCCTTGATCCCGATCGCCTCATTCTGGAGTTTGGGCCCGAGATCGAGCAGCCGCCAGCGGAGGCCCGCACGATCGCGCAAGTGCTGCCGATGATGGAAGACGGGCGCGGCGCTGGCCCGGATCCCCTCTATACCATCTATATGGACCTCTATAGACGCGAGGACCGGCAGGCCCTCCATGAGCAGGGATTACTCTATGGGGCGGTCCTCTACAATCATGGTACCATTGGCCGTGAGCGGCTGCGGAGCCAGGGCCACGTACACTCCGAGAAGCCGGGCACCGGTCGGCGCTACTCCGAGGTCTATGAGTTCTGGACCGGCCAGGGCTATGTGTTCCTACAAAAGGAGAGCGCGCCGGAGGTGACGTGCGCCTATTTGGTGCGGGTGCGGGCGGGCGATACATTGGTGATTCCCTTCGGCTGGATACATCTCGTGGTGACGGATGGTGATGAGGGGTTGAGCTTTGGCGCTTGGTGCGCCCGCGCGAACCGGCTTGAGTATGCGCGGCTCCAGGCGCTCGGTGGTCCGTGCTACTATTTCCTCGCGGACGGAACCCTGGAGGTCAATCCCCGCTATGCCAGGGTGCCGGCGGTGATTCGGGTCGATGCGCGCGACCTTCCAAGCCTGGGCATTCCAGCAGATCGGCCGATCTACACCTCGTGGAAGGAGAATCCCGAGTTGTATCGGTTCCTGGCCGAGCCGGAAGCGATCGGCGATGTTTGGGCGGAATTGTAGAGTCACGGATACACGGAAAGCCGGGAGAGCACGGAGGGTCGGGCGCCGCTGGGCCGCCGGCTCTGGCCGGCCGGTAGGGGACGGATCGGTCCGATCCGTCCGATATTCTCGTGAAAAGGCGACCGAGGTCGCGAATCGGAGGCGGGAGACATGATGAGAATTGCCCTGGGCCAGCTCCCCTGGCCGGATGAGGAGTTTCTCCTCTTCGCGCGGCAACTTGGGCTGGATGGGATTCAGTTCAATACCCCTCGGCTCCCCGGCACGGAACGATGGGAGTACGAGGATCTGCTTGCCCTACGGGAGCGCTGCGAGGGCCATGGGCTGCGGGTCGAGGCGATCGAGAACCTGCCAAACTCGTTCTATGAGCGGTGCATGTTGGGTCTCACCGGGCGCGAAGGGGAACTGGAGCATGTGCGCGCCACCATCCGC
The DNA here is from genome assembly GCA_036559345.1 of Chloroflexota bacterium. Lineage (GTDB taxonomy): Bacteria > Chloroflexota > UBA5177 > JANWHV01 > JANWHV01 > JANWHV01. The sequence continues at coordinate 4,378 of DATBTL010000266.1, read as the reverse complement.
AACATAGGTAGGGCAGGGATTCCTATCCTGGGCTTTCACTTCATGCCGGGATCAGTGTGGCGCACCTCGCTCACCGCGCCGGGACGGGGCGGGGCGCGGGTGAGCGCCTTCGATCTGGCGGAGGCCACTGATCCGGCCAGATTGGGCGAGATCTTTATCGCCCGGCGCGATCGGCGTATCCTGGAGAATGAGTCGTTCGTGCAAGATGCCCAGTTCGGCGCCGGCGCGGAGCTAAGCGAGGAAGCCATCTGGGAGAACTTCCACTACTTTCTCGAAGGGGTGCTCCCCACGGCCGAGGAGGCGGGGGTGCGTCTTGCCCTGCATCCGGACGATCCGCCGGTGCCGATGCTGGGCGGGATCGCACGCGTCTTTCGGAGCGTGGAGGCGCTGAGGCGGGCAGTCGAGATCGCCAATAGCCCGGCCCTTGGCCTTGACCTCTGTTTGGGCACCATCTCGGAGATGGGGGGCGAGGAGGCGGTACTGGAGGCCATTCGCGCCTTCGGACCCACGGGGAAGATTGCTTACGTCCACTTCCGCGATGTTCAGGGCTCGGTGCCGCGGTTCCAGGAGTCGTTCCTGGGCGAGGGGAATTTCAATCCCTTGAAGGTGATGCGCGCATTGAAGAGCGCCGGCTATAGCGGATTTATCCTGGACGATCACGTTCCCCGGATGACCGGCGACTCAGAATACGCGCACCGTGGGCGGGCGCACGCGATCGGCTACCTCCAGGCGCTGCTGGCCGCCGTGGAGGATGAAGTGTAGGAGGATATTCCCTGTAGCCGGCGCTTGCTCATCACCGCCCTATCAGGTTGGAGACGGCCACCCACACCGCCAGCAGGCAGAGCACCGCGCCCGCGGCCATGGTGGCGCGGGGGCACGAAGACCAACCGGTAGGTTTACCGCGGTGAAGATGGGCGACCCACGGCGCTGAATAAGAGCGAGTGCGCGGCCCGGAGCGGCGGGTCGCGCATCTCGGGCGGCGCGCCGCAGGAGAGACGTACTGCCAGGCGCACCGGGTAGACGTGGCGCCGCGGCGGCCCGGCGTAGTGCGCGGTGCCCCTACCCAGTATCCCTATCGAATCGCCAGGGTATTCGGGCCAAGCTGTACTAGACGAAGAAGGAGTAGCAATGACCCCGCCGAACCCCTTGCCGCGTGATGGAACGGCTACGACCACCGTGGCTTCCCTCAAGTTCGAATACCGCCATGACGCGCTGGGAATCGGCGCCGCTCGGCCCCGTCTAAGCTGGACCGTCGTTACCTCCCTCGCTGGCTGGTATCAGGCTGCCTACGCGGTCGAGGCGTACGAAGCGGATGGCTCCCTCAGGGAATGGACCGATCGGATAGAGTCTGACCAATCCGTCCTTGTCCCCTGGCCGTTCGCGCCGTTGATGTCCCGGGAGTCCCGAATGGTGCGGGTCCAGGTGTGGGACGCCGAGGGACGTTCCTCCGGTTGGAGTGAGTCGTACCCTGTAGAGGCCGGCCTGCTGCACGCGGACGATTGGGTGGCACGCTTTGTAACGCCCGCCTGGGAGGAGGATACGACTCGCCCACAGCCCAGCCCGCTGCTCCGGCGCGAGTTCGACGCACGCGCGCCGATCGCGTGGGCGCGATTATACGTGACCGCGCTTGGCGTCTATGAGATACAGCTCAACGGGTCCGTGGTCGGCGATCATGTTCTGGCCCCTGGCTGGACGAGCTACGACCATAGGCTGCGCTATCAGACTTTTAACGTGACGGACCTGCTCCGCGAAGGCCCGAACGCCATCGGCGCCATCCTGGGGGATGGCTGGTATCGGGGCCGGTTGGGTTTCCATGGCGGTCGTCGGAATATCTACGGTGATCGGCTTGCGCTGTTGGCGCAACTGGAGATCGGCTACACGGATGGGACACTCGATCGCCTGGTCACCAATGGAGTCTGGCGTGCCGCCACCGGGCCAATCCTCGCCAGCGATCTCTACGATGGCGAGATCTACGACGCGCGCCGGGAAAGGGCGGGTTGGTCGGAGCCGGGGCACGATGCTAGCGACTGGGCCGGCGTCCGCCTGATCGATCGAGATCTGGCTACCCTAGTCGCGCCGCTCGGGCCACCCGTGCGGCGAACCGAGCATCTCGCGCCGATCGCGATCACTACTTCTCCGGCGGGCCGCACTCTCGTCGACTTCGGCCAGAACCTGGTCGGCCGGCTGCGCCTGACTGTCTCGGGGCAGGCGGGAGAGACGGTCACCCTGCGCCATGCCGAGGTGCTTGAGGATGGCGAGTTGTGCGTCCGCCCGCTCCGGTTTGCCCAGGCGACCGACCAGTACACCCTACGGGGCGGACCGAAGGAAACCTGGGAGCCGCGGTTTACCTTCCATGGCTTCCGCTATGCCGAGGTGAGCGGCTGGCCGGGTGAGTTGGGCCCGGATGACATCCGGGCGGTAGTCTGCCACTCCGATCTCGATCGCACCGGCTGGTTCGAGTGCTCGGATCCGCAAGTAAACCGGCTGCACGAGAACGTGGTGTGGAGCATGCGCGGCAACTTTCTCGACGTCCCAACCGATTGCCCGCAGCGCGATGAGCGGTTGGGTTGGACCGGTGACATCCAGGTCTTCGCGCCGACCGCCGCCTTTCTCTACGACTCCATGGGCTTCCTGGCTTCCTGGCTGGCGGACCTGGCAGTCGAGCAGAGCCCCGCGGGAGTCGTGCCGTATATCGTCCCGAACGTCCGCGACGGAGCCTTGCCGCCGACGGCCGCCTGGGGAGACGCGGCGGTAATTGTCCCGTGGACACTCTACCAACGGTATGGCGATTCGCGCATCCTGGCCGATCAGTTTGCCAGTATGCGCGCCTGGGTTGATTGCATCGCCAATCTGGCGGGTGCAAGACGGCTGTGGGACCGAGGCTTTCAGTTTGGCGACTGGTTGGACCCGGCCGCGCCGCCGGCGCGGCCGGGTGACACGCGCACGGACCCCCATTTGGTGGCTACCGCGTACTTCGCTCGGTCGGCCGAACTGCTGGGGCTGGCGGCGGGAGTACTCAACAGAGCCAAAGAGGAGGACCACTACCGGACGCTCGCCACTGAGGCGCGCGAGGCATTCGACCGTGAATACATCTCGCCGTCCGGCCGGATCGTCAGTGACTCCACGACCGCGTACGCGCTGGCCCTGCGATTCGATCTGCTCCGTGATAGCGAGCGACGGAGACATGCCGGCAAGCGGCTGGCCGACCTCGTACGTGACGGCGGCTACCGCATCAGTACCGGCTTCGTAGGCACGCCGCTGATTTGCGACGCATTGTGCGACGTCGGAGAATATGACACCGCCTTTAGGCTGCTCACGCAGCGGGCCTGCCCGTCGTGGCTGTATCCGGTGACGATGAGCGCCACCACCATCTGGGAGCGATGGGATAGCATGCTCCCGGATGGCTCGGTAAATCCCGGCGAGATGACTTCATTCAACCATTATGCCCTTGGGGCGGTCGCCGATTGGCTGCATCGCACGGTCGGCGGCCTCGCTCCCGCGGAGCCGGGGTATCGCCATATTGAGGTCAAACCTCATCCGGGCGGCAGGCTCGCGCACGCCCGCGCGCGGCATCGGACGCCGTATGGGCCGGCCGAGGTGGCGTGGGCAATAGAGCGAGGGCACATCGGGATTACGGTCGACGTGCCTCCGAATACGACCGCCACCGTGACCCTCCCCATGACGGACGCGGATCCGATCACGATCGGATCCGGAACGCATCATTGGTCCTACCCAATTAGCCCCGCTGTCCGCCAGCCGCTCTCCCTCGACAGTCCACTGATCGAACTGATTGATGACCCGGATGCATGGGACGCTGTGGTGCGGGCTGTTCCTCAGTTAGCCGGACGGGAGGTTGGCTTGCATGGGCGCCGCGACATGCCCTTACGCCAGGTGGTGGCCGTGCTCCCTCAGTCCGAGGCGTTGTTGGCGGCTGTCGAAGGGGCACTGAACGGACTAGAATGATAAGGAATCTACCGCAAATTGGAGATGGCCACCCACACCGCCAGCAGGCAGAGAACCGTGCCCGCGACCATGGTGGCGCGGGCTCCGATGCGGGCGCCCAGTGCCGCGCCCAGCCGGAGGCCGAGGAGGCTCACCACCAGGGCCTGCACCGCCAGGGCGATCACCACCGGGACCACCGGCAGACGCAGGGTGCCCAGGGCCACCCCAACCGCCAGTTCGTCCAGACTCACGCTGAGCGCGACCAGCAAGAGGGCGGCTCCGCCCTGCTGGGCCCGCTCCAGCGCCTCTGCCATCTCATCCTCATCCTCCAGCGCCTCGCGAAGGATCCAGAGGCCCGCTCCGAGGAGGATCGCGACCGACAGCCAATCCGCCACCGTGCCCAGTCGCCCAGCCACCCCCCCGATCGCGAAACCAA
>DATBTL010000265.1:0-10548 GCA_036559345.1 Chloroflexota bacterium | reverse complement strand
TAGGCGGGATACGGGTCGCCGAGGCCGTCGCGGTCGCCGTGCTTGTCCTGGTGGGACTGCTGGGACGGCTGGGGTGGTCGGTCGGGGGACGAGCAGGGATCTTCGGCGTGGTTGGTGCCACCGTTGGCGCCGTGGTAGTAGTGCCCAATGCCCTGGCCGCGGTCGGGGTCGCGGTCGCGGTAGCACTCGCGCTCGGGATCACGGTGGCACTCGCGGTCGCGGTCGCGGTGTTCACCGCCGTGGCCGTTGCTACCGTGGTGGCGCTGTCGGTCGGCTTCGGCGACGAGGTGGCCGAGGCGAGGGGACCGGCGATGCGCGACGGCGCGGTGGTGGGCGAGGGAAACGCCGCTTTGATTGGGGTCATCGGGACGGCGGTGGGCAACAACGTACTGGTGGGGTACGCGGTAGCGGTCGGGAAGGGGGTTGCGGTGGGAAGGACGGTGGCCGGTGGCGCGGCCCCTCCGGCGCCGGCACCGCCCGCTCCGGATCCGCCCGCGCCACCGCTCCCCGCGGCCGCGTTTACGGTGCCGGAACTTCCACCCGGCACGGGCAGGGTCGGCACGGGAAGCACCTGCTGCACCGTCCCGGCGCTGTTGGTAGCCTGGAGCAGGGCGGCGGTGGCATCGGGCGCCAGGGCCGCGGCCCCATTCGGCGGCTCGGGCTGCCCATTCAGTTGCACGGTAGTGGCGCCCACGATCTGCCAGGTCGCCGCCACATAGGTACCGCTCGGAATCAAGAGGAATTGGGCGATTTGCGGTTTGGGCCCGGCTGTCGCGGTCGCCTTCTTCGTCCCCTTCCCCGGCGTGGAATGGCCGGACGTGGTGGAAGTCTTGGTGGGCACGGGGGTGATAACGCTCAGATCATTGGCGATCGCGGCGCTGGAGACCACCGTGCCCTGACTGATCGCGGTCAGTTGGATGCCGGCCATGGCCGCCGCCTCACCCATCCCTGGGGTTAGGCTGGCCTTAGTGAGAATCGCCCGCAATTGCGCCACCTGGGTGGCATTCGGGCCGGCGCCCGCGGCGGTCGGCTTGGTGGTGAAGATATTCTTCAGCCCCACATAGATCAGGAGCAAGATCACCACCCCCGCCAGCACCTTGGCGATCAGCGTGGTGGGATTCCAGAGCCATAGCGGCACCCGGAGGGCCTGGGTCCGCGGAATATAGGTGAAGCGCGCCATGGTGGAAAGCGCGGGGTCGGGCTGGAAGGGATACGGATCCTCCTCATGGGCCCCGCGAAGAGTAAAGCTGTAGGAGTGCGGTTGGCCCACGAAGTGCCGCTCCTCGGGGCGCACCCGTACCGCGATCAGCGCCTGCTCCCCCGCCGGCACGTCCACCGTCTCGTCCGGGCGCATCCTAAACTCAAGGGCGTCCTCGTCATCCTGGCCGGAAAGCACCATGGTGGCATCGGCATTGGATCGGTTGATAAAGGTGGCGTTGAAGATCGCGGATCGTCCCTGGGCCTGCCGTGGCGTCAGCTCCAGGGTCACCGATCCGGCCGTGGTGACCACCAGGGTGACCATGGACGCGGTCTCGTTAGTTGGATCGTCCTGGGAAATCGCCTTGACCGTAATCGGGTAGGTATCGGCTCTCGTGGCTACACCCGCGGGGGGATGGAGGGTGAGGGTGACCGTTTCCTCGGCGCCCGGGAAAAGCGCGGTAGCGGGAGCCCCCAGGGTATACCATTCCGCCGCGATGCCCTCGATCACCAGATGGAAGCGGTCTATGATCGCGCCGGTATTGCGGAGGGTGATCGCCAGGGCCAATTTGCCGCCGGGGCTCACCTGCACCGTGGCCGGATTGATCGTGATCCGCACCGGCAATCATCCTCCTCGCCGCCACGCCCAAATCGCGCGCCAGCATGCGTCCATCCGCTCCCGGTTCAATGCCATTGACGAGGGGGCACCCGGCGCCAATTGTGTCACGCGGACGCTATCAAGGCCATCCCCCGTCCGGGCCGCCAGGCTTACGCGATGCCAGTGTATCAGATAGCCTTGGCCGTGCGGGACCGCTTTGTGCAGGGACGCGCCTTAGAGGCCGCGCGCGATAAAGGCAAGGAGTAACTCGCTAAGGCGCGTCCGGATATTCGGCGGTAGCTGGCGTAGCGGACCCTGGCTGACCAGCATCGCCAGACCATGCACGCAGGACCACACGACGTATTCAGCCTGGGGACGGCGCTCAGGTGGCAGCACCCCGGCCGTAACGAGTTCATCCAGCATCGCCTCCAGCAGCTGAAACGGCGTCCGCCACCCTCCGGCGGCCGCGTCACCGGTGGCATACTCCATGTGCCGGGGCACCGCGAAGCCGGTCGCGAAGAGTCCCGGCTCCGTTAGCGCAAACTCCTGGTAGGCGACACCGAGCGCCCGTAGCCGGCCGAGAGCCCCCTCCGGTGTGCCGTACCCCAGGGCGACGCGGGCGACCTCACCCTCCATCCGCCGCGCCATCTCGCGCATCGCCTCAATACAGACCGCGTTGAGCAAGGCATCGCGGTCTACGAAGTGCCGATACGCCGCGTTCGGAGCTACCCCGACATGGCGGGCTGCCTCGCGCAGCACTACGGCCTCCGGTCCGCCCGCCCGCGCCAGGGCAATCCCCGCCTCGATCAGACCGTGGCGTACCTGCCCTGGCGGACGGCGTCGCCGCGGCGTCGGCGCCGAGGCATGGGCCATCGCACTCATATCGTTCATTAGTGTACAGTGTACACAAAAATTGGGCCTGCGTCCAGAGTCCCGTCACGCCGCCGGTATGCCGCGATTTTAGTGGACACTGTCCACAAACTCCTGTATACTGGCTTTAGTGGACAGTGTCCACAAGAAAGGCCCATAGCAGTAGAGGAGGAGGACCATGACCACCACGATCGATACCCTCATCGCCCGAAACGACGACTTCGCTGCCCATCGCTTCCAGGGCGGCCTCTCGCTGCTGCCGTCACTCAAGGCGATCGTTGTTGGCTGTGCCGATCCGCGCGTCGATCCGGCGCATGTATTGGGGCTTGACCTCGGCGAGGCGGCGATCATCCGCAACATCGGCGGGCGTATCACCCCGGCGACGCTGCAAACGATGGCGATGCTCGGCCTGATCCCCCAGGTTGAACGGGTGACTATCAGCAGCGGCTTTCACCTGATCGTCCTGCACCACACCGACTGTGGGATCACCCGTCTGGTGGAGTTCCCGGACCTGCTGGCACAGCACCTCGGCGTCGCCGGCGACGACCTTGCCGCGCAAGCAGTGACTGACCCGTATACAGCGGTCAAGGTTGACGTGGCGACGCTGCGGGCAAACCCGAACGTGCGCGGCGACTTCATCGTCTCCGGACTCGTCTACGACGTCGCCACCGGGCGGGTTGAAATCGTCGTCGCGCCGACGCCACTCCGCGCTGGAGGCACCGCGCCAAGGGACCGCTAGCCGCAGAGCGGGTCGCTGGAGGGGCGCGTCGTCACCGACAGGTGAGGATGGCGCACGGTCTCATTCCGGACGCGCCCCTCAGCCCCGCCCACCTGGATTGGCCAAATCACCGCGGACAAAGGAGACTGACATGCTAGCCACCTCTCCACGTACAGGCACGAGTACGACGACGTGGGTCTCAACTGACGACTGGTTCGCCGCCGGAGAGCGGCGGGCGTATGACCCATCTAATGGCGTGATGCTCGACCAGAGCGCCATGGACCAGAGGCACGACGGGCTCCATGTGTTCGAGCGCGTAGTGCGCGACCTGGCCACCCCGCTCGATGCGCGCTGGACCACCTTGCTCCCCGATTTCCCCGACGGCTCCTACGGCTTCGCCCAGGTCAACGCGCTTCTCGGCCCCCAGGTCACTCCCCGACTGTTCGTCGAGTACGTCGGCCAGGGCGATTCGGACAAGCCAGCGGGCTATCGCTATTCGACCATCGAACGCGCTGATCTGGTCGAGGCACAGTGGAAAGCATATGGCGTGCGGCGTACCTTTGTCGTCGCGTTCGACTACTCCTCCCTGGTGTTGCTGGAGCTTCTTGCGCGACAGCACGAGCGGTCGCCGCGGAGGCAGGAGCGGTACACACGGATCACCTCCGTGTTCATCATCAACGGTGGCCTGTTTGCCGATGCCCATTCGCACCCATGGCAGACCACTCCGCTCCTGAAGAGCCCGGCAGGGCGCCTGAGCATGTGGGCCGCTCAGCGGTCACCGGCCCTCTTTGCCCGCATCATGCGCAATGCCGCCATGTACTCCCGGACCTATCGGGTGAGTGCGGGAGAACTCCGCAACCTGTACAGCGCCATCACGCGACGAAATGGAGCGGCGTTCATGTCGCGCGGGGCCGGTTTCGTCGACGAGCACCAGCAGTACAGCGGGCGTTGGGACCTCAAGCGCCTGTACCTGGCGCTACGTGACACGGTGGAGTTTCACATTGCGGGCAGCGTCGAGGATCCGTTTGAGCCGCGCCAGATCGTCGCGACCCGCGAGCGCCTCGGCGTGTATGGCGTAGATGTCCGTCTGTTCCGCGGCGGGCACATGACCACCTCCGAGCACCCAGAACTTCTGGCGGACGCGATTCACGATCTCTCACGGGCGTAGAGCAAGAGGCGCCGTCGTAGATTCGATCAACGGGCGCATGGACGATCAGGGTGCGGGGCCCGCCACGGTTTCCTGGCGGGTAGCCCTGCCTGGGAGCGCGGGGTTCGTGGCTGCCTTACTCGGGCATGCAGGCAACCTCAGCCCGAGTCGCCGCCGAGCGATAGGCGGCTTGAATAATTTGCAAGGCGCGCAGGCCGTCCTCGGCGGTCACCGCCGCCTGCTCCTCGCCCCGAATACAGCGGAGGAAGTGGAGGATTTCGCGATCGAAACGGGCCATGGCCTGATCCGATTCCAGCGGCTCGTGGGTCCACGCCTCGGTGGCCCGGCTCCACGACAGCAGTTCCGCCGGCTCGTAGCCCACCCGCGCGGCCCCGTCCATCCCATAGAGAGCAAAGGTGTAGTCCACCGCCGGGGTCATCCAGTCCGCCTCGATCACCCCCAGCACCCCGGACTCGGCCCGGAGCACCAGGACTCCCGTGTCCTCCACCGGCAACCCTACGGCGACCGTGCGCTGAAACGCGGTGACGGCCGCCACCTCGCCCACCAGGAAACGGAACAGATCGACCGAGTGCATGGCGGTGTCCATGAAGGCGCCGCCCCCGGCCCTGAGCGGGTCGATCACCCAATCGCGGTGGTTCTTCCGGTTATTCACCGCGAACCGGTTGTGAAAGGAGATCAAGGGGCCAAGTGTCCCCTCCGCGACCATCCGCCGGGTCCGCTGAGCCGGTTCGTAGAAGCGATGCACGAACCCAACCAGCAGGGTCCGATCGCTCTGACGGGCCGCCGCGACCATGGCACGGGCGTCGTCCAGGGTCGCCGCGAAGGGCTTCTCGCACAGCACGTGCAAGCCGCGGTCCAGGGCGGCAAGTACATGCTCCCGGTGCAGATCGGGCGGGGTGCAGATGCTCACCGCGTCCAGTTGCCCGTCGGCCAGCAGGGAACGGTAGTCCACGTGGTAGCGGCAGCCGTACTCAGCCGCCCGCTGTCTTCCCAGCTGCTCTTGTGGGTCCGCCACGGCCACGATGGCGGCCCCGGCCTTCCGGTAGCTGTTCAGGTGCCAGCCGCCAACCGTGCCGGCGCCAATTACCCCGATCCGTAGGTCCTTCATGGTCTTCCTCTCGATCATCGCTTGAGCAAGCCGCCATTCACGTCCAGGGTGGCGCCGGTGATATAGGATGCCTCCTCCGAGGCCAGGAAGAGGATCGCGTAGGCCACGTCATCCGGCGTGCCAAGGCGCCCCAGGGGAATCGCCGCTTCCAGGCGTTGCCGCGCCTCCACCCCAATCGCCCTCCCCATCCCGGTATCGATCTGACCGGGGGCCACCGCGTTCGCGGTAATTCCATACGGCGCTCCATCACGGGCCAGGGTCCGGGTCATCGCCAGCAGACCGCCCTTCGCGGCACTGTAGGCGACCGAACCGCTGACCCCTCCCGTCTGGGCAGTGATCGAGACGACATTGATCACCCGGCCCCAGCCCCGTTCCCGCATCGGATCAAACGCTTCCCGGCACAACCGATAGCCGGCGGCTAGATTGGTGGAGATGATGAGCTGCCATGCCTCCTCGTCCACCGTTTCCACCGAGCCGACATGGTTGATGCCCGCGTTGTTGACCATGATGTCCAGGCGGCCAAAGCGCTCCAGCGCCGCCCGAACCGCCTTTCCAGGCGCATCGGGCAGGGCAATGTCCTCCACGACGATCAGGGCCGCGCGGCCCAGCGACTGAACCTCCTCGGAAATCACGCGCAAAGCGGTCGCGTCTCGCCCAAGCAGAACAAGATCGCTCCCCGCGGCGGCGAGCACTCTGGCGGTGGCCGCGCCGATCCCCCGGCTGGCGCCCGTGACCAGGCTCACCCGCCCCGAAAGATCAAAGGGCATGCGCGGCCCCCGCCATGCCCAGGGCGCAGCCGGCGTATATTTTGGCCGCCTGGACGAGCTGGCTAACCTCCACCCATTCGTCGGCCGTGTGCGCCTGGGCTATGTCCCCCGGTCCGAGCACGATGGTGGGGATCCCGCCCTGGGCCGAGAGCTTGCTTCCATCGGTCCCGAAAGGAACTCCAATCGGCGCGCTCGGCCCCAGAACCGCCGCTCGCGCCGCCAGCGCCGCCGTCACTATCGGGGCGTCGGCGACCGTTTCCAGGGTGTCCGAGCAGACGAAGGGCTCGTGGACCACCACCCGCAACTCGGGATCGGCGGCCCGGAGGGGATCGAGTTGCCGTTCAAGCCAGGCGAGGACGGCTGGACCCGATTCGCCAGGAATCATCCGCCGGTCGATCACCGCCGTACACGACTGTGGCACCACGTTTGGCGCGATCCCGCCCTCGATCTGGACCACCGTAAAGGTCGCGGCCCCTACCAGAGGGTGCGGTACCGGCCGGTCAACGGTGGAGGCGGATCGGAGCGCCTCCAGGACCGTGGTCATCTTCTCGATGGCGTTGACCCCTTCGGCGGGGCGCGAGCTATGGGCCGCGCGCCCGAGCGTCTCCAGGCGGAAACGGAGCACTCCGGCGTGGGCAATCACCACCTCCAGCTTGGTCGGCTCTCCCACGATCGCCGCGATGGGGCGCGACTCGAGGGTGAGCCGGCGAACGTACTCCAGCACTCCCTGGAACGTATGCTCCTCGTCCACCATGGCCGCCACCACCACGTTCACCTTTACGTCGCGGCGCTCACGAAGCGCGCGGAGGGCGATCAGCATGGCGGCAAGCGGGCCCTTGGCATCGCAGGCGCCGCGTCCGTAGACTTTGCCGCCGGCGGCGGCGACCGTCCGCGCCCGGTCACTCATCGGGCCAAACGGCACCGTATCGAGGTGAGTCACCAGGGCGAGGGTGGGAAGCTCTTGCCGTCCCAGATCCACCAGCACGTTGTGCCGTCCGGGGCGCACCTCCTGTAAGGTGGCAACGAACCCCTCGGCCCGCGCCCATTCCGCCACCAATTCGCCGACCGCGCCCTCGCCGGCGCTGCCCGCCTCCATCCCAGGATTGACGCTGGGCACGGATACCAGGGAACGGAGGAGATCCACGATCGCGGTTTCATCGATGTCCAGGTGCATCACATGGATACCAGACCACTGGCCAGGAAGCTCGAATCCGCCCGCTGCTCGGGCGGGAAGTCACGCGCCGCCCAGGGGGCCGGAGGACTGGCCGCCACCTTCGGCAAGAGCACTCCGCCCACGTAGGTGGCAGTGTTGATCAATCGAACATGTCCATGGCGCGCCCGCATATAGATGTCGTGGAACGTGTATTCACCCTCTTCCAGCCGGAACAGGGCAAGATCGGCGGGGGCGCCGACCGCCAGCGTCCCCAGTTCGGGGCGCCGCATGGCCGCCGCCGGGCGCGAGGTGGCGCGGGCAATCACCTCGTAGAGCGGCATTCCCAGGTTGAGGAACTTCGAGAGCGTGGTGGGGAGATCATACATTGGCCCCAGGGCAGCCAGTTGGTGGATGTCGCTGCTGATTACATCCGGCGGCATCCCGGCCGCCAGCATGGCCTCGGCCGATCCGTAACTGAAGCTCCCCGTCCCGTGGCCCAGGTCAAGGATCAGCCCCTGTTCCCAGAGCTTCCGCATAAAGGGTAGGACGGCGCCCGCGTCATCCACCAGCCGGTTGGGCTGGCCGGTACAACAATGGGTGAGGATGTCTCCGGGGCGGAGATACTCCGCGATCTCGGCCAGGGTTGGGGGGGCGAGGCCAATATGGACCATCAGCGGCATATCCACCCGATCGGCTAGCCGGCGGGCCCGGCGCAACGGCTCCAGACCGGTCCCCAGGGTGGTATCGCGGTCGATCCTCGCCTTGATCCCTAAGATCAAGTCGCGGTTGTCTTCCACGATCGCCGCGCCCATCTCCTCGTCGCAATACTCGAGATTGCTTAATTCGTTGGTGCGGGCCACCAACCCAATCGTGGAGATGTTGAGGAGGGCGAATAAGCGGGCCCGGCTGGATTCGGCGACATAGCGGCGGAAGCCAGGGAAGGTAAAGGCGCCGGAACTCCCCACGTCCAGCCAGGTGGTCACCCCGGTGCGCGCCGCCACCGGATCGGCCTCGATCCCCCAGTAGGTGGCGCCCCAATAACAGTGGGTATGCAGATCGATCAGTCCGGGGGTGACAATCTGGCCCGCCGCATCCACCACCTGGGCCGCGTCCTCCACCGGCAAATCAGGGGCGACCGCCGCGACCGCTCCGTCGGCCACCGCCAGATCGTATCGGCCGTGCCGCCCGTTCGCCGGGTCGATCAGTTCGCCGCCCCGGATCAGCACATCGTAGTTCATGGGCGCCTCCTATTTTTCTTCCCAGATACTGAAAGCGGTATGCCCAGCGGTGATCCCGCCGTCCACCACCATCACGCTGCCGGTGGTAAATCCGGCGTCCGGTCCCGCCAGGTAGAGGGCGGCGCCCGCGATGTCCTCCGGCTTGCCCAGACGGCCGATCGGATACAGCCCGACCAGACGCTCGTGGAGACCGGGATCGCGCTCCAGCATGAGGTTCCAGGCATCGGTGGCAATGGAGCCGGGGCAGATCACGTTGATGCGGATACCCCGCCGGCCGTAGCGGGTAGCCATCGATCGGCTCATTCCGATCAGCCCGGCCTTGGCGGCGCTATAGACATGCTCATCGCCGAAGCCGGCCAACCCATTCACCGAGCTGATGTTGACGATGCTCCCGCTTCGTCGCTCGAACATGCTGGGGAGGACCGCCTGCATCAGGAGCCACGGACCCTTCAGGCAGACGTCAATCAGCGGATCCCAATCGTTGTTCACCACATGCCGGCTGGGGGGCAGCGCGTTGTTGACCAGGATATCCACCGGGCCAAACGCCTCCACGGTGGCCGCGATCAGGGATTCCACCTCCGCGGCCTTGCCGATGTCCGCGTGAATATAGCGGACGCTGCCCCCCGAGGCGGCGATCGCCGCCGCGGTCGCCTGTCCAGCCACGTCATCCACGTCATCGATCACTACCAAGGCGCCCTCGCGCGCGAACCGCTCGGCGATTGCTTTGCCCACCCCACGCGCGGCCCCCGTGATCAGCGCGACCTTACTCTCAAGCTGTCCCGCCACCGCTCACTCCCCTCCCCTCAGTGCGTCCTCAAGGCGATCCAGCAGAATCTCCTCCTCATCCGCTTTCACGGTCATCGGATTGACGTAGAAGCAGTTGGGCTCCTCGCCCGGCCCGATCTCAATTGAAGGGTCGCCTGTCCGCAGAAGCTCTACTACCCTGTCGCGGCGCGCGGCGCCATTGATCCCCTCAAACTGAACCAGGACGCGGGCGATGGGCTGGCCCGCTTCATTGGGGAACCGCCGTTCCACGCTCACGTTTGGGCGGTCGAGGCGTGCGACCATGCGACTCACCAGATCCTCCGCCGATTGGGCCCGCGCTTCCTCGTTCTGCTCCATATACCACTGAACCGCGGCGGCGATCCCCACCAATTCCTCCTTCCCCACCTTGAAGGGACGGCCGATCCCATGACGTGGGGCGCCGATCACGGCGCAGGCGGCAATCAGGTCCGGGCGACCCAGGATGAGGCCGCTGGACTGCGGGCCGCGGAGATCCTTCCCGCCGCTGAAGATCACCAGGTCGGCGCCCATCTGGGTGAACCGCCAGAGGTTCTCCTTGGGCGGCAATTGGGCCGCCGCGTCCACGATTACCGGAACTCCGCGCTCGTGCGCGATGGCAAGCACCTGTTCGAGCGGGAGCGCTCCGGGCGGAACCCAGCCGCCCACCACGTAGAGCACGGCAACCGTCGGTTGTATCAACGCCTGTGCCAATTCCCACGTACCGGGAGGAGCGATCAGGTTGGGGAAGCCGATTTCCACCAGTTCAATTGGCAGGGTGCGCACGGCGTAATCATACGGATTCCGGTGGGCGCGCTGGACCACCACGCGGGTGAGCAACCCACGCGGATCGGGGAGTTGGCGCGCTTTCGCCTGGTCCGTGCCGGTCATGCAAGCCGCCGTGGCGACGAATAGGCCGGCGGCGGCTCCACAGGTGACGTAAGCCGCCTG
>DATBTL010000264.1:0-5636 GCA_036559345.1 Chloroflexota bacterium | reverse complement strand
CCATATTTTTCGCGGGCCGATCCGCGCCTCGGGCCTCTATCCCTTATACTTTGGCATGACCGCGAACGTTTTCCACGGAATCAATCTATCTCACGATGACTAGATGCAAGAAGGAGCCTCTCCATGGGGAATCGCGCATTGCTTTCCGGCGCGCTCGTGACCGCTATCCTCGTGCTGCCCTCGCTTGGCGCGTACCACGCTCGGGCCGCGCGACCGGCCAGTGTCCCCGCCGATACCCTGATTGTCGCCGCCGCCGAGGCGCCGGTCGATCTCGACCCAGCCAGCAGCTACGACAGCCAGGCGGCGGCCGTGCTCCGCGGCGAATACGAGAGCCTGGTACGGCTACGCGGCTCCAGCACGACCGATATCATCGGCGCTCTGGCTCAGTCATGGACCTCGAATGCCGCTCATACCGTCTACACGTTCAATCTCCGTCACGGCGTCACCTTCCACGACGGCACGCCGTTCAACGCCGAGGCCGTGCGCGCCTCCTATACCCGTGAGTTGAACCTCAACCAGGGTCCGGCCTTCATCATCGGGCAGTTCTTTACCCCCAAGGGAATCACGATCGTCAATCCGTACACGATCCGCTTCACCCTCACCGCGCCCTCAACCGTGTTCCTGCAGGCGATGACCTCGGTGTGGGGCACTCATATTATCAGCCCCACCGCGATCAAGCAGCACCCCAAGGATTTGCATGCCTGGCTGCAGACCCACGACGCCGGGACCGGTCCTTATCAATTGTCGTCGATCGTGCCGGGGCAAAGCTACACCCTGGTCAAATACCCACGGTACTGGGGCGGCTGGAGCGGCTCCCATGTGACCAAGGTGCTGGTCAACATCGTGACCGCGGACGCGACCCGGCGCGAGTTGGTGGCCAAGGGCGATGCCGACATCGCCAATCAACTAACAGCCACCGATATGCAAGCCCTCGCCAAGAACCCGAGCGTGGACGCGACCCCACGGTACGGGGCCCGCAATCTGAGCCTGGTAATGGACGCCTACGGCCCGCTGGCCAGTACCGCCGCCCGCCAGGCCATGTGCTACGCCTTTGATTACACCGCCTTTACCAAGGATCTCCTGCACGGCTATGGGAGGCAGGCGCAAGGGCCCATGCCGCGGACCATGAACGGGCATGACAACAGCCTAATGCTCTATCCCACCGACCTACCCAAGGCCAGGGCCCTGTTGAAGCAGGCGGGGGTGGCGCCGGGAACCAAGCTGACCCTGTGGTATCAGGCGGAGGACGAGACCACCAAGTACGCGGCGGAGGTCATGCAGGCCCAGCTAGGGCAGATTGGGATCACTCTGAGCGTCCAGCCGGTCTCGTCGACCACTCTCACGGGCGTCTACTATAGCAACAAGCCCGCGGCGCAGCGGCCTAACTTCATTGCCTGGTACTGGTATCCCGACTATAACGACGCGGGCGACTGGCTCTTCCCCCAGTACGACTCCAGTCAGGTCGCCGGGGCCGGAAGCAATGGCGGCTACTACAAGAACCATACAGTCGATACGCTCCTGGAACAGGCGGCCAAAACGGTGGACGCCGCGAAGCGGCTTACCCTCTACAAGCAGGTGCAGCAGGCGCTGGTAGCCGATCCGGCCGCCGTGTGGTTGGCCGATCTGCCGGAGACCACGGCGGTACGGAAAGCGGTCCATGGCTATCTGCTCAACCCTGCCTATACCGACACCTACGACTACTACGCCATGTCGAAGTAACGCGGGGTTGTCGTGATCACGCTGATTGGCCGGCGGCTGGCACTTTTACTGCCTGTCATGTTCGGCGTATCCCTGCTTACCTTCGTCCTCTCCCATGTGGTGCCGGGCGATCCGGCCCGCATGTTGGCCGGGGTCCATGCCGGGGCGGCTCAGGTCCAGGCCGTGCGACACAGCTATGGCCTGGATCGGCCGTTGCCCGCCCAATACTGGGCCTACATCTCGAATCTGCTGCATGGCGATCTTGGGGTCGCCCTGCATACCCAGCGGGGAGTGAGCACCGATCTGCGTGACTTCCTTCCCGCCACTCTCGAACTGGGGCTGGCGGCCATGTTGATCGCTGTCCTGGTCGGGATCCCAATGGGCACCTTGGCGGCCGTGGGACGGAATCGCTTCCCCGATCACCTCTCGCGCCTATTGGCCCTGGGCGGCGTCTCGCTCCCCATTTTCTGGGTGGCGCTGGTGGCGCAGTTGGTGCTCTACTACAATCTCGGCTGGTTCCCCTCCGGCGGGCGGCTCGACCCCACCCTGGCCCCGCCCAGTACGGTCACCGGCTTCTCTACTATCGACTCGCTGCTCGCGGGACGCCTCGACCTGTTCGTCAATGCCCTCTGGCACCTCGTGCTTCCGGCGCTGGTCCTCTCGCTCGGCCCATTGGCGGTAGTGATGCGGATCACCCGCTCCGGCGTGCTGGAGGCGCTGGGCAAGCACTATGTGCGGACGGCGCGGGCCAAGGGGGTGCGCCGGCGGTCGGTCGTGATCCGGCATGCCTTGCGGAATGCCCTCCTGCCGACCATGACCGTGATCGGTTTGCAGTTCGGCTACTTGCTGGGCGGCGCCGTGCTAGTTGAGTACATCTTCTCCTGGCCGGGGATCGGGCTCTATACGGCGCAATCGATCACCGCCAGCGACTATCCCGCGATCATGGGGGTCACCATATCGGTGGCCTTCCTCTATGTGCTGCTCAACTTGCTGGTAGACATCGGTTATTCCCTCCTCGATCCCCGCATCAGGTATCGCTAGCCATGGATGACCAGACGACCGTCGGTTCCTCGGAGGATCTTCTGGTCCTCACGCATCCGGGAGTGATGGGCACCACGCGCCGCTTCCTGCGCGCCAATCCGCTCAACAGCGCCGCCCTCGTTCTCCTGCTCGCCTTGCTGGTGACCGCGATCCTCGGCGGTACCTTCGCGCCGTACGATCCGATCAAGCCAAGCTATGATCAGTTGCTGACCGGGCCCAGCAGCGCCCATCTCTTCGGGACGGATGAAGTGGGACGCGACGTCCTGAGCCGGGTACTGGCCGGCACCGGCGTCTCCCTCCTCGTGGCGGCGGTGGTCCTTTCCTTCGGGGTAATCGTCGGCACCCTGGTTGGGGCGCTGGCCGGGCTGTTCGGCGGGGTAGTCGACGAAGCGATCATGCGGATCACCGATGTGTTCCTGGCCTTCCCCAGCTTTATCCTCGCCGCCGCGGTCAGCGCCTCGCTCGGTCCCGGCTTGGGTACGCTCATGCTCTCGTTATCCGTGGTCTGGTGGCCGTGGTACGCGCGCCTGGCCCGCGCCCAGGTCTTGCAGGTCCGGTCGTTGGACTTCGTGGAAGCGGCGCGGGCGCTCGGGGTGCGGACTCCGAGGATGCTCTGGCGCCATATCCTCCCGAATGCTATCGCCCCGATCTTGGTGCAGCTGAGCCTGGATGTCGGCTACGCGATCCTGGCGGCGTCCGGGCTCTCGTTCCTGGGTCTGGGGGTGCAGCCGCCCACCGCCGAATGGGGCACGATGATCGCCGACGCGCAAAACCACTTGCAGGATGCCTGGTGGATGGCCACCTTCCCCGGCGCCGCCCTTGCCATCTCCGTCTTCGCGTTCAACCTGCTGGGCGACGGGTTACGCGATTTTCTGGATCCAGAGGCAGTATGAGTATAAACGGATGGACCCTTACCACCGAGGACGTGGAACATATCGCCCTGGGGGCCGGAGTCCTGGGCACCGGCGGCGGCGGCAATCCCTACCTGGGGAAGCTGATGGTCCAGGGGGCGATCCGAGACGGGGCGGTGATCGAGATTCTGCCGCCCCAGACGGTGGGCGACGACGATCTCCTGATCGCGGTGTCCGGGATGGGGGCGCCTACCGTAAGCATCGAGAAACTCTCGCGCGGCAACGAGGCGACCATGGCCTTCCGCGCCCTCGAGGAACATCTGGGCGAGCCGGCGCGCGCCGTGGTCTGCGGTGAGATCGGGGGTGGCAACAGCATGGTTCCCCTGGAGGTGGCCGCGCGGGTGAACCTGCCCGTGGTGGACGCCGATCCGATGGGCCGCGCCTTCCCCGAGTTGCAAATGGACACTTTTAACATTGGCGGCGTCTCCACCGCCCCTGCCGCGCTGGCCGACGAGAAAGGGAACGTGCTGGTCATCGCGCGCACCCAGGATCCGCTGTGGACGGAGAGGTTGGGCCGGGTAGTCACGGTCGCCATGGGCGGCTCCGCCGGGCTGGCAATGCCGGCCCTCCGCGGTCGGCAACTCAAGGAGGCGGGAATCTGGGGCAGTTATACGCTTGCTCGCCGCATTGGCCTCGCGGTGCGCCGAGCACAGCGCGACAAGATCCGGCCGGAGGAAGCACTCGCGTCCCTGGGAGCGCGGCTGCTGTTCCGCGGCAAGATTATGGATATCAAGCGGGTAACCACCGGCGGCTTCGCGCGTGGCGAGGCAATCATCCAGGGTTTCCAGGACGACGCGGGCAGCACCATGCGGGTGGCGATTCAGAACGAGAATCTGGTGGCCTGGCGTGACGAGCAGGTGCTGATCACGGTACCCGACTTGATCTGCATCCTGGACGACGAGAGCGGCGAACCAATCGGCACCGAGGTTCTCCGCTACGGATTGCGGGTGTGCGTGCTCGCCTTCGCCGCTGATCCCAAGCTGAGCACCCCAGCCGGCCTGGCGGTGGTCGGCCCACGAGCCTTCGGCTACGACCTGCCCTACCGGCCGTTCGCGGCGTCTGGGAGGGCCTCCGACGGAGGTTGGAGGGGAGGGATGGGATCGGCCGAGCGTGGCGCCGATGGACCTCCGGCCGCGGGCCGGTCGGGGCCATGCAAGAAAGCAGGGAGAGGTACGAACCATGGAACCATTGGGTCCGGTGAGGGTCATCGATCTGTTCCCGCATGAGCGCGAGAGCTTGCTGGCCCTACTCGACCGGCTATCTCCGGAGGAGTGGGCGATGCCGACCACCTGCCCCGGCTGGTCCGTCCACGACGTGGCGCTGCACATCCTCGGCGGCGATATCGGTAATCTCTCGGGTGGTCGCGATGGGTATGTTGATCGCCACGCCACCCAAGGGGTCGACTTTACGCGGTGGGAGCCGTTGCTCGCCTTTATCAATCGTCACAATGATGACTGGGTACGAGCCACCCGGCGCATCAGTCCGCGGCTGCTCCACGAGCTGCTCGGCGTGACCGGTTCGGCGGTCCACCACTACTTGTCGCGCCTCGACCCCGATGCCATCGGCATACCGGTCAACTGGGCCGGGCCGGAGCCGGCGCCCGCCTGGTTGCACATCGCGCGGGAATACACCGAACGCTGGATGCACCAGCAACATATCCGTGACGCGGTGGGACAGCCCGGACTGAAGGAGCGCGTCTGGTTCGCCCCCGTGCTTGATACGTTCGCCCGTGCGCTACCGCATACCCTGCGCGCCGTGGCCGCGCCGTCCGGCACCACCGTACGCCTGGTGATCACCGGCGAGGCGGGCGGAGCATGGCAGGCGCGAAAGCTGGACGACGCATGGGCGTTCACCGCCGAGATCGTCCCGTCGCCCGACGCGACGCTGACTCTCGATCAGGAGACCGCATGGCGCCTGTTCACCAAAGGGCTGAGCAAGGACGCGGCCATGTCTCATGTCATCTTCGAGGGTGATACGAGCCTCGCG
>DATBTL010000263.1:0-4119 GCA_036559345.1 Chloroflexota bacterium | reverse complement strand
TTTCCGTCGCGGCGGCTTCCTCCAGCAAGTGAGTGAGAAAGCCGAAGAGGAAGAGCATCACCCCCAGGAGATAGTAGGTGTGGAAGTGGCCGACCACCCAGAGGGTGTTGTGTAAATGAAAGTTGAAGGGGATCAGAACGTCGAGGGTGGCCGCGATGCCGCCGATCAGCCAGCCGGAGAACCCGGCGTAGAGCAGGACCGAGCCGAGCGTCCAGCGGAAGGACGATCGCCACACCAGCAATAGGGCGCCGAAGATCGTCACCACCAACGAGCCGGCGACCGCCGCGTAGGTGATGCCCTCGCCCGCGACGTCCAGGGCCAGCGGCTGGACGAAATCCATATATAGGTGGTGAAAGTAGGCCGGCAGGACGAAGACCAGCACACCCAACCAGGCCAGGACGACCGGACGGGTGGTAGGCCACTGGCGACCCGCGTAGTGGGGCATGATCGCGTAGAGCATCCCGGCGGCCAGATAGATGCTGATATTCGCAATGCTATGGCCGAAGAAATAGGTGATGTTCTTGGCCCACAGCGGATCGAGGCCCACGCCCGCGTCGGCCAGATGTCCCAGCAGGCCGATCCCGATTACCATGCCCGAGCCGGCGATGATCACGCCCTGGATGGCGGTGACCGTGGCGATCAGCACGGGCGGGGCGGGCATCCCCGGCGGCGTGCCGTGCCCTCCGGCTCGTTGGCGCAACACCGGCAGGGCCAGCGCGTTGGCCAGACCGCCGTAAGTACGAAGCGCCTCGATGAGCACCACCAGGCAAAACGTGCCGAAGGCCAGGCCGACCAACATATCACCGAGCAGGAACAATCCCGTACTCCAGACGGGCCACCATCCGAAAAAGGGGAGTGGATAGAGGAAGGTCCAGGCAGCGGCGAAGCCACCCCACAGAGTGCTGACCACCGCGCACAGCATCCCGGCCAGCGCGATGCCGTACCCCAGGCGCATGGGCCCGGCGCTCAGGCGCAGGGCCGGCTGTACCACGTACCAGAGCGCGGCCATCGTGCCAAGCAGCGCCGCCGCGACCATGCCCGTGCCGTGCAGGGTGAGGATGGCGTAGAACTGCTGGGGATCCAGTGAAAGGATACCGGCCTGCTGGGCGCGCATGGTCAGCCCAAGCAAGCCCATGATCAAGAACAGCACCACGGTGGTGCCCAGATACAAGAAGGTTACACGGCGAGCCTCGGCCAGGGAGGCTCCCCGCGCCGCCGGTACAGCGGCCTCGTGAGCGGTGACGGCGATCGCGGCCACATTACCTCCTGGTCACGGTGAACGGTATTTCCATCACATGGTGCCCCATCCCGCAGTACTCAAGACAACGCACGGTATAGGTGCCCAAGGTGGTGAAGGTCACGAACAGGTGGTTGACGTACCCGGGCATGGCCTGGACCTGCGCGATCAGGACGCCATGCGGATCATAGATGCCAAAGCCATGGTTGACATCGCCCCCGGTTACCGCGAAGTTCACGGTCTGCCCGCTGTGAAACCTGGTCGCGCTCATTTGCCAGACGTATTGATAGCCCACGACCCGCACGGCCATGGCGTGGGCGGTCCCCGCATTGCCCGGATAGGGGAGAGCAAGAAAACTGGCGGCGACGGCAACCGTAGCTACGACCAGCACGATCCAGAGCCAGACGCGGCGCAGCGCGTAGCCCGGCCCAGTTACCTCGGCATAGGTGAGCGCCGGCCCGCGTGAATGCCGCGCTACGGTCAGAAGCACGGTCACCACGCCAAGGGTCAACCCCAGGAATATCGCCCCGACGATCAGTTGTACTGGGCCGATTTCCGGCATTGCTATTCCCTTCCTCCGCCAACCTTCCGGTCGATCTCCCGCCCCCGGATCGCCGGTTCGGTCAAGAGAGATTTGCCTTCACGCGCGGACCAAGCGTGTCGATCGTTCGGTGCAACTGCTCGTGAACCCCCACGCCCATCACCTCGTCCTCGAAGAGGTCGAAAGAGGATAGAGCGGCGGCCAGCACGCCGGGCGACCCTAGCTCCTCCACATGGGCCAGGAGTTGTTCGTTCTCGTACTCTATGTGGCGACGGAGATACGGCGCGTAGGCGCGCGCCGCCACGACCAGCGGGCCGGCGGCGTCCATGCCATGTGCCGCGTAGCCAGCCACCGCCATCGCGAACGCATCGGCCAGTTCCACGCCCTGTCCATGCTCTTGCTCCAACCGCGCGATCACCATGTCCGTGCTCGATGACTTATGCCGCAGCAACGGGAACAGGATCTGCTCCTCCTTGCCATGATGGCATTGGCCCACGAAGAGAGTGAAGAACTTCAGCAGGTCGCGGAAGATTCCCGGATCGACCGGCCGGCCCTGGGCCACGGCCTCGGTCACGCCGTCAAGATAGCCGAGCACGGTACCGATCGCCGCGTGTTCGTCGTAGAGGACGGTGCTCACGGATGGGGTTTCAACGCTCATTGATCTGTTCCTTTCGTCAGTATGTCTGCTCTTATCCCCACAATTCGCGCCGGGCCGCCTCGCTCATCAAGCTGGGATCCCACGGGGGGAACCAGACCACGTTGATCCGCGCCTCCCCCACGCCCGGCAGCAACCCGACCGCCGTTCGCGCGCCCTCGGTAATCGCCTCGTGCATGGGGCAGCCCGGCGTGGTCATGGTCATGGCGACCTCGACCAGGCTCTCCTTGACCGTTACGTCGTAGACCAGCCCCAGATCCACCACGTTGATTCCCAACTCGGGATCATAGACCTCGTAGAGGGCGGCGTAGACCTGTTCCTCGGTTACGCTCACGAGAGATAGCTCACTCATGGCCCTACTCCGCCGCGCGCCGGAATCGCACATGCCATTCGTCCGGCCCCGCCTGGATGGCGGTATGAGTGAACCCTTGCCGCCCGAGCACGGTGTAGAGAGGGATCGGCTCGAAGGTGTTGATCACGAGCAGTTCCTCGTCCGTGCCCAGCCCCTTGATCGCGGTCATGATCCGGTCGAACGGTTCCTTGCGCCTGCGCTGATCCTCGCGGACATCGACGGTCACGGTCGCGCGGGCCGGAGCCGGCGCGGAGTCGGGCACCGGCGCCGGTCGTTCCGGGGTCGCCGCGCCCAGGCGCCCGATCGTGATATGGAAGCTGCCGTCGGGATGCGGGGTCGTCTGATACCCGTAGCCGCGTTCGGCCAGTTCGGGGTACAAGAACAACGGCTCCCGCTCGTTGATGGCCAGCAAGGTGGCGCTGTCCGGCAGGCTGGTCAGGGCCTCCAGAATGTGCATCATTGGTTGCGGTGGCTCCAGGCCGCGGTTATCGAGCACCACCGCGGGCGACGCGGTATCGGTAGAAGTGGTCATCGTGTCTATCCTTCCCTGGCGTGAATCGCTACTGGACCCGGCGGGAGATCATCACCGCCCAACGCTCCGGGCCCATTTCCTCCTCGTCCCAAGCAAACTCCGCCGGATGTTCGGCCTGCAGTTGGTAATACAACGGTTTGGGGTCATGATCATTGATCAGCCGCAAGCTGCCTCCCCGCTCCAGGCTCGCCAGCTCACTGAAGATCCGCTCATGCCGCTCCCGCGGCGCGAGGTCGCGTACATCAAGATCCAATCCAGATTGTTTCATCATCTTACGCACCTTTCTCTAGCGGGCGGAGCGCCGCCGCCAGGTTGACCCCAAAGAGCCAGCTCGCCAGGGCGACCAGGGAGGCCGCCGGCCCAATCAGGTTCCGTTCCCAGAGCACCGCCGCCAGCAGGCAGAGCAGCCCCAGGTTGTAGAGCCAGAAGGTGGCCCAGGCCGCGCGGTCCTGGATCAGATCCCGCATCATCGGCACTTTTTGCCGCCCCACCAAGGGCGCATAGCGGCGATTCCAGACCAGGAAGGGGACGATCTTGTACAGATAGCCCATAATTGTCTGGCCCACGAAGCCCAGCAGGAACAGGAGGCCCAATGCCGTGGCGGTCCTCCCATCCAGCCACCAGCCAACTCCGCCCAGGGCGGCGCGCAGGGTCAGCCCACCGCACAAGAGGAGGCATCCCAACCCAGCCAGGGCATGCCCCTGGGTCGGCTCCAACACTTTCTTGTGGCGGGACCGCAGGATGCGCGCGGTGTCCGCCGTGAACACCACGATGGCCAGCAGGATCAGCGCCCCCGGCCCCA
>DATBTL010000262.1:0-16249 GCA_036559345.1 Chloroflexota bacterium | reverse complement strand
TTCTCCAGGCGATAGAGATTCCACCAGCCGGTGCGGTCGGAGACAAAATACAGCACCCCATCGGGCGACCATCTGGGCTGGAAGATCGACTCCTCGGCCCCGCCCGCGACCTGCCGGGATCCGGTCAGGGAACCATCATCGTTCACATCGGCGAGCAATAGCTCCGTCCCATCCCAGGGCATGTTGGGATGGTTCCAGGTGAGCCAGGCCAGCCGCGTACCGTCAGGGCTCAGGATCGGGTTGCTGTAAAAATCGTTGCCGCCGACCAGCACCCGCTCGTCATCGCCGCTCATGGTCATGCTGACCACGGTGTTTACCGCCTCGTGGTCCGCCGCCGTATGATCCTCGCGAATGAGAATCAGCCGCCCGCGCCGGGGGTCCGGCGCCGCGTCCGCGTAACGCATCCCATCGATCCGGCTGATCACTTCCGGCGTCCCGCCGATCGGCTGGCGGTAGAGCCGTTGATCGGCGAAATTGGAGAAATAGACCACGCCATCGTGTACGAGATGCGCGCCGCCGCCGTACTCATGCACGCGGGTGCGGGCATTGAAGGGGGCTGGGGTCACGTCTTGCCGATCCCCCGCCTCGGTCCGCCGCACCACCACGACGCGGCCACCATCAGCAGGCCGCAACTCGGACCAATAGAGATCGGGGCCGTCAGCGGACACCGCGTTGAGGGACACCGCGTCGGCGATGGTCATGGCGGCGCTGATCGGTGACTCCCACTCGCCGTAGGGGGCAATGCGTGGCTGCGCCATCCCAGTGTTCTCCTTCAGTTTTGAAGTATGCCGACCGTGATTACACAGTGCGGGGAGGGTCGGCTACTGAAGGGTACCCCCAGGTACGGCCACACGCCAATCGTACCGTCCGGGATCTCAGATCGCGTCGAGGGTAGCCGCGTCAAGCGCCCGGTCGAACAAGGCGAGCAACTCCTCGCGGTTGGCGGCCGCGATGCGTTCCTCCAGGCTGGGAGGCAGGCTGCCAAATCGCCGTAGGACGGCTCGCCGTACCAGTTCACGCCCTTCCTCGCGGCCCTCCTTACGGCCTTCCTCACGGCCCTCGGCTCGCCCGATCCGTTCAATACTGGTGACATACGGCATCTTTCTTTCCTCCTCCCAGGTCATGATAACCTGTCGCAACGCCACCTCCCGGTCGGCAGGCAAGGCCAAAAGCCAGTCGATGAAGCGGAACAAACTGACGATCCGCTCTCGCTCGTAACCACGGTCGTAGAGCCGGCGGACCAAACCCAACTTGACGCGCTCTCGCTCCGGCGGATTTCCCCTGGTCGCCTGCGCCGCCAGGTGGGCCAGCACCACGGTGGCGAACGGATTGTCGCTCTCCTCCAACTCCTCGCGCCGGGCCCGCCAGTCGGTCAGCTTAACCACCGGGTAGGTGAACGTGAGCGCGCAGCCCCAACGAGCGGTAGTGTGCTCATGCGGCCGCCAGGAGGGACGTTCGTCGGCTAGTACCGCCAGACTGACCACTTCATGGCCATAACGATCCAGGATGCGGTAGTAGTAGGTGAACATCCGCTTGGCAAACGCAGGCTCCGCTTGGCTCTGCACCTCGATATGGATGCACCCATGCCTCTCGACCATCGCGGAGCCAGACCTGAATCAGCTTGTCGGCCCACCGGGTGTTAACCTCGGCATCCCGCGTCACCTCTTGCAATTCCCCATCCCGGACGATTGGAGGGCGAGCCCAATCAATCTCCGCGTGAATCTCGGGGAGACACAACAGTAGGAAGTCGGCCAGATATTCGTCCAGGGCCTCTTTCCAGGGGGAATCGAAGTCAGCGATTGGCGTACTCAAGATGAAGCTCCATGTCAGCCATCGCTCGGCGAGGGCTGCTACAACCAGTATACGGCAACCAGCGCCTGTAGCCGGGCGAGAACAATCGGTTCTCGCGAATGCCTCTTCAGCGTAGATGGTATTCGCTTTGCGCCTCGATCATGCGCTTGGTCAGGTCGTTACGCGAGGCCACCAGTTCCTGGGTGGGCGCCATCAACTCACGGGCGGTGGACCCGTCGACCTGGTCGAGCAGGGCGCCTTGCTCTTTCAGCCGGTCGCTCTGGGCCAATCGCTCCAGGCGGTCGGCATAGACCTGCAAGGCTCTGGGAAGCTTGGCGGGCTCGACGGCCGGGGGAGTGGGCGCCGCCAGCCAAGCCTCGGCCTGTTCACGCTCCGGTTCCGGCAGCGATTCGCTGATCGCGGCCCCGGTGGGCCGAGCGCCCGCGTGAGCGGCCAGAATGGTGGTCAGCAGCGCCTGCCGGCTCTGGGCCCCCAAAGACATCGCCGCCGCCACTTCCAGGGCGGCCGAGTCGAGCGGAGACTGGCGAAGGAGGAGGGCCAGCAGTTCCTCCTCGATCAAGGTGCGGGTGTCGCGGGCCTGAGTTACCCGGCGGAGGGCCGCCATCCGGTCCTCGCCCGCCTCAATCTGCCGCTGGCCGCGCCGTTTCTCCCCACGGAGGCGACCCAGTTCACCACGGAGCGCGGCAGTATCAATCCGCGTGATCGTGGCCAGCCGCTCCAGATAAGGCTGCTGTACTCCCACCCCCGGTAACTGACCAATGATCGGCAGCAGTTGGGCCAGCAGATCCTGAGCAAACGTGGGGAGGCGCGGATCCAGAGTGCCGAGCACTAGATCGAAGAGATAATCCATGGCGGGCGGGGCGCCGCCAATCGCCGTCCGCCAGGCGACGGGATTCTCGGCGATTACCTCGTCGGGATCGCGTCCCTCCGGCAGCGAGGCGATATGCAGGTCCAGCGGTGAGCGGCTGGGGGCCGCGAGGGGTGACTGAGTACCGGTGGACGCGGGGCGCAGGTCGATGGTGGCCCGTACCCCGGCCTCGGCGGCGGCACGGGCCCCGGCGGGGTCGGCGTCCAGGGCCAGGACCACCCGTAAGGGCGCCGCCTCGCGAGTCCGCAACCGGGCCAGAGTGCCGAGTTGTTGCACGGTGATCGCGGTCCCCAGGCTGGCCACCACATTGGTGAACCCTTCCTGATGGGCTCGCAAGGCATCCAGGTAGCCCTCCACGATCACCGCCTCGCTGGCGGCGCGGATGGGCTCGGCGGCCCGGTCAATCGTATAGAGGACGGCGCTCTTGTTGAAGATGGCGCTCTGACGCGAGTTGAGGTACTTTGGTTTCCCATCGCCCAGCACCCGACCGCCGAAGCCGCAAACCCGGCCCTGCTGATCGCGGATCGGGAAGATGATTCGCCCGTGCAAGGGACAAAAGGGCTCGCGTCCTTGCTCCGAGGGCAGAAGCACCGAGGCATCCACCAATTCCTGCTCGCTCACCCCGCGTTCGGGGAGCAAGCGCCGGAGCGCTTCTCCCCAATCCGGCATGAAGCCGATGGCGAATCGCTCGATGGTGTCACGGGTAAGGCCCCGGCCCGCGAGGTAGTCCCGCGCTTGCGCGCCCGCTTGCGAGGCCAGCGCCTGCTGAAAATACAGGCTGACCGCTTGCAGCACCTCGAAGGAACGCGCCTCGGCGGCCTTACGCCGACCGGCCTCGGGGTCCAGTTCGACCCCTACGCGGGCAGCCAGAGCCCGGATGGCATCGGGAAACTCTACCTTGTTGATCAGCATGTAGAAGCGGAAAACGTCACCGCCCGCTCCGCAGCCGAAACAATGAAAGCTTCCACGTTCGGGAGAGACGATGAAGGAAGGTGACTTTTCCTGATGGAAAGGGCAGAGGCCGCTGAGGTTGCGCCCGGCCCGTTTGAGCGCGACGTGTTCACCGACCAGCGTCTCGATGGGCAGCCGTCCACGAATCTCTTCCCGCTCGTCGCCCATGGCCTACCCTCCCTCTTCATGCCGGTGTTCCATTTCTAGCACGCGGCGCGCTGTGCTACAAGGGCTCTATCCCGATCCTCGCGGCTCCCTGTATCCTGAACCCCGTGATTACTTTCCTTTTCGATCTTGACGGCGTGGTCTACCGCGACCGCGAATCCGTCCCCGGAGCGGCCGAGGCGGTAGCCAGCTTGCGGGCGGCCGGGCATGGCATCCTCTTCGCCACCAACAACGCCACCCACGGACGCCTGGAGTTTGTCGAGCGCCTGGCGGCGGTCGGGGTGCCGGCCGAACTTGACCAGATCGCGACCTCCGCCTCGGCCACGGCGGCCTACCTGCGCCAACTACCCAACCCACCCGCCACGGCGCTCGTGGTGGGCGCGCCCTCGCTGGCCGCCGAACTGGAAGCGGTGGGGATCCGGGTGACCCGAGCGTCCGATGATGGAGATATTTTGGAGCAGCCGGATTGCGTGGTGGCAAGTCTCGATCGACAATTGAGTTACGCGCGGCTGGCCCAGGCTCAAGCAGCGGTTTTGGCGGGCGCGTCCCTGATCGCCACCAATCGCGATCCGCAGTTCCCCGGCGCCAACGGGCGGCTGTGGCCGGGGGCCGGCTCAATTGTCGCGGCCATCGAAGCAGCCTGCCGGACCACCGCCACGGCGATCGGGAAACCGGGACCGCTGCTCTACCAAACACTCCTGCGCGCGCACGGCACCGACCCCAAGAGAGTGATCGTGGTGGGCGACAATCTGCAGACCGATATACCAGGAGCGGTGGCGCTGAATCTGGCCTCCGTGCTGGTCCTTACCGGCATCTCCACCCGCGCCGAGCTAGCGGCCAGCGCCGCCAAGCCGACCCTGGTGGTGGAAAACCTGATCGAGCTCTTGCAGCACGATCTGGAAGCACTGCTGGCCGGACCTATTTCGTAATCGTCACCTTCACCGTACTCGGCGTCACGCTGGGATTCCCCAGGCTGGACGGTAGGGAGAGGGTTGGTTTAAGCTGATAGACCCCCTGAACCAAGCCGGTGGCGTTTATATGCGCGACGAGCGGGGGCAGCTTGGCGATGGCGAGATAGGGCGCGTTCACATAGACCTGGAGCCACGGGGTGCCCAGGATGGCCCGTAAGCCCTTGCCCAGATGATCGACGCGTATCGAGGCGGGCAGCGCGTTAGTGCCCTTGGATTTGGAGATGGAGACATAGACGGACCACTTAGGTCCCACGCGGCCTCGGCTGCCTTCCGTTCCCTTGCCCTGGGTATAGACCGCTACGTTGGGCGGGAGGATTCCCAGATCCAGGTAGGTGGTCAGGGTCATGCTATGGGTCACCCCAGTGAGGAGGAGCGGCTGCGTGGTAATAGCGCGGAGCGAATTGACCGCATCCGGCGGCCCGACCACGGTGACGCTGGGCGGCTCGACCTGAATCCCGTCGAGTTGATAGCCCAACGGGAGGCCGCCGCTCAAGATCGGCGCTACCGCCAGGGTCTGAATAGCCAGGCTGACGTTAATCTGGAGGGTCACCTTGACCCGCGTATCCGGCGGCAGGAGCCCGCTAGCCGAGATATGCCGGCCCTGGATGTCGAAAAGTTGCGGGGAGATATTGAAGGTCTCGATAAACGAGGATGCCTGAGGGTTGGGGGGCGAGATTGAATCGAGAGGGACTGTAACCGTGGCGTGGTACACGCGATTCACCTGATCCGCTGGGCCAGAGATGGTCAGGACGCTGGGAGACAAGCGCGGCGGGAGATTGGTCAGGTTGATCGGGAGGGAAGACTGCGGAACAAAGGTCACCGGGACCGTGGCGGAGACCAGCGGCTCCAGGCTAACGCTGACCGTGGCGGGACTCGCCGTGTATTGCACGCCCGAGCGGCCGCCGCTGATCGTCACTGGAACAGTTGCCTCGCGGGCATTCGGCGACACGCCCTTGAGGTCGATGATGGGGAAGATCACTCCGGGACTACTGACCTGATCCTGCAGTCCGCGCGCGGTCACCGTAACCATGATCGTGGGGCTCCGCAGGGCCAGACCGCTCGGGATATTCCGAACTTCCGCTTGTAAGGTGAAGGGCTGGCTGCGCACGATGGGATTTTCTTGGTCGGTGACGTAGTACCAGAGCGCGACCGACATCACCAGGGCGGCCAGCAAGCGCGTCAACATCGACTGGCGGGACAGCCCTTGCTCACCCGGCCGGCGGCCCAGGGCAATCGTATGGAGGAGGTAGGCGAAGCCGCGGACCTGTTCGCGTGGTCCGCCGTTCCGGCGCAATTCGGGCAGTAAGGGGATGATAGAGCGAGCCATGCTATCCCTTACGGTTCATCGGGATGGTAAAAGGCGGTAAGAGCGCGCCGCAGAGTGTCGCCGCTCAGACCACGCATCAACTTGCCGTTGTGGGCGATGGAAATTTTCCCCGTTTCCTCGGACACCACGACGGCGATGGCGTCGGTGACCTCGCTAATTCCAATGGCCGCCCGGTGCCGGGTTCCGATCGGCGCCCCGCTCCCTACATTGTCGCTCAACGGCAGCACGCACTTCGCCGCCACCACCCGATCCCCCTGGATGATCACCGCTCCATCGTGGAGAGCCGAATTCTTATAGAAGAGCGCCTCCAACAATTCCACTGATACGGTGCCGTCCAGCCGAGTCCCTGTCTCGGCGTAGTCCTGAAGCCCGGTTTTCCGCTCGATCACGATCAGGGCCCCGAAGCTCTGGCGGGCCAATTGCTCACTGGCCTCCACGATCTGGCCCACCGTGTAATCGGCGGCTGGTGGAGTGAGGGAAGCCAACGGATGATTAATGATCCGACTGGACCGCCCAAGTTGCTCCAGCAACTTCCGCAATTCGGGCTGAAAAATAACCGGGATCGCGATCAGGAGGACCGGCACCGAATGGACCAACAGCCAGCCAAGGACAGTTAACTGGAGAGTGGAGGCAAGGATCGCTCCTACCACGATCAGCAGCACGGCGCCGCGCAGCACCTGATCGGCACGGGTCTGATAAATCAAGACCAGAAACCAAAAAAAGACCAGGGTGACGATAGCAATATCAAGGGCACTCGCCCAATTAAGGCGAGACAGCGTCCAGCGGAGCGAATCCATGGCCTGCCTAACGCACCCACCGTGGCGAGCGCTAAACCGTATGTCCTTGTGCAAAAGTGTAGCACGTTGTCACCCCAGGTCCCATGGCCAATGCGGGGTAAATGCCCCAGCCCAGGGCTGTTTTCCCACCGGAGAATCTCGTTTGTGCCCTGTGTAATACCCGCGATGGAGGCGGCCCTGTACATTAAGGAGAGAAGCCGGAGCCCGCATTGGGCGCCCCCGTGCTCCATCCCCTCGTTACCTCGCGGGAGGCCTGGTGTATGCCCGAGTTTAAGGTTGTTTCCGATTTCGTCCCC
This sequence comes from Chloroflexota bacterium, assembly GCA_036559345.1. Lineage (GTDB taxonomy): Bacteria > Chloroflexota > UBA5177 > JANWHV01 > JANWHV01 > JANWHV01. The sequence goes on along the minus strand of DATBTL010000262.1, from coordinate 9,062 downwards.
CGCGGCGATCAGCCCGTCGCGATCAGCCAGCTTGTAGAAGGAACGCGCGCCGGCGACCGGCACCAAACGCTGCTCGGGGTTACGGGCAGCGGCAAGACTTTCACCATGTGCCATGTCGTGCAAGCATTGCAGCGTCCCACCCTGGTTCTGGCTCCCAATAAAACCCTGGCGGCCCAGTTGTACAGTGAGTTCCGCGACTTCTTTCCCGAGAACGCGGTTGAGTACTTCGTCAGCTACTACGACTACTATCAGCCCGAGGCATACATCGCTCGTTCCGATGTATACATCGAGAAGGAGTCCACCCTCAACGAGGAGATCGAAAAGCTGCGTCTCTCCGCCACGCGGAGTCTCTTCGAGCGGCGCGATGTGCTGATCGTGGCTTCGGTCTCCTGTATTTATGGTCTGGGCTCGCCCGAGGACTACAACAACGTAGTGGTCAAGCTGCGGCGGGGCGAACGCCATCGGCGCGAAAAAGTGTTGCGGCACCTGACCGAGATTCTCTACGAGCGGAATGACATGGACTTCAATCGGGGGAAGTTCAGGGTCCGCGGCGACGTTCTGGAGATCTATCCCTCATATGAGGATCTGGCCTATCGGATCGAGTTCTTCGGGGACGAGATCGAGCGGATCGTGCAGGTTGATCCACTGACCGGCGAAGTGCTGACCACCCTGACCCAACTCGACATCTATCCCGCCCGTCACTTCGTAACCTCGCAAGAGAAGTTGATCAAGGCGATCGTCTCCATTGAGGAGGAGCTGGGCGAACGCTTGGCGGAGTTGGAGTCCCAGGGCAAGCTTCTGGAGGCTCAGCGCCTGCAGCAGCGGACCAACTTCGACATGGAAATGCTCCGCGAAACGGGGATCTGCGCCGGGATCGAGAATTATTCGCGTCACCTCTCGGGCCGCGGGGCCGGTGAGAAGCCCTGGACCCTTCTTGACTATCTGCCGGATGACTTCCTGCTCTTTGTCGACGAGTCGCATGTGGCGCTCCCCCAGGTGCGCGGGATGTACGGCGGCGACCGCTCGCGGAAGGAGGTGCTGGTGGATTACGGTTTCCGCCTTCCCAGCGCCCTCGACAACCGCCCCCTCACCTTTAACGAATTTGAGCAGACGGTCCATCAGGCGATCTATGTCTCCGCCACCCCCGGCCCCTACGAATACGAGCACAGCCGCCGGGTGGTGGAACAGGTCATTCGTCCCACGGGCTTGCTGGATCCCACCATCGAGGTGCGCCCCACCAAGGGACAGATTGATCTGCTGATCGAGCGGGTCCGCGAGCGCGTGGTGAAGAAGCAGCGGGTCCTGGTCACTACCCTGACCAAGCGCATGTCCGAGGACCTGGCCGAATATCTGCGGGAACTGGGGATTAAGGTGCATTACCTCCATAGCGAGATGGATGTGATGGAACGGGTGGAGGTACTCCGCGATCTCCGACTCGGTACCTACGACGTGGTGGTGGGGATCAACTTGCTGCGCGAGGGCCTGGACCTCCCCGAGGTGAGCTTGATCGCGATCCTTGACGCCGATAAGGAAGGCTACCTGCGGTCGGAGACATCCCTGATCCAGACCGTCGGGCGGGCTGCTCGCCACGTCGAGGGACATGTGATCATGTTCGCCGATCGCGAGACCAACTCGATGGCCAAAGCCCTGAGCGAAACCAATCGACGCCGCGGTATCCAAATGGCGTATAATGAGGCCCATGGCATTGAGCCAATCAGCATTAGCAAGAGTATCCACGACCTGGGTGATAGGATGCGGGCGGTGGCGGAGACGACCGCCGCGTATATCGCGGCTCCCGAGTTGCCCAGGGAAGAGGTGCTCCGCGTGCTGAAGGATCTGGAAACGCAGATGCGGACCGCCGCGCGGCAACTGGAGTTCGAGCGGGCGGCCGAACTGCGGGACCAGGTAATGGAATTGCGGCGGCGCCTGGAAGTGGAAGCTGGCGCCCGAAGGAGGTGAGCTAGGGGAGATACCAGGGATTGGGTCCGCCACCACGAGTGGCAAACGGGGAACGGTTTTTACCGAAAAGTTCTGTCTTCGCGCGACCGCGTGCGTACGTACCGTAAGAAGGAGAAGCGCGCATGTCCAGTGTATCGCTCCGACACATCTACCGGAAGTTCGGTGATGTTACCGCCGTCAACGACGTTAATATCGAAATCATGGATAAGGAGTTCCTGGTCCTGGTCGGCCCCTCGGGCTGTGGCAAATCCACCACCCTGCGCCTGATTGCCGGCCTGGAGGAGATTTCCGGGGGCGAGATCTGGATCGGCGACCGGGTGGTAAACGACGTTCCACCCAAGGATCGCGACATCGCCATGGTTTTCCAGAGCTATGCGCTCTACCCGCATATGAATGTGTTTGACAATCTGGCTTTCGGCCTCCGCCGGCGCCACACGCCCAAGGCCGAGGTGGATCGCCGGGTGCGCGCCACCGCCGCCTCCCTGGGGATCGAGAATCTTCTGGCCCGGAAGCCCAAGCAGCTTTCCGGCGGCCAGCGCCAGCGCGTGGCGGTGGGCCGGGCGATCGTGCGCGAGCCCAAGGTCTTCCTGATGGACGAGCCGCTCTCCAACCTGGACGCCAAGCTTCGGGTGGAGACCCGCTCCTATCTGATCAAGCTCCATCAGCGCCTCCAAACCACCGTGGTCTACGTCACCCACGATCAGACCGAGGCGATGACCATGGGTACCCGCATCGCGGTGATGAAGGACGGCTTCCTGCAGCAGCTGGCGGCGCCGCAGGAGGTCTACGATCATCCCTCCAACATTTTCGTGGCCGGCTTCATCGGCAGCCCGGCCATGAATTTCTTCGACGCCCGGATCGTATCCGAGGGCGACCGTCTGTTTGCCGACACCGGGGTGTTCCGGGTCGAGTTGACGCCCGAGACCCGCGCGAAACTCGTGGGGCGGGAGGCGCAGGAAGTGATCCTGGGCATCCGCCCGGAGGACATCTACGACCGTTCGCTGGCCCCCAGCACGGGGAACAACGCCAACGTGGCCACCGTCAACGTGGAAGTGGTGGAGCACATGGGCAGCGAGCTGTACGTGTATTTCGTGGCCGGCAAGAGCCAGTTCGTGGCCCGCCTCGATCCCCGCAGCCACGCCACCACCGGCCAGCCGATGGAAGTGCTGTTCGACGCCAGCCGCATCCATTTGTTCGACCGCGCCACCCAGGCGTGTATTAGTAATTAGTGTAGGGCGCCAGGCGGCCTATTGGAATTGGTGCCGCCTGGCTCTACCATCTTGAAGCCCCGCCAATTCACCCTGGCCTGGATTATTCATGAGATTGCGCCACGGGATCCAGGGCGCTATGATGGCCCTGGGCTCACCCCGGCAGGCGCATGATCAGGCGCACCGGCTCCGCCGCCAGGAAGCGCAGGCGTATTTCCGCGTCGGGGAGCGCCCCCGCGATGCGCTCGACCGCGGCGTGGGCCTCGGCCACCAGCGCGGCCTCCCCGTCGATAGCGAGCAGAGCGGCAGCGGCGCGGAGAAACATGGCTGGATCTCCGGTCCCGCGCGCCCGCGCCACCGCGGACCGCAGGTGGCCGAGTGCCTCGCGGGTGTGCCCCCGCATGGCCAGGGCCTGTGCGCGGACCTGCAAGCCGGCGACCTCGTACTTGACGCGGCCCAGCGTCCGGCTGCGCGCGATGACCTCCTCGGCAAACTGCAACGCATGCTCATGGTTGCCGCGGGCCAGCGCGATCTCCGCCTGGGCCTGGACGAAGCGCAGGTTCCAGAGCCAGCCGTGCGCGCCCCGCGCGTTGGCCACGCCCATGGCCACCTCGTCCACCAACCCTTCGGCGCGACCGAGGTCACCGCGGCGGGCGAAATTCAGTAACAGGTCGATCCCCCCACTCACCAGGGGATGGCGGAAGTACCGCGCTGAGTGACTGAGTTCGCGCGCCTCCTGGGCCAGCGCCTCGGCGCCGCCAAAGTCAAACACATCGAGGTGCAGCCCACCGCGCATCAGGGTCGAGCGAGCGAGCCAGTCGATTGCGCCCTGTTCACGGCTCTCGTGCTGCCCCTCGGTAAATACGTGCAACGCCTCGGCGTAGCGCCCACTGCCCATAAGAGAGCACCCGAGGTCGCCCTGAGCGCGAGCCACGGTCGAGGTGTCATATGCCTCGCGGCCCAGCGCTATCGCCTCGCGGGCAAGCAGGATCGCTTGGTCGAAATCGGCCAGCCAATAGTGCATGAGCGAGGCGAACTGGGCCCCAGGGGCTAGACTGCCGGCATGGCGGCCGGCGGCCCGCGCGGCCGCCCGGTGATAGCGAGCTATGCCGGCGTGCAACTGGCCGTCGGCGCTGTCGGCTATGACCTGGACGCTCAGAGCGGCGATGGCCAGGTCCTCGCGCCCGAACCCTTCGGCCAGGGAGAGGGCTTCATTCGCGTAGCGTCGGATGCTTGCGGCGTCGGAAAAACCCCAGTTGGAGGCTTTTGCCATTTCGATCAGTATCTCGGCGCGGAGTTCGCCTCGCTCTGGTGGCACGAGCGCCAGGGCGGCTTGCATCTCCTCACGCGCCTCCACCCAGTGCGTCATGTGGGACAGGACCGCGGCGCGGCGGGCGTGCAGGTCACCGAGGAGGTCGGCTCGGCCGACCCGTTGGGCCAACTCAATCGCCTGGGCCAGCAACCCCGCCTCCTCCTGGTAGGCCGCCGCCACGCGCGCGCGGCCGGCCGCTCTTGCCAGGTAGGGCAGCGCCTGCTCCGGCTGGTCGCCGCGGGTGAGGTGGTAGGCCAGTTCCTCCACGGGCGGCGGTCCCGTCCGCGCTTGCAGCCCCCGGGCGATGTCCCGGTGCAGCAGCATGCGCCGCGCCGCGCCGAGATCGGCCTCCACCACCTCGCGGATGACATCGTGGCAAAAGCGGTAGGCGGCGTCGCCCTCTTCCGCCAACAGTTGGGCCTGGCAGGCGGCATCCAGCGCGTCAACCACCTCTTGCTCGGGCCGCGCCGCGACTGTCCGCAGGAGATCATACCGAGCATGGCGGCCGATCACCGCCGCGATCCCCAGCACCTGCCGCGCCGTCTCGGGCAAGACGGTGATCCGCTGGCGGACGCTCTGCGCCACGTCCCAGGGTACGGCCTCGGGCGAGCCGTCCTCCGGATCCTGGCGCAATCCTTGGGCACAGCTCACCAGGAAGAACGGAACCCCGCTCGCGCGTTGCAGCACCTGGGCGCGCAGGGCAGGTTCCGGCAGGTCGCCGGCGAGCAGCTCGTCGAGCAACCGTGCCGCCTCTGGGGGCGACAGGGGGCTGAGCAGGCGCCGAGTGGCCAGCCGGGCGTTGGTCACCTCGGTCAGGGTCGCGGCGAGAGGCCCTTCGGGGGGCGCCTCGGTGTCGCGGTAGGCGCCGATGAGGCGCAGTGGCGTCTCGTGGGCGGCGCGGGTCAGCGCCGCCAGCAGATCGAGGGAATCCGGGCCCGCCCATTGCAAGTCGTCCAGGATCAGCAGCGTACCCGCCGGTCCGGCCAGGTTGGTCAGGAAGCGCGTCGCCGCGGCGAACACCAACCGGCGCTCATGCTCGGGCGGCACGGGGTTGGCGGGCAATGGCTCGATGGGACCGCCGGCCAGCTCCGGCAACAAACGGACCAGCCAGGCACAGCCGCGCAGTTCCTCCCGCAGCCGCGCCGGGCGCTGGCTCCGCAGGTGGCGCTGGAAGGCAAGCAGGAAGGGAGCATAGGGCGGCTGGCCCCCGCGTGGCCGGCACCCTCCTTCGAGGACGCGCAGCCCGACGCCCGCGGCGCGGGGGATGGCCGCGTGCAAGAGGCGGGACTTGCCGATGCCCGGCTCGCCGGCGAGGAGCAGCAGCGGCGGTCCCTCCCCGGCCAGGTGGCGCTCCACCAAAGCCAGCTCGCCCGACCGCCCGACAAACGGCGGGGCACCCTCCGTCCCCGCCGGCTCTCCCTGACCGCTGGGGCCACTCGGATCCCGCCCCCGCCCGGCCTCCAGGAAGTCGGTGCGCTCGTGGGCCGCCAGGGCCAGCGCCGTGGCCAGCAGGTCCAGGGTGTCCCGGCGCGGCGTGTGAGCCGTCCCCCGCTCCATCGCCGTGATGCTGCGCCGGCTCAGGCGGGCGCGCTCCGCCAACTCCTCCTGCGTGATACCCGCCGCCACCCGGTACCGCCGCAGGAGCATCCCGAAACTCGGCCACGCCCTCTGTTGGGCCCATGTCTCCATGCTTCAGGTTGGTCCTCTCGTTCCCGGGTCCGACCGATGAGTCCCTGTACCGCCCGCACGCTACGGAGAGCCTAACACACGGACACGCCTCCCGCAAGATCGCGCGCGACGCCACGAATGGGCTCTGGGTGCCATGACTCTCACTCGACCACCCACTTTGCGCACGAAGTTGCACATTGGTCCGCGCATATTGCCTGGACGGCCGGTGCGGTCCGGCTTAGAGTGGCAGGGGCGAGGCAGGGGCACGGCTTCCCCTCCGGGACCAGAGCAAGGAAGGATCAACGGATGGACGGATCGGCGACCCTGCAGGGCCGCCTGTGGGGTGGGGTCGCGCATACCTGGGCGGAACTGCAAGAGCCCGTCGCCGCCCCCCTGTGGCACGTCATGCTGGCTGCCGCCGGCGTGGGCCTGGGCACTCGCCTGCTGGACGCCGGGTGCGGGGCGGGTGGTGCGTGTGTGCAGGCCGCGCGGCGTGGCGCCCACGTCAACGGCCTAGACGCATCCGACGCCCTCCTGGCCATCGCCCGCCGGCGCGTACCGGACGGCGATTTCCGGCTCGGCGATTTGGAAGACCTTCCGTACGCCGCCGGGACGTTCGATACCGTACTCGCTGTCGATGTGCTGCCCTACGTCGCCGTTCCTCTCGCAGCCCTGGGCGAGTTGCGCCGCGTCTGCACGCCGAACGGGCGCCTTGCCATCGCTGTCTGGGAGACCGCCGAGGAGTGTGGGCAACAGGCCATTCTCGCCGCGGTCGGGGACCTCTTGCCCGCGCCGTTCGGGCTGGAGCCGGGCTCCCTCGCCGTTCCGGACGCCCTCGATGCGCTGCTGGTCCAGGCAGGCTTGCGAGCGAGCGGCGGGGGCACGGTGGACTGTCCGGCGGAGTATCCAGACCAGGAGACGGCCTGGGAGGCGCAGGCATCGGCGGGCACTCTGCAGGCAGCCCTGCGGGTGGTCGGTGAGCGGCGCCTCAAGGCGGCGGCGCTGCGGGCCTTTGAGCCCTTCACCACCAACTCCGGCGGCGTACGTCTGCGGCAGCGCGCCCGCTACGTCCTGGCCGTGCCCGACGAGGACGACCGCGGCGGCGCGGAGAAGGGAGGTGAACACCCTGGCCTGGGCAGCCCACGCGCGGCGCCATCCCATACCCACCAGATCCACGAGTGATGTTCCGGCAAACACCCTGTTATCCGAGTACGGCCAGGGACACCGAGACTGCATATCTGTCGCGGACGGAGATTCGACAGCGGTGATGGCTCGGAACAGCGGTCTTGTCGCGGACACGATAATTGAGAGAGGTAAGGACAGATGAACGCAGATCGATCTGATGATCGGACCAGTGCGGCGGATGCGCATCCCCAACCGACCTATCCGCGCAAAGACCTCCTGCGCCGGGCAGGGATGGGGGCGGGCGCGCTCGCCCTGGGTGGGGCAGCCGGGACGATACTTGGGGCGACTCCCGTCGCGGCCCGCATGGCGGCGCCTGCCGTACTTCGGGCAGGCAAGACGTATCGCGCCGCCTGGGTCGGGGCGACCTGCGAGGCGTCCACCTATACTGCCTATGCGAAACACCTGTGGGCCAGTGAAGGCATCAATGTCGAACTCTTGCGACTCGCCCCACCCGCGGTCCTTGACGCCCTGGTCACCGGCAAGGTCGACGTTGCCCCCGGCATCCTCTACAACTGGCTCAAGCCCCTTGAGCAGGGAGCGGATGTCCGCCTGGCGGCCGGCCTGCACGGGGGCTGCCTGCGTCTGGTCGTCGGCGCGCACACCGGGATCAAGACCTTTATGGCCCTCAAGGGCAAGACGATTGGGACGGATTCCATCGGCGGCTCCGGGATGACCTTCTTCTCGATCGCTCTCGCCAAATCTGGGATCAACCCGACTACGGACGTCAGTTGGCGCGTCTATCCCACGGCGCAGTTCGGTACGGCGCTCGACAAGGGGGAGATCCAGGCCGTTGCCTCCTACGATCCCTTCCCCTACCTCCTCACGCAGACGGGCCAGGCGGTGGAACTCGCCTCCAACATGACGGGCATGTTCGCTAGCAATTTCTGCTGCGTGGTGGCGTTGCATGGCGCTCTGGTGCGCGACGACCCCAAGGCCGCGGCCGCAATCACCCGCGGCTTGATGAACGGCAGTAAGTACACGGGGACCCATCTCCACGAGGTCGCCACGATCGAGGTGAAGGACAAGTTCGTCCCCATCGGGGTCTCGACGGTGGAGCACCTGCTCTCCTCGTACACCTGGCACCCCTCCGCCACGACGGTCAAGCCGCAGATTGTCCAGGGCGCCCTGGACTACCAACTGACCGGATTCCTGGACAAGCGCACCGACGCGCGGAAACTGGCAGAACGCGCCTACGTCGACATTTTCAAACTGGCCGCCGCGGCCGGATAATTCGGCACTGAGTCAAACGGCACTGCCAAAGTCCCTGTTGGCGCCGCCACCACGTCGGCGCCAACGGGGAACATTCGCCACCGTCGCGCCAGGTCACCTAGGCAAAAAGGGCCTGGCCGGCACACACTGCAGGTGCCTAATGGGTGAAGGAATCGATTGGGCTAATGACGAGTCCTGAGATCACCGCCATCACAGTCCCATCAGCGGAGTCAGGGCGTATCCCCGCCGGGCACACACGCTCCGGGCGAAGGTGGGCCACCTTCACGCGGCCTGCCATCGCCCGCTTGGTCATTCCCGTGGCCATCATCTTCTGGGTCGCGGCCGCGGGGATCACGCTGGCGTGGCCGGACCAATTCCCCTGGTACAGCACCGTGCGGGTGGGCCTCGGCACCGGCGCCATTGGGGTCCTCATCCTGTTGGCCGCCCTGGCGGGCCTGGTCCAGCCCGCCATCGGCGCACGACTCCACCGGGTCGGTCCCTGGCTGCTCGTCCTGGGCATG
>DATBTL010000261.1:0-12121 GCA_036559345.1 Chloroflexota bacterium | reverse complement strand
CCTGGATTTCCCTCTCGCTCCGCACTACCATGATGCTGCTCCTTATTCGTCATCGTGACGCCCTGGGGGATTTCTCCCTCCTGGGCGCTCACTCTTCTTCCGCGAAGGCATAGCGGAGGAAGAGATGGTTACCGGCACGCTTGACGCCCATGAGCGTTCCCCAGAGTGGCTGCCCTGGGGCAAACTTATGCCCGGCTATGAGTCCGGGTCTCGTCGTCGCGTCATCACGGCCGGCAACCTGGGGCGCGAGCGTCAAGAACAGTTCATCCAAGCAACCCTCGGTCATGAAGTCGCCCAGCAGCCGCGGGCCGCCCTCGACCAGGATCCGGCTGCTCGCATGCACGCGTCGGACGGCATCCAGGATCTCCTGGGCGTGAAGCCGGCCGGCGCTCCGCGCGGTCGCGAGACGCACCGACGCCGGCAGGCCACGATCGCCGATGCGGCGCGCGCCCTCCTCGGTCGTCACAATCAGCACCGGGGCCTCGCCGGACTGGAAAACCGCCAGGTCCCGGTCGATGTCACCGCTCGCCGTGACGATGACGGTTAGGGGCGGATCGGGTCGGCCCATGCTGATCCGTAGCTTCTGGTACTCATCCGCCAGGGGAGGGTAGATATAGGCGGCGGTCCATCGGTGGTCCCGTGACACATCCCGGACGGTGCCCGCGCCGACGATCACCGCGTCGGCCACGGCGCGCAGCAACCCCATGACCATCCGATCATGCTGATTGAAGCCGCTGATCGGCCCTCCGCCCGAATGTCCGGGCACGTTCAACGACACCACGCCATCCAGGGTGGTGACAAAGTTAGCGGCGATATAGGGCCGTTCCGCGGGCACCGGGAGGCGAAGCTGGCCGTACAGGCTGGCCAGGGCCGCCGGCAACGGCATACCTGAGCCATGTCCTCGTTCATACAGCGTAGCAAGGGGCGCCAGCGCGTTCATTGCTGTACTCCGCGCATCGCGAGAAACTCGCCGCGTAGCGCCGGATCGCCGGCGTAGACCCCCCGCCACAACACGGTGCGGGTCAGGGGCGCCAGTTCGCGGACCCCGCGCGTCCGCGTGCAGAGATGATGGGCTTCAAGATCACATGCTTCGGACATCATCGCCTCCAGATCCGCCCCACGCGCTATGCCCATGTGGCCGGCACGCCGCGGAGCTACCGTATCCGCTAGCTGGGCGAGTGGCCGGCCAGCAACCGCTCGCGCTTGCCGCGGATCGCCGCGTCGAGCTTCTCCAGGGCCTCGACAAACGAGGCCACCCCCGCCACCAGAAGGGCATCCGTCACCTCCTTCATGCTGATCCCGGCGGCCTCCAGCCGCTCCATAGTCTGATATGCCTCGTCGACATGCTGGTCTATCGTACGAGCGACCCGCCCATGGTCCTGGAAGGCGTCGATGGTGGCTTGGGGCAGCGTGGTGACCGTATCGGGCCCAATCAGTTCCTCCACGTACAGCACGTCGCGGTAGGCGGGATTCTTGGTCCCCGTGCTTGCCCACAGGGGCCGCTGGACCCGCGCCCCCTGCTCCCGGAGGGCGGAGAAGCGCTCCCCGGCGAACGTCTTGCGGAACTGTTGATAGGCGATGCGCGCGTTGGCGATCGCGGCCCTGCCGCGGAGGGCTTCCAGTTCCTTCCGGCGCGCCTCGTTCGGCTCGGCGGCGATACGTACATCCAGCCGCTTATCCACCTCGGTGTCCACGCGACTGACGAAGAAGCTGGCAACCGAGGCAAGAGAGGCCAGGGACTGACCGGACGCGGCCCGTTGCTCAAGGCCGCCGAGGTACGCCTCCATGACCTGTTCGTAGGACGCGATGGCGAAGATCAGCGTGATGTTAATGTTGATGCCCTCGCCGATCAAGTGGCGAATGGCCGGCATGCCCTCCGTCGTGGCCGGTATCTTGACCATCACGTTTGGCCGCTTGACCGCGCGCCAGAACCGGCGCGCCTCGGCGATGCTGGCCGCCGTGTCGTGGGCCAGGGCCGGTGAGACCTCGATGCTGACAAATCCATCCTGTCCGCCGCTTTGTTCGTAGAGGGGACGGAAGAGATCCGCCGCGGCCGTGATGTCCTCGACCAGCAAGCTCTCGTAGATCGTGGCCGGGCCGGCGCCCGCGGCCAGGAGATCGCCAATGGCTGCATCGTAGTCGGTGCTGTCCAGAATAGCTTTCTCGAAGATCGTGGGGTTCACGGTCACGCCCCGGATGCCGCTGGCCATCAGTTCCCGCAGACGTCCGGAGGTGAGAAAGCTACGGCGGATATTGTCGTACCAGGGACTCTGCCCGAGATCGCATAGTTGTCGCAGTGAAGTAGCCATCATACGCCTCCTGAAGTGATCAGCACCTGACGCCCGTGCGTCTCTCCAACGAACTGGCCCGCTCGTGTAGCGTGGCGCTTCCCTTCAAGCCTCACTCTAGCGGATCCAATCGGCGGCGACCGTGACTTTTGTTCCGGCAAGCATCCGGAGAGCGGCATATGCTGGAACCAGAGTCGGGAGGTGTTCCCGGATGACCGATAGCATGCTTGAAAGTGAGGACAAACCATGAAATCGACACCAACTTATCTGATCGTGGGGGCTAATCTGGCCGGTGGGCGGGCGGCCGAGACGCTGCGCTCCGAAGGCTTCACCGGACGGGTGGTACTCCTTGGCGCGGAGCCTGATCGCCCGTACGAACGGCCGCCGCTCTCGAAGCAGTACCTACGGCGCGAATGGCCGCGCGACCAGGTCTTCCTTCAGCCCGCCGACTATTACGATCACCAGGATATTGACCTCCGTCTTGGTCTGCGAGCGCGACAGGTCGATACAAGTCAGAAGCGCGTGACCATGGACACCGGCGAGCAACTCGCCTACGACAAGCTGCTGATCGCGACTGGAGCCAGTCCGCGCCGGCTGCACGTACCGGGAGCGGACCTGGAGGGTGTTAGGTACCTGCGGCAGCTGCGGGACGCGGATACCCTTGGTACGACCCTTCAGCGCCGGCCGCGCGTATTGATCGTGGGAGCGGGATTCATCGGCAGCGAGGTCGCGGCATCGGCGCGTATGCTCGGCTGCCAGGTTACGGTATTGGAGACGGCCCCGGCCCCCCTGCTCCATGCTCTGGGCGAGCAGGTGGGCGCCATCTACGCCGGCTTCCACCGCGATCACGGGGTCGATCTGCGCCTGGGTGAAGGGATCGCGGCGTTTAAGGGCACGGGGCGGCTGGAGGAGGCAGTGACCACCTCGGGCGCCCACATCCCCTGCGATCTGGCCATTGTCGGGATCGGCGTGACGCCGATGGTCGACTTCCTCGAAGGGTCGGGCCTCTCGCTGGACAACGGCATCGTCACCGACGAGCTGTGCCGCGCCAGTGTGCCCGATGTTTTCGCGGCGGGCGATGTAGCGAACTGGTGGCATCCCGCTTTCCAGGAACGCCTGCGCGTCGAACACTTCGACAATGCCGACAACCAGGGTAAGGCCGCGGCGAGAAGCATGCTGGGCAACGGTACGCCCTATGCGCCCGCGCTCTATTTCTGGTCCGACCAGTATGATCTGAGCCTCGAGTACGCCGGCCATGCCACACGGTGGGACCGGATCGTCATGCGTGGCCGGCCCGAGCAGCGCTCGTTCAGTGCCTTCTATCTCCTGGAGGGGAAGATCAAGGCATGCTTGAGCGTCAACCGGAGCGCGGATCTGGCAAGTGCCCAGGGCCTGATCGCCGCCGGCAAACCGGTCGATCCCCAGCAGCTTGCCGACGAGGGTATGGACCTGGCGCAACTCGGCTCAGGGCAAGGAACACAGGCCGCGCTCACGTCCGCGCCGCGATAAGAAGGGCCAGACGAGGTTCACGGCAAGATCTGGAGGTTGATCATGGCGGCGAGGATTGGAATCAACGGCTTTGGACGCATCGGTCGCCTGGTATTCAGGGCGGTGCTCGACTCTCACGCGGATGAACTGGAGGTCGTGGCAATCAACGACCTGACCGATCCGGCGACCAATGCCCTACTGCTCAAATATGACAGCAACTATGGGCGCTTCTCCGGTGATGTACGGGCGGAATCCGCCGCGTTGGTGGTGAATGGCCGGCGGGTGGCGGTCCTGGCCGAGAGCGATCCGGTTAAGCTCCCGTGGCGCGAACTGGGCGTCGATCTGGTAATCGAGTCAACCGGTCGCTTTACCGACGCGGAACGGGCGGGAGTACACCTGCATGGCGGCGCGTCGCGCGTAATCGTCAGCGCGCCATTCAAAAATGGCGGCATCACATTGGTGCTCGGCGTCAACGAACATGAGTACAACCCCACTCGTCATCGCGTCATCTCGAATGCCTCCTGCACCACCAACGCGCTTGCGCCGGTGGCTAAGGTATTGCACGATCGCTGGGGGATCGAGAAGGGACTGTTGACCACGGTTCATTCCTACACCACTTCGCAACGTCTGTTGGACAATGTGGCCAAGAATCACCGCGCCGCGCGTGCGGCCGCGCTCAATATTGTCCCCACGACGACTGGCGCCACGCAGGCGGTGGGGCTGGTCATCCCGGAGTTGCGGGGCCGGGTTACCGGCATGGCGTTCCGGGTGCCGACCCCAACCGTCTCCGTGGTGGACTTTACCGCTGTTTTAGGCAGTGACGTGAGCGTTGCCTCGATCAACGCGGCGTTCAGGGAGGCCGCGGATGGGCCGTTACGCGGCATTCTGGCCTACAGTGACGAACCATTGGTCTCCATGGACCTGAAGGGCGATTCCCATTCGGCGATCGTCAGCGGGCTGGACACCCTTGTAGTAGGCGGCAATCTGGTCAAGGTGATCGCCTGGTATGACAACGAATGGGGCTATGCCTGCCGCGTGGCCGACCTTGCCGCCTTCGTCGCGGGAATGGACCGGGAGAACGCGCGCGCGGATCGCTAACCAACCCAGGCAAGGGCGAGGCTGGGAATCGGGAACTGCTGATCATCCGGACATACTGGTCCGCCCCGCGGGATGGGGCGCGACTGAAGCGAGTAGACGCGGCGATGAATCGACGCCCCATCATCGCTCGCTGGAAGTGAGAGGGGGAGACCGATGGCACGCACGATCCTGGTTCCACTTGATGGCTCGGAGGTAGCCGAACAGGCGCTCCCGTACGCCTGCCGCCTGGCGCGGCAGGGGGGCGCCGAGGTGGTGCTCCTTCGGGCCGCGCCCTTTGCCGCCAATTCTGGAAAGCCTTCCTCACCGCTCCGCGTCACGGTGAGGGATGCCGAGGACTACCTGGAGGCTCTGTGGTACCGGCTAGCCGGTGAGGGCCTGCGTGTGCGTACCGAGGTACTCCATACCGCGCCGGCGCGGGCGATCACCTTTACCGCGCGCAGGGAGGGCGTGGACCTCATCATCATGAGCACCCATGGGTACGCCGGCGTACAGCGCTTCCTGCGTGATTCGGTGGCGGAGACCGTGCTGCGGCGGACAACCACGCCGATGCTCTTCGTACGGGCCAGCGATCATCCCTCGGCGCCACGAGTTGATCCTTATAGCAAGGTGCTCGTGCCCCTGGACGGTACACCGTTCGCGGAAACGGCGCTCACCTACCTACAGGACGCGGACTGGTGCTCCGCGGCGGAGATCGTCTTGTTGCGCGTAGTAGCGCCCACCATGCCCGCATATGGCGCGGACCTATCCGGCATGGCCGGGCCCATCGGACCAGGTCCCGCGCGGTTCGACAAGGACCAGGAGGAGGAGGCGCGGCAGTACCTTGCTCAGGTAGGAGAGCGTCAGCTGGAGGGGCGAGTCACCGCCGCGCAAGTGCGGGTAGGCCTTGCCGCGCAAGCGATCGTCGAAGCGGCGAGCGTGCCGGACATCGAGTTCATCGTGCTGGCCACTCACGGCCGAACGGGATTCGACCGGCTGGCTCACGGCAGCGTCGCCCGCCACGTGTTGCACCACGCACCCGTGCCGGTGTTACTCCTCCACGGCGTGGATATGCTTGCACAGGTGCATGAAGTGTCATAGCAACAGCGACTTCCCGTGGTGAGGATCGGCCATTGAAGCGCCGGTGCGGCTCGTCCTCCGATGGGAAAGTGCTGGGCGCGCACATGCTGGAGGTCTGCGAATCGATTGCCGACCAACAGCCTTCGCTGGAAATCCATCCCCTGTCAATTGGCGGCAAGAGCGACCCGGTCCGCCTGGTGTTCACTGCCCGCGGCGGCCCGGCCGTCACTGCCTCCGTGGTGGACCTGGGCAACAGATTCCGCATGGTGGTGAGTGAAGTGGATGTGGTGCCGCCGGACCAGCCGCTCCCACGGCTGCCAGTGGCGAGAGCGGTCTGGACGCCGCGGCCGGATCTCAAATCCGCCGCGACTGCCTGGATCCTGGCGGGCGGGGCCCATCATACCGGCTTTAGCCAGGCGGTGACCGCCGAGCATCTGGAGGATTTCGCGGACATGGCGAACCTGGAATACGTGCTGATTGGCACGAACACCCACCTACCGGAGTTCAGAAAGGAGTTGCGCTGGAACGATCTGTATTACCATCTGGCGCATGGACTCTAGCGGCCGAATGGCGTCAGGGGAGACAGTTCCGTACTCAATTCGCGGTTCCATATCTGTCCTCCTGTCCATAATCTCTCTACACGGCGTCGATCAGGCGGCTGCCGATTGGCAAGCTAGCAAGTGATCCACCACCAGCGCCGCCTCTGACTCGGTAACCGCTTTCTCCGTCCCGGCCACCATCCACGCATGGACCGATGATGGGTCGCCTGGATGCGCCTGCCGTAGATCCCACCGCGCGAGGATGCCATCGGGCGCGCGCACGATGCAGCGGGCCGGGCCGACGGGGAAGAGGCGGGCGCGACTCTCCCCATCCGGCACATCGATGGTTGCCTGCACCTCAAGCGCCGTCGCGCATCGGCCAATGGTCAAACGCAGCATGCGATCGCCGCGCGACACGAGGGGCTGCGTAGCCGGCTCGCCGGCTGTGGCCACCCGCTCGATCCTCCCCATCAGCAACCCGAGGAGTGCATCCACCTGGTCATGGACAAGCTCCCGGACCTCCGCGACATATGCGGTGTGCCCCGCCGAAGATGACGTGGTAGTAAGGTTACTCATGTTTCTGCCTCCTCGTTGGCGCTGCTCCGTTACGGTGGGGCGCGGCATACCGCTTAACCTCGGCCGTCGCGGAGTGATCCCGCCACGATGCCAGCGTAACGTGGAGTCAGGGTTGCTTACCGTGATGAAAGTCACGCTTTGGGCGTTCTGGATTATGATCTCCCGCCGCGGACCGCTGCCTCGTTGAACATCGTGCCCGACCCTTGCACAGCCCGCACTCGCTCCGTGCCCCCAGCCGGCATCGTAAATCAGTCACCATGATCGCCAGGCCGGCCGTGCTGGTGCGGGACACTCCATGACACGGGTGGTGATACCGGCGAGATCAGCCCCTCATGCATGAGGCGCCATCCCAGCGCATAGAAATAGAGGTGCCCTTTCATGGCGCCCATTCGGGCGACGACGGGACGGATATCGTCCACGCGCGCTGGGCCCTCCATCCCCAGGAGCCGGCCGAGGTTCTTTGCCGATCCGACATCACCTTCCGGGAAGACCTCCATGCGCCGCAAGCCGCGCAGCAAGATCAGGCCGGCGCTCCAGGGGCCGATGCCGGGCAACGCGGTCAGGGCTGTCATGGCCTCCGGGCTCGGTAACGCCTCCAGACGCTCCTCGCTCAACGCGCCCGACCGCACCTGTACGGCCACCCTGTGCAGGGTGCGTGCCTTGGCCCAGCTCAAGCCCAGGCATCGCAGATCCTCAACCTCGGCCATGGCGATCTGATCCGGCAGCGGGAACGCAACGAACGTGTGCGTGCCGAGATTAAGCCGCCGGCCAAATTGTTCGACCAGCCGCGTCACGACGGCCACGCCCGCCGCGATACTCACCTGCTGGAAGGGGATGACGTTGGCGATGGTCTCGAAGATCGTGGCGAATCGCGGCGGCTTGAGGCCACGCAAGGCCATGGTGGCCGCATGGAGCCGCGGATCCTGCTCGGCGATGGCGTAGAATGGCGCGAGATCGATGGTGGGACCGACAATGCGCTGCACGATCGTGCCGATCTGTTCCTGGGTGGACGAGGACACTGGCCCGCCAAAGACGAGGCAATGCACGTCCGGCGCCTCAATGGTGCCGCGATTCTCGACCGCAATCAGCCGTAATCCTTCGGCTGTCGAGAGCACGCGAAGGTAGCGGCCGGCCTCCCAGAGGTCAATGCGATTGCTCGGTCGCCGCTGTAACACGCGCACTGTCGCCTCCAGGTGATAGGGCGGCACGGCGCGGATCGCGAAGGACGCCGCGGCATCACGCGCTCTCACGGTCGATGCGTCCATCTAACAGTCCTTCACCCGGGCGCTATCCATCGTCTCTCCTTCAGCGGCTCTTCAGAGTAGATCTCGATCGTGGACAGAGCCATGGCGCCCCTCACCTCCTGAAGGTTAGCCGGGCGACGCATTCGCGGAGACCGTTCCCTGGCCTATGCCGGCCTGGTTCATACCGCTACCCAGCGTACGGCGGCGGGAACGCCGTATCCGTGACTTTTATCACGGCGCCCGGCTCAATCCAGCCGGAAACTGGCGATTCCGCGGGAACTGGTCAGCCGGCGGAACGGGCCTACCCTGACCAGCATCATCCGCGGCACATCACGGCAACCAGGCGGGCCGCGCCGTATCCGGACAGAGGCATCCTTTCCTTACCAGCCGAACGTCCATACGCCGCTGTTCTCCCGTTACAGGAACCGCCGCCGGTGATCCCGAACCATTCCGTCTTTCAGTGCGATGACCTGGTTGTGCCGGATCGTGTATAGGCCGACCCCATGCGATTTCCGCGTACGAGGCCACGGGATCGCCCTCCGTGACAAAAGTCACGGTAGCGCTATGAGTGCGGGCCTAGATTGGATCATGGAATACATCTCCGCGGCTTGATAGAAGGAGGATAGGAGCATGTCAAACCTGATTCGACAATTGGAGTGCCTGAATTGCTCAAACAGTAGGAGCTTCGTGCATCATACAGCGGCCGGCGAGCACAGTATCACCCAGGCCGCGGCCGCGACCCTTCCCAGACGCGCCGTACTTGCCTGCGGGCGTTGCGGCAGCCTGAGCCTGGTCGCCGGCTGGGACGATAGCTTTCCCTACCGAGCGCCGGAGACCATCGTTCTCCGCCATCGCCGGTCCGGCGGCGCCGCTGTCGCAACGGCTGGCTCTGCCTCCAGTCCGCGGTCCGCGGGTGGGCTGGGTACCGCGCCATTATGACTGCCGCGGCAGCGCGCCGCTGTGGAGCGCTTTTCGGCGTAGAGCCGGCGCCTGTTTCTGCCCGTAGCTCGGGAATACAGCCCGCGGGCCAGCCCGGTGGTCTCGCCAGAGCGTTGCCGCTGCCCGTGAGAGCCTCGGTTGCTGGTCCATCTGCCCGCCCAGTGCGAGAGATCGGTGGTAACGCATGCGCCCGTACCAAAGAGGAGTTGTATGAAGGATGGATACATGAGTGCATCAGGATAGTTGGTGATAGAGGAATCGATAGCGAAGAAAGTGACAGCCGATGAGACTTATGGTTCGACGGACCGCTACCGTGGTTGCAGCGGTATCCCTGACGCTGGCTGGCGTTGCCGGCGCCACCGCGACGCACCAGCCTACCACGGACGCACAGGCGCCGCACGCCGCGAGCGCGGATTGGCCGATGTTTGGCAATTCAACCGACAATGTCCGCTTCTCTACCCTTACGCAAATAAACGCCGGCAATGTGAGCAAGCTTGGTGTCGCCTGGACGATGCAGGAGGGCAAGAACCTCGCCGCCTGGGAGACCGTCCCGGTGGTGGTCAACGGCGTGATGTACCTGACTACCAACACCGACCAGGTGCGGGCAGTCAATGCGGCGACGGGCGAGTTGATCTGGCAGTACACCCCCCAGGTGGACTTCTACCACTCCGTCGCGGGCGGCGGCGGCGGCGTACCGACAAACCGGGGTGTGGCGGTGGTCAACGGCAAGGTCTATCTCCTCACCTTCGATGCCCGAATGATTGCCTTGCAGGCGTCGACCGGCGAGGTGATTTGGGATGTGTCGGTGGCCAACAAGATCCAGGGCTACGGCGAATCGTCCCCGCCAACCTACTGGAACGGCATGTTGTTCGTGGGCGCCCAGGAGGGTGATGCGGGGATGCGGGGATTCGAGGCCGCCTACGATGCCAACACCGGCAAGCAGATCTGGCGCTTCTACACCGTGCCCGCGCCCGGCCATGGCTGGAACTCCGCCCAGGGGAACCATGGCGGTGGCGACGTCTGGATGCCGTCGGTGATCGACTCCACGACCGGCATCCTCTATCTCGGCACCGGGAACCCCAGCCCGGACTTCACCAATGCCGTACGGTCGGGCTGCAATCCGTGGGTGGACGCGGTCGTCGCCCTCAACGCGCGCACCGGGAAGTTTATCTGGGGCCATACCGAGATCTGCAACGACGTCTGGGATTACGACGCTCTGCAATCGCCGATCCTCTTTAACCTCACGCAGAATGGCAAGACCACACGGGTCGTCGGGAACGGTAACAAGGGCGGCCAATACTTCTTCTTTGACGCCGCCAGCGGCAAAGTGTTGGCCATCTCGCCGTACCTGAGCGAGTGGTCGGTGCCGCATCTCAAGCCAAACGCCGCGGGCGTAAGGGTCTGCCCCGGTACCGCGGGCGGTATCGAGTTCTCACCGCCGGCCTACAGCCCGGCCACCCACGCCGTCTATCAGCCGGTCACGAATGCATGCCAGATCTTTTCCACTATCCCGCTGGCCAATACCCAGGCGCACCGGCTGGGTACGGTTGACACCGGCGGCGCGGTCGCTCCCAGCGGACCGATGACCGGCGCCATGGCGGCGGTGGACGCGCGGACGGGCAAGGTGCTCTGGAAGGATGCGATGTCCAAGCCGATGTTCGGTGGCTCGCTGGCGACCGCCGGTAACCTGGCCTTTGCCGGGGGCGACGATGGACACTTCTATGCCTTCGATGCCCGGACCGGCAAGATCCTCTACAGCCCGAATTTTGGTCTCGCCTTCGGTGCGCCGCCCATCGCCTATGCGGTCAACGGCACCGAATACATCGCCATTGCCGCCGGTGGCGCCAGCGTGTCGGCCGCGGATGGTTCCCCGTTGGGCGGCACGCTGGCGGTGCTCAAGCTGGGTGGCACGCCAATCACCAAGCCGTTCCCAGCCGCCGCGGCCGGCAGCGGGCTTGTTTCCGTCAAGCTCCCGTCGCTCAAAGGTTACACCAGGCTCAATCCCTGGATGTACGTTGACACCACACATCAGCACGTAGTGATCGTGCTGGTGGCCGGCGAGACAGGCGCCGATAGCGGGTTCAACTTCGACGGCTACTATGATGGCAAAGCGAACTTCATCGTGCCCGCGAACTGGACGGTGGACTTGGAGTTCTCCAACAAGGCGGCGCTGCCGCACAGTGCGGGGATCGTCAAGTCGACCAAGACGCCGCCCCAACTCCAGCCCTTTGGCTTCGGGGTGGCAGTGACGCCCAACGCACTCGGGGGAACTGGTCACGGCGTCACGCAGCTCGTCTCCTTCGTAGCGGACCATGCCGGCTCGTACTTCGTGGCCTGTCTGGTACCGGGCCACATCCAGAGCGGGATGTGGGATCACTTCACGATCTCCAACACGGCTAAGCTGCCGTCAATCCAGACCACGAAGTAACAGACAGCATGAGAGTAGCGCGGGCCGGGTGGCGACGCTCCCGGCCCGCTGTCCACCCAGACCACCAAGTAGACAGCGGAGGAGGTTCAGATGAAACGATATGTAGTGGCAGTGTTAAGTGTGGCGGCAATGATCGTGGCCGCCGGTATTCCTCTTGCGGGCCCCGCACAGGCGGCGCCGGCAACCCAGTCGAGCGGCATCAAGATCTTATCTCCGGCGCCTGGCGCGACGGTGACCGGCGATACGGTTCCGGTGAAGGTCGCGGTCACGAATTTGACCATGGATTGCGCGTGGGCGGGGACGCCGCCGCGCGCCGGTCTCGGCCACTGGCATCTCCTCCTTGATGGCGGTCTGGTCAACATGGAATGCGGCACCGCCACTGTCCTGAGTATGCAAAACGTGACGCCTGGCAAGCACACCATCACGGCCATGCTTGCCGCCAATGATCACTCCGCGATAGCGGGC
>DATBTL010000260.1:0-3041 GCA_036559345.1 Chloroflexota bacterium | reverse complement strand
GCGTTCTACACTGAAAAGCTGGGCTTCACGGTGGAAGCCGAAGCGCCCGGGTTTGTCCAGTTCACGCGCGGGGACGGAGCCAGCTACGCGCTTAGCCAGTCGGGGCCCGGCGAGGAGGGTACCGAACTCTGGTGGTTCGTGGACGATGCGGACGTCACGCATGCCGCGTTGGAGGCGGCCGGCGTGGCCACGGTGCAACCGCCGCACGACGAGCCGTTCGGACGGGCCTTCGCGATGAAGGATCCCTCCGGCAACTTGCTGTACATGCTCCAGTTGGCGCCCCGATCCTAAAGCGCTCTGGAAGGGGCCGCGCGGTGACATCGTGGTGATCACCGCGCATCCCCTTCCTTGGCCGGTGAAGCATCCGCCAGGGCGCCGTACAGATCGGCGGTTGCGCGCGCCGCGGCGCTAATCTCGGCCCGGAGCCGCGAGGGAGATAGTACCTGGGCCGAGGGGCCCCAGGAGAGGAACCAGGGCACGAGATCATGCCAGTCGCGGGGGCGGAACACCATCACCACGCCGTCCGGGTGCTCTTCCTCACGGACAAAACCCATTGGGCGGCTTTCACGGGCCCAACGGAGCGCGTCCGGACCAAACAGGGCGCGAATTTCCACCGGACCTGGTTCGATCGGCCTGTGGCGCCGGACGGTCAGCCCTTCTCGGCGCGTAAACCGTTCACCCAACGGGGTCACCGCGTCCATTCGATCCAGACGGAAATGGCGGGCGCCCTGGCGGGTGCGACAGTATGCCTGGAGCATCCAGATCCCATCCATGCACATCAGTCCATGGGGCTCCACCTCTCGGGCGGCCAACTCGCCGCGGCGAGCGTGATAGGTGAGACGGAGTACCTGACGCTGAGCGACGGCCTTCCGTATCATGGTGAGCCGCCGCTCCAGGTCGGGATTGGCGGGTCGGGGCCGCGCCATGAAACGCAGAGTCTCTAGTAGGGACTCAACCTCGCGGCGGGTGGAATCCGGCAACAGCTTCTCGATCTTTTTGCCCGCCGTCTCCATGGCTTGCCTGTAGGGAGCGTCCACCTGGTCCGCCACGAAGGCCGTCCCCAGCAGCAGGCCGCATGCCTCATCGGCGGTCAGCATCAGGGGAGGCAGGAAGTAGCCCGGTGGCAGGGTGTAACCGTAGCCGGGCGTGGAGACCACCGGAACCCCCGCCTCGCACAGCGCCAGGATGTCCCGATAGACCGTGCGCACGGCGATCTCGAACCGATCCGCCAGTTCGGAGGCGCGGGTGTAGCGGCGCGCTTGCAGTTCGAGGACGATGGCCAACAAGCGGTCGGTGCGGTTCATTGAATACTGGTCCCCTACAGCCAGCCCTTCAGATGAAGGTATTCGCGGCCCAGGGCGCCGAGGCTGACCACGAAGCGGGTGCCGCGGAGTTCGGGGTGATATTCCAGGCGTGCGTCGCGAAAGTACTGCACCAGATACGTACGCCCGCTGCCGTCACCATTCACTTCCCTGAGCGGCTCCGAGATCGGTGGCCCGAAAAGGTCGGCGCCATCGTGGGTCTGCCAGTAGGTCAGGAAGAGCCCACCGAGCGAGTGCCCGGTGGCGGGGAAATACCGGCGCGTGGCCGTGCCGGCAAAGGCCACCGTGGGGGAAAAGGAACGGCCCGCCGTGACCAGCGAGCCCAGCGGGCTGATCGTCACCTTCCCGGCAACCACCGCCAGGAGGGAACGCTCGAAATACTGTACCGTCTGGCCGTGTTCCACCAGCGGCTCACTGAGCGGATAGCCGAAGGTTGCCAGCCCGTTGTGCTGCCGCCAGAAAGCCAGGAATGGTGGGGGCAGGGTGTGCATGGTGGCCGTGCCGTACCACGCGGTCGGTGGGCTGGGCGGCGGCACCGGATCAATGGGCAGCGTATGTCCGTAGTAGAGGGTGCCTGGGATGGTCAAGGCGCCGGCCGGCGCGCGCAGCGTATTGGCGAACACTCTCACGCACCCAGGAGCGCCGCGCGGCGCGAAGGGCGCTTTATAGGATGGTCCGGCGCCGACCGGGTTCCCTTGCCGTCCCCCGGCGCCCCCAAGGACCGAGAACGTGCCGGTGAGCTGTAGCTCATGGGCGACCAGCGAGATGTCGCCGCCGGCCCCGCCAGCCCCGCCCTGGCTGGGGGGAATATCTCCGGAAGTGGGGCTGCCGAAGCCGCCATCCACACCCCGCGTCCCCGAGCTCCCATTGGTGACCGCGCGGCCGGCGAAGACGAGTTGCCGCGCCACCAGGGTAATCGCCGCGCCGCCGTGACCTCCCTTGCCTCCCGGGCCGCCAAAGGTGCTAGCGCCCGCGGCCCCAGCCGTTCCGGATTGGGGAAGATCGTGATTCGGGCCGCAGTGATCGGTTGGTGAAATGGGTGCGGTCCGCGCGATCGCGTCGGTGGTGGTGATCAAGGCGCCGGGCGCGATCAGGATGGTCTGAGCCAGCAAGGTAAGCTGATCATCGACCAGCAATGTGCCCTGGACGCAGACATGCTGGTAGCTATGCACCCCCCGCACATGCAACGAGCTACCGCTTGCCACGACCAGGTCCCCCGCGCCGCACCGCATTCCAGCGCCGAGGACAGCTGAGGGTTGGGTTGAGGCCAGCACGGGCGCGGTGCCAATCCGCTGGGTGAGCGGGGGCGGAGCGGCAGGGAGATGCCGCTGATCGGCCATGCTGAGCGAGGTCATTGTCACCACGCCGGACGCCGCTTGTGGTCCGCCGGCCGCGTTCTTACCGGCGGCAACCGTGAGGAGCGGCGCCAGGGAGGCGGCCGGATGCGCGGTCTTCACCGTCACCGTTCCTCCCGCGCCGCCCTTCCCCGCCGGCTGGCCGGGGCCGCCATCGCCTCCGCCGGCCTGGATCGTACCCCGCTGGGTGAGATCGACCGCCTTCAAGGTGACGCTGCCACCCTGACCCCCGTCTCCGCCAGGGTCGACATAGTTGGCGCATGGAGTTTCGTGGCCGTTCGCGCCCGCCCCTCCGTTCGCGCTGATCCGCCCCAGCACCACCGCGTCGTGGGCCAGAATCGTGATCGTGCCGCCGGGGCTGCCC
>DATBTL010000259.1:0-15953 GCA_036559345.1 Chloroflexota bacterium | reverse complement strand
CGGGACAATCATTTACCGTGTCGGGCACTGGATTTAACACGAGCGGCACGGCCACGGTAAGCGGTCCCGGGATCCCGGCTACCGTAGTCAACCTTTCGAACGGCACCTTCGCCATGAGTATCGCGAATAGTGCCAGTACAGCAACCGGTACTTACACAATTTCAGCATCGGATAGTACCCACACAGGAACGGCTGCGTACAGTGTAGTCAATCAGTCGGGTATCGCGGCACTGACCCCAAATGCCACCACGGTGGCGGCGGGAAGCGCCGTGACCTTTACGGGTAGTGGTTTCAGCGGCAACCCCGGACTGTTGGTAACCCTCAGCGGCACGGGCTTCCCCACGACCACCGCGACGCAATCAATAGGCGGCCTATTTAACTCTACCGTGACCATCGCCGCCGGTACTCCGGCAGGCACATATGCCGTCACCGCTACCGATGGCGCCCGGACAGCCTCCACGACGATTACGGTTGGAACGACCACGACCACGGGAGTGGCGATTTACGCCACCCCTTCCAACGCCACCGCCGGGCAGTCCGTGGAAGTCACGGGATCCGGCTTTACCGCCAACGCGGCGGTGACCGTAACCGGGGCAGGCGCGACCATTACCACCACCAGTAATGCCAGCGGCGCGATCAGTGCCGACCTCACCATCCCCAGTAACACGGCGGCGGGCAGCTACACAGTGACCGCCACCGATTCCACCGGCCGCACTGGTACCTACACGATCCGAGTCGGGGCGACCGGGATCAGCATCTCCGCCGCTTCGACATCGGGTACCCCCGGCCAGGGCATCACGGTCACGGGGACCGGGTTCACGGCGGGAGAGCAAGTAACCGTCTCGCTGGCCAACGCCGCTACTCCCACGACGGCGGTCGCCGGGACCACCCAGACCTTTACCGCCAATTCGAGCGGCGGCATCTCCGGCACCTATATCGTGCCGTCGATCGCGGCCGGTACCTATGCCATCCTCGCCCTAGGCGGAACCAGCCATGTCCAGGCGCTCTCGACCATCGCGCTGCTTTCGGCTGCTGCCCCCACTGCTACCGCGACCCCGGTGGCGGTTGCCACGGCAACTCCTATCCCGGCGATCCTACCGGCCAGTGTTTCGGCCCCCACGACGAGCATCTTCGCCGAGGGCAACACCGGCACGGCGGCGGGGAATACCAGCAACGTACCAATCAGCGATAAGGTGACTTTCAGCGAGAAGCTGTACCTTTACAACCCCGGCAGTTCTTCCTCGGCGGTCACCACCACCTACTACGTGTATCCAAGCGGCGCCACCACGGCGACCACGATTACCGCCAATGATACGGTGGCTCCGGGCGCGACGGTGGTGCGCAACGTGAACACCGATGTGGGCAACGACAAGTTCGTCAGCATCGAGGTTCAGTCTCCGACCGGCATCGTGGCCGAGACGGCGATCTCTCGGGTTCGCGGCGACGGCACCTTGCTCGACTCTGATACCAGCACCGGATCGACTGCCCTCCAGCAGAATTGGTACCTGGCCGAGGGCTATACGGGAGCCAGCCTGCAAGAGTACATCACCCTCTTCAATCCCGGTACCACAGCGGCTACGGCGCAGGTGTCGTATCTGCCGAGCAATACTCCGGCTCCGGCCGCGCAATCGGTCTCGGTGCCCGCCAAGGGCCGGGTCACGATCAACGTACGGAAGGTCTACAACGCCCTGGTGGTTCACGGCTCGCGGAACGTGGCGATCAGCGTCACCTCGACCGCTCCCATTGCCGTGGATCGCTCGATGTACTGGGGCGATGGCGCCGGGTCCGCCAAGTATGGCTACTCGCTTGGTCCGGCGATTTCGGCCGGGAAGACCAGCCAGTCCTTCCCATTCGTGCCGACCGATGCCGGCTCACAGACCTTCGTGACCGTCCTCAATCCAGGGACCAGCACCGCTTCGGCAACCCTCACCTTGCGAAGCATCGGCGGCATTTCCCTGGCAACCTCAACCGGCAGCATTCCGGCTGGACAGCGGTACACCTTCGTGGTGCCGTCGTTGCTCCGTGGAGGGAATGGCGCGGTGCTGGGCCAATTGGTCTCGAACGTGCCGGTCGTGGCCGAGGCGAGCATCTATTTCGGGGGCTCGCCCAACATTGGCCGTCATCCCGGTCTGGTGGTGCCCAGTTCGATCGGCGCCGCGACCGGGGCCAGGGCCATGGTGACCGCCAGCGGGGCGCAACTGAGGCTGTTCAACCCCACCAATACCATTGAGCGGGTACAGGTCACTCTGAGCACCGGCGGCGGTTCGACCGTTGCCTACGACAGCACCCTGCCCGCCAATCTGGCCCGTACCATCAACCTGCCGGCGGGGACCGACCCGCGCGGCATCTCGATCCGGGCCAGCAATACCGTGGAGGCCGTGCTGATCAATGGTGGTGACGGCTCGACCATCGCGTCGGGCGGCAACCTGAACTAGGCGGCGGCACGCAACGCAAAACGAGAGTAGGGGTCATGCCTGCCGGGCATGACCCCCACTCTCGTTTTGTGCGGCGCTCATCCTGAAGCACGGAAACACGGAAGGTACGGAGAACACTGAAGACCGCTCCGCCATCGCTACCAGACATGTGTACCATGCATACGACGGTTCGAGTGGAGAGGGAGGATAGGCATGGAGCGTTTTCCAGGGAAGGTGGCGGTGGTAACGGGGGCCGGCGGCGGGATAGGCCGTTCGACGGCGGAGGCCCTGGCCCGCGAGGGCGCGAGAGTGGTGCTGGTTGATGTCAAGCAAGACCTGCTTGATGAGGTCCGGGCCGCGATCGCCGAGGCGGGCGGGACGGCGATCGGGGTAAGGGCCGATGTGTCGGGAGTGGAGGACGCGCGGCGCATCGCGGCGGAAGCCGGGGCGGCTTTTGGGGGCATCGATATCCTGGTCAACAACGCGGCCATCGAGCTGTACGGGACGGTGGTGGAGATGCCCGAGGACGAGTGGGACCGAGTGGTCGCGGTCAATCTCCGCGGGGTCTATCTGGTCTCGCGCTTCTGCATCCCATCCATGGCGGCCCGAGGGGGAGGATCGGTGGTCCATGTGGCCAGCGTGCAAGCATTCACCTGCCTCCCGCGTTCCGCCGCCTACGTGGCTACCAAAGGAGCGGTGGTGGCGCTTACCCGCGCCATGGCCCTGGACCACGCGGGGGACCATGTGCGGGTGAACTGCGTGTGTCCCGGCTCCATTGAAACGCCGTTGCTGCGCTACGCCGCCGCGCAAGAGGCGGACCCGGCGGCGATGTTCGCCCAGTGGGGCGCCCGGCATCCGATCGGACGGATAGGCAAGCCGGAAGAGGTAGCGGAGGTTATTCTTTTCCTGGCCAGCGATCAGGCATCATTCGTGACTGGCTCCCCCTATTTGGTGGATGGTGCCCTCTCAGCCGCCGCCTGGTGGTAGGAAGGAAGCAGGATGGCTATCGATCTTTCCGCGATCCCGATCGTGGACAACCATTGTCATGGCCTCTATAAACAGCACACTCCCACTACTCTCGATCACTGGCGGCCCAACTTTACCGAATCCTATGATCCGGCAATGAGAACCGACCATGTGGCATCAACCCTCTTCTACCAGCGGCTCACCCGTGAGTTTGCCGGCTTTCTCGGCTGCGAGCCCGATGATCGGGCCGTGGTGGCGGCTCGCGCCGCCCGCGACCCACGCGAGTTGGCGGGCGCTTTGCTTCAGGCCGCCGGGATCGAGACTCTTTGCATCGACCGCGGCTTTCCCACGGCGGGGAATGTGGCGCCCGACGAGAGCTTCGTGGGAGACTCCGGGGTGCGGATCGCCCCCATGTTGCGGCTGGAAGTGCTGCTGCAAGAACTGATACCGCGGTGTCCCAGCCTGGAGGACCTGCAAGCGATGTTCGCGGAGGCCCTGGGCGACGTCCGGGCGGCAGGCTACGTGGCCTTGAAGTCCATCGTGGCCTATCGCACCGGACTGAACATCGAGACCTGGCCGGTGGAGGCGGTGGACGCGGCATTCGCGCGGGCCCGCCGCGAGGCGGCGGAGCACGGCTCGGTGCGGATCACCCACAAGCCGCTGTTGGACACCATGCTGCATCAGGCTTTCGCCATTGCCTCGGCCCAGGAACTCCCAGTCCAGTTTCACACCGGATACGGTGATAGTGATTGCGATATGCTGCTCGCGAACCCCTTTCACTTGCGCGCGGTGCTGCAACGCCCAGAGTACCGGGGGATGACCTTCGTGCTCCTGCATGAGAGCTACCCGTATACCCGGCAAGGCGGGTTTCTGGCCACGATTTACGGAAACGTCTACCTGGATCTGTCGTACGGCATCCCCGTGCTGGGGTTCGAGGAGATGCTGGCTTTCACTCGGCAGGCGCTCGGCGTGGCGCCCTACTCCAAGCTCATGTACAGCTCCGATGGGGTGGGACTACCGGAAGTTCATTGGGCCAGCGCGCTTCATGGACGGCGGGTGCTCGGCCAGGTGCTGGCGGAGACCGTGGCTCACGGGGAGCTAAGCCCCACGGCGGCGGAAACCGCGGGCGCGGCGATCCTGCGCGAGAACGCCCGTCGGGTCTACGGATTGGGATAAAGAAAAAGGGATCGAGAAATCGGCCCCACTTCCAGTTCGCGGAAGCGGCAATGCCGACGAGTACAACCTGGCGAAGTCCCCCATCAGTTGTAGGGGCACCCCTCGTGGGTGCCCTTGGCGGCTGGCCCGAGGGCACCCACGAGGGGTGCCCCTACAGGGAATCCTGGAGATTTACACTCAGAAGGATTAGACGGCCACCGGCTCTTCTTCCTCCGCCAGTTGGGCCCGCTCGACGATGGATACCACCTTGTCCAGGCGGTATCGCGCGTAAAAATCCCAGTAGCGGAGCATGGTCTCCGCGAGTGGTGATCCGGTCCATCGATGATGCGCGGCAATCAGTTCGTGCAACTGTCCCTTGGGATCGCGCTCCGCCTCGGAGAGCGGCTCGACCCGCACGTAGTCGGTATTGAGGCGCCCGCGCTCCTCGGCGGTGAAGCCGTTGAGAAGGTAGGCGACCCCGCCGGTCATCCCGGCGCCGAAATTGAGCCCAACGTCACCCAGCACCACCACCGACCCCTTGGTCATGTACTCGCAGCCATGGGGGCCAATCCCTTCCACCACCGCCTCGGCGCCTGAGTTCCGGCACATGAAACGCTGGCCCGCCCGCCCGTTGACGAACAGGCGGCCTCCGGTGGCCCCATAGCCCACCGTGTTCCCCACCAGGGCAGTGCTTTCGGGCGGGCATCCAAGGTCGTCGGGAGGGCGAACCGCGATCAGCCCACCCTTCCCCATCGCTTTGCCAACGTAATCGTTCGCCCGACCGACCAGGGTAATGCGCATCCCTCCCCAGGCCCCGAAGCCAAGGGATTGCCCAGCATAGCCGTAGAAGTGAATGTCCAGCGGTTGGCGCAAGCCGGCATCGCCGGTGAGCCCGACAATGGCTCCGGCCAGGGTTGCCCCAGCGGCTCTATCGGTGTTGGAAATGCTGTAACGGAGGGTCGCGGGG
This sequence comes from Chloroflexota bacterium, assembly GCA_036559345.1. Lineage (GTDB taxonomy): Bacteria > Chloroflexota > UBA5177 > JANWHV01 > JANWHV01 > JANWHV01. The sequence goes on along the minus strand of DATBTL010000259.1, from coordinate 10,451 downwards.
CGGAGACGACTGGGGTCGATGGCGGACTGGGCGTCGCGGAGAATCGCGGCGTTGAGGATACTCACTTCCACCGGGATTGGGCGCCGCGGAGCAAGTGGAAGGGGGCGACCGAGAAGGTCAGCGGCAAAACTGATCGCGTGGGCTCGGTCATCGGCCGGCGCCTCCTGGAGCAGATCGGTCCGTCCGACGATTTCACCAATCGAGCGGTAGCCCATGCGGGCCAGAATCTGGCGGATCTCCTCGGCGAACAGCAGCAAATACTTGATGATGTGGACCGGCTTCCCTGTATATTTGGCCCTGAGGCGCTTGGATTGGGTGGTGATTCCGGTGGGACAGGTGTTGAGGTGGCACTGGCGCGCCATAATACAGCCCTCGGCAACTAAAAGGGTGGTGCCAATCGCCACGGACTCCGCCCCCAACAAAAACGCCTTCATGGCATGCATACCAGTTTGCATGCTTCCGTCCACCACTAACTTCACCCGATCCCGTAAGTCGTTCGCGTGCAGAACCTGGTGGGTCACCTGCACTCCCAGTTCCCAGGGAAGGCCGGCGTATTTTATCGAACTAAGCGGAGATGCTCCGGTACCGCCCGAGTGGCCGGAAATATGCACCGTGTGGGCGCCGCCCTTGGCTACTCCCGCGGCCACGATACCCACCCCGGTTTCGCTGACCAGTTTGACGTTACCCCGAGCGGTGGGGTTGAACTGCCCAAGCTCGTACATCAACTCCGCCAGATCCTCGATGGAATAGATGTCGTGGTGAGGAGGCGGAGAGATCAGATGCACCCCTGGATCCGCGCCGCGGACCACCGCGATTTCCCTGGACACCTTATGGCCGGGGAGCTGGCCGCCCTCGCCCGGTTTCGATCCCTGGGCCATCTTTATCTGCCACTCCTTCAAGTGGTGGAGGTATTGCGGCGTCACGCCAAAGCGGGCGGAGGCAATCTGCTTGATCGCGCTGTTGGCCAGCGTACCGAAGCGACGCGCGCGCTCGCCTCCTTCACCCGTATTGGAACGGGCACCAATCCGATTCAGGGCCACCGCGACATCCTCATGCGCCTCGTCGCTCAGGGATCCCCATGACATGGCGCCGCCACACACCCTGCCCCAGCCTTCGCGGTCATCGAGGATGCGCCATGCGGGCTCAACTTCATCCAGGGGGATTGGGGCGCGGTCGGACACGACGCGTAGGGTGTCCGCGACGGTGATCGGCTCGCGTTCGTTGATTGCCGCCGCCCACCGCGCGTATCGCTCGCGCGCGTCGGGCTCCAGCGCTTCCAGCAAGGCAGGCACGAACTGGTCGGGCGGCGCGTGCTCATGTTCGGTGTAGCACTGCATCTCGGCTTCGGTCTCCGCCACGATCTTCGGGAGGGTCGCGAATACCTTGGGATCATAGGCGCGCGGGATGCCTCCCTTACGGAAACGGACGAAACCCTGGTCCGCCAGCATGGGACCGGAGCTCTCCTTCCCGACCTTCGCCCTGGCGCCGCCGCCTCCCTCGCCCACGACCGTAGCCACCGCGCGGCTCCCTCCGATGGCGGAAGCCCGGGCCCGAAGGTCGCCAAAAGCCGTGGAGTGCAGAGCCACCACGTCCTCGATCAAATCCTCAAGGGAAATGCCGCTGCCCCAATGGGCCGCGCCGGCAAAAAAGCGCGATGCCACGTCCGCATCGAGTCCGAGGATCTCGAAGAGGCCGGCGCCGGTATAGGAGCTGAGCGCGCAAATGCCCATCTTGGACATGACCTTGATCACGCCCTTGTGCAGAACCTTCCGCAGATTCTCTCCTTGCGCGTCGGGTGGCCCGCAGGTGGGATCGGTCTCGGAGAGCCGCCAGGCCCATTCCAGGGCCATCCAGGGGTGGACGGCATCAACCCCAAAACCCAGCAAGCAGGCCAGGTGATGCTCGTGCCAGGCCGAGGCCGTATCGACCACCAACCCCACGCGGGTGCGGAGGCCCGACTCGATCAGTCTCCGATGCACTCGCCCGGCGGCCAGGAGCATGGGCATGGCGGCATGTTCGGTGTCCACCGCCGTGGTCAGGACGCGAGGATCGGATACGGGGGTGATCGGCCCCGGCGTCTTGGTGTGACCGTTGCCGTTCGTACCGGCGATCTGGCCGCGCGGGATACGGTCGGTGAGGATCAGGACGCGCGCCCCATCCCGCGCCGCCGCCAGGGCGCTCTCCTCCAGGTTGGTCAGGGCGCGCTCGAAGGACGCGGTTGGGCCCGCGGAATCGTCGACCGCGAAGCGCACGCTGAGCTGTTCCACTGAGTCCTGCCGCGTGATCCAGGAGAAACGCGGGCCACTCAGCACGGGCGAATCAAGCTCGATGGTTTGCCCGCCCACCGGCTCGCCGAAATACCCGTCCAGTTTCCCCAAATACACCTTGGTACTGAACACAAGGGCCTCGCGGTAGGGATCGATGGGCGGATTGGTGACCTGGGCGAAGCGCTGCCGCAGATGGTCCTCCAGCATCCGAGATCGTTGGACGAACGGGGTCAGCTGGGTGTCATCACCCATGCTCCACACTGCTTCCTTATGGTCGCGCACCATTGGGAGCATGAAGTAGGTGAGATCATCCTGGGTGACGCCGGCGGCAATCTGCACCCGCGTAAAGGCATCGGCGTCGAGGGCTGGGCGGCGGCACGGGTCAGTCCCACCAACCACGATGTGCCGCTCGGCCTGGTCGCGCCAATCCGACCGCAGGCCAATCAGCTCCGCCTTGATTTCCTTGTCGTGATAGCATCGTCCGGTGCTCATATCCAGAGCCAGGAGATCGCCGGGGCCCAGTTGGCCGGTGTAGATCACGTCCTCGCTCGGCCACTCAGTCACTCCTTGCTCGGAGGCCACGATCACCTGTCGCGGGCCGCCAGTGGCGCCGGTTTCCTGCACGAACAGGGGCCGGAGTCCGTTGCGGTCCAGATGCGCAATCAACCAGCGGCCATCATAGTAGACGAGCCCAGCCGGCCCATCCCAGGGCTCCCGCATGGCTTCCTGCAGGCGATACCATGCCTTGAGATCCTCATGCATTTCGGGGGCGGCGCCATGCGCCTCGGGGACCAGGCCCAGAAGCGCCTGCACCGGACTGACCCCAGCGGCGGTGATAGCTTCGACCAGACGATCGAGCTGGGCGCTATCGCTGCTGTGCCCGTAGCCGAGAATGGGGGACAGGCGGCGGCGCGTACCCGGAGAGAGGGCGCGTTCGCGGGCCTCGGTCCAGGTGCGGTTACCCAGGAGCGTATTAATTTCTCCGTTATGGCAGAGGCGGCGGAAAGGTTGGGCCAGGGCCCAGTCGGGGAGCGTATTGGTGGCGTATCGCTGGTGATAGACGGCGACCGAGGCGAGAAAGCGGTCGCTCCCCAGGTCGGCATGGTAGAACTCGCGGACCTGGCTGGCCCGGAACAATCCCTTGTACACCACGCTATGGGTAGAGAATGAGGGAATGTGCAGGGTGATACGGCGCGCGGCGGTATCGCGCTCGATGCGTTTTCGGACTCGGAACAGCTTCCGCTCGAAAGCACCCACGTCCAGGGATTCGGGCCGCTTCACCAATACCTGAGCCACCACGGGGCAGGTCTCACGAGCGCGCGCCCCCAGAATGTCCCGCGCCACCGGTAGCTCACGCCAGCCCAGTACCGGTAAGGATAGCCGGGCCAGGGCGCGGTCAATAATCGATATTGCCTCGTGCCGCGCGGCCGGATCGGTTGGAAAGAAGAACATGCCAACCCCAAAAGGATTGACATCGCCAGGGCGAAAGGGGGCGCCGAAGACCTCGGAAAAGAAAGGTGCGTACAGATTGAACAGGATCCCGGCGCCGTCGCTGGTCCCGGTGTCGGTGGCATCGCGTCTGGTCTCGGCCCCTCGATGGGTGAGACAGCCATGCGCGTCAATGGCCTGCCGCACCACGTCTCGGGTCGGAATGCCGTCGTTATTGGCGAGAAAGCCGATGCCGCAGGCGCCACGCGCCCACTCATGATTGGGGATAGATGGATACAACGCACTCAGGCGATCGATGCCGGACACAGCGGCGCTCCTTTCCGCTCACGACTTCGCCGGCCGTGAGGGCGCCGCCCGTAACGGCACTGCCCAACGTGGGGCTGCTGGGAACCAGGCACCGCCATGGTGTTCTGGCCGCACGGAGAAACCGTGCCGGGCGCGATCGATGCTCAGCGCGGCGATGCGTCACAGGTATCGCCACGGCGTCGTGGCCCCATTGTCGATCGTCATTGAGATCGTTGGTACGTCAGGGACTCCAAATGGAGCGATTGAAAGAGTATACCGGAAAGAGGCGGGGATGGGGTATAGAATTGAACTCCGGCGAATTCATGGGCGGCTGGCTAGGGAGGCTCGTACCTGCCGAGCCAATTGTTCGCCATACTGAAATTCCACGAAGAGCAGACCCACTTCCTCCTCGTTGGCATCCGGGTGTGCCTGCCGAATCGCCGTACGTGAGAGGCTTATAACAGTCCTGCTCAACGATAGGGCGAGTGCGATACGACGCGTCGGCGTCGCGGCCCGGAACAACGCAATCCGCACTCGTTCGGCTTCGATGGAAGTATCCATTGATTGTGTTTTCATGTCCTCGCCGTTCGGCGGCATCGCGCTGCTCACCGTGATCGGCGCGAGCCTCGCCAGCCATGGAGTGCGGCAAGCGGTTGGGTTGCATATCATCGACCCCGCGCGGGTTGACGCGCGGATGGCCACGATCATCGTGCTCGGCGCCTTCGCCTTAACCACCGTCTACACCTACTATAAGGTCCCCACGTCCACCATCCAGATCCTGATCTTCTGCGTGGTCGGCGCGGGTGCGGCCGCCGGGGCGCCGGTCCACTGGGTTACGATCGCCCGCCTTGCCGTGCTATGGGTGCTTGCCCCGCCCGTGGCCTGTGCCCTGGGCTTTGGCGCCACCCGCCTCCTTGACGCCACGCTGCCCTCCGATGCCGCCGCGATCCCCGACAATCCGGATCAGCGGGCCGCGCTCCTTCCCAGCCTCCTGATCACGATGGGCCTGGCGGCCTCATTCGGGCTGGGGGCCAACGACGTATCAAACGCGGTGGGCATCTGGACGGCGGTGCATGTCGGCACCGCCGCGGTGGCGGGGTTGGCCGGAGGTCTGGCGATGGGGATCGGGGCCCTCACCTGGGGCCGGCGTATCCTCGACCGGGTAGCTTTCGACATCGTGACCATGGATCGAGTGATGGCGACCGCGGCGCAGGGCGTCCAGGCGATGGTGGTACTCCTGGCGGTGACCCAGGGTCTGTTCACCTCGATGAACCAGGCCCTGGTCGGGGCGATGGCGGGCGCCGGCATCGCCCGTGGACGGCAGACCGTGAAGCGGGCGGTGCTGGCCGGTATCCTCAAAGGCTGGGCGATCAGTCCGATCACCGGCTTTTCCCTATGCTTCGTCCTCGAGAAGCTGCTGACGGCGACGGTAGGCGGCTAGGTCACCGCGGCGCACGCCTTCCCAGGTTGTAGGGGCATCCCTTGTGGATGCCCTTGGCGGACCATACGAGGGCATCCACAAGGGATGCCCCTTTCAAAAATTGCTCCGATACGGGCGCCGCGGTCTACTTCCCGCCTCCCAACGCCGCGATCTCGATGAGTTCAATCAGCACATATCCCGTGGAACGCGGGTGCAGAAAGGCGACGCCGTGACCGCCGGCCCCACGGCGCGGCGCCTGATCCACCAGTTCCAGGCCCGCTGCCCGGCACTCCGCCAAGGCCGCGACCAGATCGGGAACCCGGTAGGCAACGTGGTGCAGCCCTGGCCCGCGTTCGGCCAGGAATTTCCCTACCGGGCTATCCGGGCGGAGAGGGGCCAGCAATTCCACTTTCTGGCCGCCACAAGCCAGCAGCACCACCTCCACGCCCTGGTCCTCCAGTGTCTCGTGATGCACTTGCGTCATGCCCAGCACATCCTGGTAGAGGTGCAGGCTGTCGGCCAGCGAGGCCGTGACGATCCCGATGTGGTCCAATCCAGTGAGGGCTAACATTTGGGGATGAACCGGTTGCTATACATAGCTTTCACCGCGGGCTTGGACGTTATTTGGTGTTGGGAGAGGAGGATCGCCACCGTGGCGGTCCACTGCGCGGGATTGTTGCAGCCGAGCGCATGAGTTTGGAAGGGAGTCCAATAGCGGATCGCCTCGCGCAGCACGGCCATCTGATAGGTGAGTTGGCTCCCCGAAATACTGGGCATGTATCGGCGCGCGAGGGTGAACGAGGCGGTGGGATCGGCGATGGTGTCGCGGAGTCCATGCAGGCTGGCGCTGACAAAGCGCGAGACCAGATCGGGGTTATGGGCAATCAGGGCCTGGCTGGTGACGATCCCCGGACCAGCGAGATTCGCCAGGTGAGCGATCGGGAGGACGGTCGCCGGAAAGCCCTGTAAGCCAAGCTGGATTGGCTCGTTCATGGCAAAGCCAACCGCCGCGTCCACCCGATGGCGGGCCACTGCCGCCACTTGCGCGTAGCCAATTGCCTCGATCTTGACATCATGAGTGGTGAGGTGCGCGGCGGCGAGGGCGGCCAGCAGCCCGGTGTACGAGGCGCCGTAGAGGCCGGGAATGCCAATCGTCTTACCCTTGAGGTCGGAGAAACTATGGATATGGCTGGACTTGAGGGCGAAAATTACTACCGGGAAACGCTGATATTGGGACAGCACCGACACCACGGACAAGCCGCGTCCCGCCCCGGCGATCACCTGATCCGCCTCGGCGTCCCCGAAGGCAACCGAGCCGGAGCCCACCGCTTTGATCACGTCGGTGGAGAGTGTGTAATCGAAATGTACCGACAAACCGGCCGCCTTGTAGTAGCCGCGGGCGGCGGCTACATAGAAGGGCGTGAACTGGACGTTAGGGATGTAGCCCATGGACACGGTTACCGCTTGCGATCCGGCGGCGCGAACCTGGGCGCCGGAATGGATGAGCGGCGCCGATCCGGCCAGGAGCGAGAGGGCCAACAGGGGCGCCGCCAGGCGCCGGACAATTATCCTTCCCATGTAGAAACAATCCTTTCGAGCAGGCTAACACACGAATAGAGGGTGATGCCGATCACCCCCAGGGCAAGGAGGGTGGCGAAGAGGGCGGGAGTATCCAGGTTTGCCTGGTAATAGTTCAGGAGGAAGCCCAGCCCCTGATCGGCGCCGAGGAACTCCCCCACCACGGCGCCGGTCAGCGATAGGGTAAAGCCCAGCTTGATCCCTCCCAAAAGCACGGGGGCAGCCAGGGGAACCTCGACCAGGAATACCCGCTCCCACCAATAGGCCCCGAAGACCCGCGCCACCTCGTGATATTCCTTCGCTACCCCACGGATTCCAGTGATCGTGGTGACCAGGAGCGGGAATACGACCACCAGGGCGGCGGCGGCGATTTTGGGCATCATCCCATTGCTCAGCCAAAGATAGAGCAGCGGCGCCAGCGCGATGATCGGCACCGCCTGACTGGCGGCGATAATGGGTGCTACCAGCCGTTCCAGCAACGGCACATGGGCTAGCAGGTAGCCGAGAGGCAGGGCGATGGCAAAGGCAATGGCGAAGCCGATTCCCGCTTCTTGCAAAGTGGCCCAACCATTGGTGACCAGGGTTCCATCGGCAAGCAGTTCACGAGCACGGTTCCCCACCACGCCGGGGCGGGGGAGGACGAATACCTGGTAGCTGCCCAGGCGGACAATCAGTTCCCAGGCAAGAAGCACGATTGAGGTGGTCACCAGGGGTGAAAGAACCGAAAGCGCCGCCCGCTTGGCGCGCTTCGGAACATGGCGGCCCGCCGTTCGCCGCCACGTCACCGGTGAAGTCCTGGCCAACGCCATTGCCCCTATTCCGTCCACCAAAGAAAAAACCCGAAGGAGTATTCCCTCGGGCATGGGGACGGATCGGAACGACATCCACGATAGACACTACCCGCATGCTGGTAGGATCACGCGCGGTGTATCGCCTTCTTCCATCCGGACTATACCGTCGGCTCCGGCATCTCACCGGATCTGCTGACACGTATGCGGTGCATACGCCGCTCGCGGGCTCGGCCCCAGATCGGGACCATACCGCCGGTAGGGAATCACACCCTGCCCTGAAGGCTCCACATTGACCATACAGGATCAGGCACTTCACGGCAAGTGATCGGCGGGCCACGTGTGCCCAAGTGAACCCACGCCTGAAGACGGCAAATCAGACGGATCGGTCGGATCCGTCGGATCGGTCGGATCCGGCCCCCGGTCAGCGCGGATCGTCGGGCGCCAGCAGGCGGGCCAGCACGGGACTGGTAAACTCCGAGGCCAGGCAATCCATGAGGATGGTGTCGTGATACACGCCGGCCTTCAGACGGTTCTGGCGTTGCCGGCCGCACTCAATGAAGCCCGCCTTCCTGTAGGCGTACTGCCCGGCCAGATTGTGTTGATCGGTGGTCAGGTGTACGCTATGCAGGCTCAGAACGGTAAAGGCATAGTCGAGCACCAGACGAGTGGCCTCGGTTCCGTACCCCTTGCCGCGCATGTCGGGTTCACCAATAAGGATTCCGAACACGGCGGTACGGTGCAGGAGGTTGATCTCCATCAGGCCGGTGTTGCCGATTGGCCGCCAGCTTGCCCGTTCGTACATAGTAAAGTCTGCCGCGTCCTGGCGTTTGGTGGCCGCCTCGTACCAGCTCTCCTCCTGCTCCGGGGTGATAGGACGCGGGTGCGTCCCCAGGTTGTGTACGGTGGGAAAGTGGTTCATCCATTGCTGATAGGTGGACATCAGATCCCGGCGGAGGGGGCCAAGGGCGACCAGTTCGCCCTCGATGTTGATCAGAGGCCGCACAGCCGGCCTGCGTTCCTCGTCATGCATCGTTCACCTCCAAGGGACTGAGAATGCACCTATCGCGCGACCACTGACGCCCCGCCCCTGCCAGCCGACCACAGTCGGCGGCCGATAGCCATGGATCCCCACATCGCACAGCCTCCTACCGGGCGCGGGCCGTGGCTTTTCGAACCAGGGGGATGGGCGCCGCCAATGCCAGTGGGGTCGCCAGCACCTCGCGACTGAGGCCGATAAAGGCCCGGAGCGCGGGAGAGAGCCACTTGTCGTGGTGCCATGCCATCAGGGTCACCAGACCAAAATCTTTCTCCGACCATGGTAGCGCCACCATCCGCCCGCTCGCCAGTTCCTCTCGTACCGTCACTTTTGGCAACAGGCTCAAACCCATACCCACCACCACGCACTGCTTGATCGCCTCGATTGAGCTGAACTCCACCGTGCTGGTTGGATGGGCCCCGGCCGTGGTCAGAAGGCGCTCGAAGCGTTCGCGATAGACACAGCCGGGCTCGGTCAGCAAAAGGGTCTCGCCATGCAACATGTAGGTGTCCACTCGAGTGCGCGAGGCAAGCGGATGACCAGGATGGGCCAGGAGCACCAGCGGCTCGGTGACCAACGGCTCGGTGACAAGATCAGGTAGGGCCCCCGGGTAATCATAAAAGAACCCTAGATCCGCCCGTCCCTCGTGAAGGACACGGCGCAGACCGTCCCCGAAGCCTGGACGGAACACTACCTGGACCCGTGGGTACAGGGCCCGGAATTGAGAGAGCACGGGCGGGAGACGGTACGTACACAGCGATTCCGGCGTGCCAATCGTCAGAGTGCCGGACGGCTCCTCCGAGGAGGGGACGGCGGCCCGAGCCTCGTCCGCGAGCTGAAGCAGGCGCTCGGCGTAGGGGAGCAGGCGTTGGCCGGCATCGCTCAAGGATATGCGTTTCCCCAACCGCTCGAAGAGTGGGCTGCCCAGTTCACCCTCCAGCTCCTGGATTTGCGAGGAGACGCTGGATTGCGCGTAGTCCAGCGCCTCCGCCGCCCGGGTAAAGCTCAGGGTGGTCGCCACCTCGCGAAAGGTGGCCAGTTGTCGTAGTTCCATCCATCGCTCCTTCCGATTGTAGAAATCATCACTATCGTTTGGAACGATGATAACACAGTGTTAGGATAGGAGTATAGACCGGCGCCGAGGACCAGCAGGGCGCGGTCGGGAGGGGACGAAATGATGACGTGGTGGGATCAGGCAATCAGTGACCAGGGAGCGTGGGCACGCGAGGCGCGGCGCGCGATGGCCGCCGCCGCCGAACGGCGGGTGAAGGTACGGCCGGAGGAGTTGATTTCCTGGGATGTGCGAGACTTGCAGGCGATGACTATTCGCCTGCGCGAGGGCCGCCACTTCCGTTGGTGGTAGGATTCGGGTCGGCAACCGGCGGCGAATCGTCCCGGAGGAGGCGGCGCAGGAGCTTCCCAGCGGCGTTCCGCGGAAGCGCCTCCACGAGTGTAATCTGGCTGGGTACCTTGTACCCAGCCAGGCGGGTACGGCAGTAATCCCGCGTTTCCTCTGGTTCTAGAACCACCCCGACGCGCGCCACGATCGCCGCCGCTACCCTCTGGCCCCACTGAAGGTCCGGAACCCCGTAGACTCCCACTTCGGCGATTCCAGGATGGGATCG
>DATBTL010000258.1:0-11643 GCA_036559345.1 Chloroflexota bacterium | reverse complement strand
CGCGCGACCCCGTGCTGAGCGGCTTGGCCTCGGGCTGCGCGGAGACGCGGATCCCTATCGCGTTGACCGGTTCGCGTCCTTCGCCGGCTCGCAGTTCATTGGCGACCAACTCCAGCATGACAGACACGGGCAGGGCCAGGGCCCAGGCCAGTCGCTCCAGGACAAGGGCCGAGGGATATTTCTTGCCGCGCTCGATCTCGCCCAGATAGACCAGCGAGATCGCGGCCCGTTCAGCCAGCCAGGCCATGGTCCGCCGTCGCCGCCGGCGCTCCTTCCGGATCACCGCGCCCAGGGTCTCCTGTAAATCCGCCATCGTGCCGTCCTCTCTGAACCTATGCCCTGAGCATGGATCGGGAGCGACCGATGCTTACAGCATCGGTTCTGGTCTTCCTGGTTGGATTCGGGTGAATTATGGTGCAAGTGCGGCAGGTATGTCGCGCCTGCCCTTATGTACTGAGCATAGCACGGCTACAAAGGAGGATGCCATGTCGCTGGTACCGATGGTGGTGGAGAGCAACGGGCGCGGCGAGCGCGCGTATGATATTTTCTCACGCCTGCTCAAGGATCGGATCGTGTTCATCGCCGAGCCGGTGGCCGACCCAATGGCTAACCTGGTAATCGCGCAACTGCTGTTCCTGGCGGCCGAGGATGCTGAACAACCAGTGAAACTGTATATCAACAGTCCGGGCGGGTTGGTCACCGCCGGGCTGGCTATCTACGATACCATGCAGCAAATCAAGCCCCAGGTGGAAACCTACTGCCTGGGCGTCTGCTCCAGCATGGCCTCGGTCTTGCTGGCGGCCGGCACGCCCGGCAGGCGCTTCGCCCTCCCCAACGGCGAGGTGATGTTGCATCAAGGGTCGGCGGGCTTTCAGGGCGCCACCCCGGACATCGAGATCCAGTCCCAGCAAGTGCTGCGGCAGGTGCGGCGCATCACCAGCATCCTGGCCCAGCACACCGGGCAACCCTATGACAAGGTCTATCAGGATACGAGGCGAGACTTCTACATGACCGCCGAGGAGGCCCGCGAGTACGGAGTGGTCGATCAGGTGCTCACACCCGACCAGCCGCGCCCATCGGTGTCCAATGAATGGTGATTACTATCCGGTAACCGCGCCCACGATCAGCCTGATCCCCATCAGCCCCAGGGCCAGAGCCAGGAGCCGGATGATCAGTTGCCCGCGGAGCCGGGTAGAGAGCGCGGCGCCGGCCTGGGCGCCCGCGATCACTCCAATGGCCAGGGGAATGATCCGCGAGAGAGTGCGCGCGAAGTCGCCATGCAGGGCGTGAGTGGCCGAGCCGGTGAGGGTGGTAAGGGCCAGGACGAAGTGCGAGGTGGCGGTGGCGATATGGGGAGGGATACCCAGCACCTGGACCATGGCGGGCACATGAATGATGCCCCCACCGATCCCCAGGAGGCTGGAGAGGAAGCCGACCAGCACGCTAACCACGATCCCCAGGTTCTGCTTCACCGTATAGCGGTAGGTGGTGCCGGCGGCATCGGTCAACACCCGCGTGTTGGCCGAGGAATCCTTGTTCGTCGGTGTCTCGGCCGTGGCCGGCTGGATCACCACCCACAGCGCCACCACGATCAAGAGCACCCCCAGCAGCATGTCGAACGGGCGCCGGGCAAACAGACCGTTGGCGAAGACGCCCACGATGGAACCGGGGATGGCGGCGGCGGCAAAAATCAGCCCCGTCTTATAATCCACTCGGCGCATACGGGTGTAGGCGAGGGTTCCGGACAAGGCATTGAAGAAGACCACGGCCAGGGACATGGTGGTAATCGTAATGGGAGCATCGTGAGGGTAGATCAGCAACAACGCTGGTACCAGGATGAAACCGCCTCCGGCCCCGATCAGCGTCCCATACGCGCCGACCGCGATTCCCAGGAGGACGAGAAGAATACTTTCCTCCACGGATGTTCGCTAGCCGCTGTGAGTGAGTTGCTGGAGGGCGATGCTCAGGGCCGCGATCAGGATCCAGCCCGCGGCGCCGAGCAGGAGAGGGGCGAACCCGGCCCGCCGCATGCCCGGGATGTCGGTGGAGAGCCCTACTCCAGCCAGGGCAACCACGATCAGGAATTGGCCCACCGAGGGGAGGACATGTGTACCCAGCCGATTGAAGGCGCCCACCGTATTGAGGGCGCTGGCCACCAGGAACCAGACGATGAAGTAGGGGAGCGCGACCTTCGTGGCTTTTCCCAGGGCCCGTTCCGCCTCCCGGCGTTCCCGGGTCGCCAGGGCGGCAAAGAACAAGGTAACCGGAATGATCATCACCGTCCGGGTCAGCTTGACCACGACCGCGTAGGAACCGGCCGCGCTACCGTAGGTGTAGGCGGCGGCCACCACCGATGAGGTGTCGTTCACCGCCGTCCCCGCCCACAGTCCGAAGCCGTGCTGAGAGAAGTGGAGGGCATGACCGATCGGTGGGAAGAGCAGAACGGCAGCCAGGTTGAACAGGAAGACGGTGGAGATCGCGTAGGCTACCATCCCGCTCTCGGCCTCCAGGACCGGGGCCACGGCGCCAATCGCCGAGGCGCCGCAGATCGAGGTGCCGGCGGCGATCAGCCGGGTCAAGGTTTGATCGATCCCGATCCGGCGCCCCAGCCAGAGAATGAAGACCATACCCCCGATCAAGGTGCCTAGCATGACCACCAGGGACTGGCTTCCGGTAGTCCACACTTGACGGAGGCTCAGGCCGGCCCCCAGGAGGATGATCGCCCATTGCAGTACGCGCTTGCTCGCGTACCGGACCCCAGGTTCGCACGAGACCGGGAGGCGCCAACCGACCCGGAAGAGAACGCCGATCACCAGCGCGAACACCGCGCCGCCGACCACCGGCGCCAGATGCCCGAGCAGGGTGGCCACAATCCCGATCCCCAGCGCCAACAGCAGGCCCGGCGCCACCAACATCGGCGTCCCAGGAGTACGCGGAGGGGGCGAAGGGGGCTGCGTCTCCGAGGACGGGGGCGCGGGCGCTGGGGTGGAGAGCATCAATGCTCCTTGGCACAATGGCGTAGGCGGTCGGCGCCGGAAGGACCGCGCGCCCCCTTACACCATACCGCTTCGACTCTCCCTCGGCCAAACGGCGTGAGTCCGCGAATGAATTCGCGCTGCTACTCCGCGCCGTCCTCGTGGTCATGATGCGCGACATCGTTGCGGGCCATATCCATGGGTGCCGTGCCCATCAGATCGCCGTCGGGCATGCTCGCCATCATTGAAGGAGCGCCATCCGTGGAGACCCCGCGGAGCACCGGGGTATTGGCGGCACAGGCAGTGCCAAAGCGCGGCTGGGCGAACGGAAGATGGGTGTCGCCGCGCGCCAGAATCTGGCGGTGATTGGTGGGCTGCCCATCGGCGTCCCCGTGCCCCCAGAGGGTGAAACTACGGGCGTTCGCATAGTGGCCGACGAAGCTGCGGCGGAAGCGCGTGGCGGAGCGATTGCGGTGGGAGCGATGGAGGACATGGCCGCCGAAGAAGGCTACGTCGCCCGGTTCCATTACCGCCGGCACCTCCGCGTGCGGATACTTCGCGGCCACCCGCGAGAGCGTATTACTTCGCTCATCCGTCCCGCTTACGTTCGCGACCACCGGCAGATCGCCGAGCGTATCGCCGTGGTTGGCGTGTTCGCGCCCCACGGTCGGGTAGATCGGCTCATGTTGGCTGCCGGGAGTGAACCACATACAACCGTTCTCCTCATCCGCCCGATCCACGGCCAGCCAGGCCCCGCACAGGGTGTCCGGCACGGTGGGGATGTAATATGAGTCCTGGTGGTAGCCCTGGCCCTCGCCGCCGGGAAATTTCAGGAAGAACATGCTCTGCATGGCTATCACGTCCGGGCCAATCAGGGCCTCAAGCACATCGAGCACGCGTGGGTGCAGAAGGAACCGCTCATGGATCTCCAGCACCCGGTGCAACATATGGATGCGCAAGTAGCGCCGCTCGATCTCCTGGGGGGTGGCGTCTGGGGGCGGCGGTTCGAGCCCTGGCACGCTGATTCGACCATAGATCAAGTCCTCGCTGTGCCGCTTGAGCTCCTCGACATCCGCCGCAGGCACCAGTCCGCGGACGATCAGGAAGCCTTGCTGATGGAAGGTGACGTATTCCCGCACGCTCATCCTATAGCGTTCGTACGGGCGGAGCGGCTGTACCGCGACCTCCCCGGGCGTCGCATCAGGGACGGCGGGCACGGCGGTAATCGCGAGCTGGACGGCGGTCGATTCAGGGGCATCGGCGGCAGCCCCGGCCATGGTCATTCGTTGCATCGTACAGCCCCTTCTTGTTCTCGCGGCATCCCGTAATCACTCACTACTGGCGAGTGTATGATAAACGCCAGAAGCGCGAAACCCGTACCCTTAACCAAAGTGTATCTATTCTTGATGACAGGGTGAATATGGACGCAGGCGGGTACCGGCCCAACGCGGGCCGCGTTATTTATCCACCGCGCTCTACCCTGGGGCCGCGCCGCCAATACGGCTGCCAATTGGTCGCGGTGCATAGCGGCTCGGTTCGCGTTACGGTTGATGGCGTGGAACGTGAGATACCCACTGGCCACGCCGGCCTCCTCTTACCCGGCACGGAGGAGTACTTTGTCTTCGGTTACGGCCCTGACACCACCCAGCATAGCTGGCTCGCCGTAGATCCCGCTCATCTCGATCGGGACCTCCTTACGGCTCTTGGGACGGCGCCGCGGCGCTTGCCGCTCACCCTGCCCATGACGGCAAGTATCGAAGCGGCACGCGAGGTGGCGCGAGAAGATGATCCAGAGCGAGACATGGTGCTGATCGCGGTGGCGCGGGCCGCCCTGCTGCTCTATACGGTGGAGGCGCGCCGCGCCTCCACCCAGGGCGTGCCTGAACATGCGGCGGTAACCCAAGCCGTTGCCCTGGCGCGACAACGAGCGTCCGAGGGGATCACGGTCATGGAATTGGCCCGGCGGGTTGGGGTGTCACCCGAGCACCTGGTCCGTCTCTTCCGGCGCGATCGTGATATCACGCCCGGCGCGATGCTCCGGGCGGAACGGATGGCCCAAGCCCTGCGGCTGTTGGCTCAGACTGGTCTCACCGTGACCGAAATCGCCGCACAGACCGGCTTCGCCAACTCCCATCATTTCGCTCGGGTCATGCGGGAAGTTACCGGATGCACCGCCACCGAATGGCGCCGCCGAAGCTGGGCCGGCGACTGTCCCGGTGCCGATCCAGGTGCCTAACCGAGCCCCATCGCCGTTGATCGCCCCATTACATACCAGGAGCGAGCGGGAGAACCTCCTCGATCGCGATCCGCCGGCCAGTGGCGGCGGACTGGATGGCCGCGAACACCATGGCCAGGCTCTGGATATTGTCGTGACATTCCCCCATGGGCGTGCTCCCGGCGCGCAACGCCCGGAGGAAATCACGGAGCGAGGCGGCGATCCCCGAAGGCTCCTCGGGATCCACCTGGCCCGGATGGCTGATCGTCTCCGCGATCAGACCAGTTCGCTCGGCCGCCACCCGCGCCACCGGATCATGCCACCCATTCCAGATCGCCTCACCCCGTGGACCCACCGCCCGCCAGTCGGCATCCCAGGAGGTTTGCTGCCCCTCGGCGCACCAACTGCCGCGGTAGGTGAAGCGGAGGCCGCCGGTCATTTCAAAGAGGGCGGTGGCCGAGGCGGCGCCGGCGTACCAACTCCAACTCGGATTGAACTCCTCGCAATATACCGCCAGGGGGTCGGCTCCCGAGAGAAAGCGTGCGGCATCAAAGGTGTGGATCGCCATGTCGAGCAGCAATGGACTGGGCATCTGGTCGCGGAAGCCGCCGAAGTGCGCGCCCACATAGAAATCGCTGTTGAGGATGCCGAGCGGGCCGATCTCGTGTTGAATCAAGGCGCGCAGCGCGGTAAGTTGTGGATGATAACGGCGGCTCTGCGAGACCATATACAGCTTCCCCGCTCGTTCCGAGGCCGCGACCATGGCCCGGGCGTGTTCCATAGTATCGGCCATCGGTTTCTCACCCAGCACGGGGACGCCGGCGGCCAGCGCCGTCAGGGTCACGTCATGATGGGCCTCCGGCACCGAGACGTCGACCACGAAGTCAGGATGGAGGTCGCGCAACATGCGCTCCAGATCACCACCCGTTCGCGCCTTGCCGCCCGTGAACTCGATGGCGGCATCCGCCGCCAGTTCCGGACGAAGATCCACCCAGCCGGCAATCTCTACCTCTCCATGGTCTCGCAGGTTGCGGCCCCAGGTTCGCCCCATGTTGCCCGCGCCTACGATCACTGCCCGGAACACCGCGTCCTCCAACTATCTTTCATCCGCGATGCACGCCCTATGCCCACCACATGGTCCCGGCGGGCTCATCCACCACCGCTTCCTGGAGCAGCTTCACTGCCTTCTCCAGGCCCTCGCGGGGGGAGAGCAGCCCATCCTCGTGCTCGATGCTCAATACATGATCGTAGCCTACCACGCGCAAGGCGCTCACTAACTGCTTCCAGAACTCTACTCCATGCCCATACCCAACCGTGCGGAAGACCCAGGCCCGATTCGCGATATCCGAGTAGGGCGTGGTGTCGAGGACCCCGTCTCGGCGCGCGTTATGGGGATCGATAGCTGTATCCTTGGCATGGACGTGATAGATCGCGCTTCCCAGGGCACGTACCACCTCGATCGGATCGGCGCTTTGCCAGAAAAGATGACTGGGATCATAATTGGCCCCGATCACCTCGCCCACCGCCTCGCGCAAGCGCAACAGGGTGGCGGCGTTATAGACCACGAAGCCGGGATGCATTTCAATTGCTACCTGGATTCCATGCGCGCGGCAGAACTCCGCCTCCTCCCGCCAGTAGGGAATGACCTGCTCGTCCCATTGCCAACGGACGATCTCGCCAAAATCATTCGGCCATGGGCAGGTGACCCAGTTCGGATAACGCGCGTGCTCACTGTCGCCCGGGCAGCCGGAGAAGGTGACCACCGAGGCCACGCCCAAGCGTTCGGCCAACAGCACCGTATCGTGGAACTGGCGCCGATGCTGACCGGCGATCGCCGCTTGTGGGTGCAGGGGGTTGCCATGGCAACTGAGGGCGCTAATCTGGAGCCCGCTCCGCGTGAGAAGGTGCTGGAAAGCCGCCAGTTTGGCGGAATCCTCCAGCAGGCTCGCCGGTACGCAATGCGCGTCCCCGATATAGCCGCCCGTTCCCAGTTCAATCGCCTCCACTCCCAGGGAGAGCAGGAGGTCGATCGCCTCTTCCAACGGTCGCTGTTTCAGCAGGACGGCGAAGGCCCCAATTTTCATGCGAAGATCCTCTTCCTCTTTCGGCGCGAATCGTTTGATGGATGTCTATGATTGGGACAACTGGGAATCCCAGCCGGCAGGCGGATGCTCAGCCGTTCCGCCCTCGGGTCCGGTTGAAGCGATGCAAGATGAGCGAGAGGATCACCACCAATCCATAGAACAGGTTGGTCCAGAAGCCGGAAAGGCCCACCGCGATCAGGCCGGTCTCGATGAAACCAACCGTACATGCCCCACAGATGGCGCCGGCGATCGTCCCCACGCCGCCCCAGGTCGGCGTCCCGCCGATGAACACGGCGGCGATGATCGTGAGCAGATAGCCCTGGCCGGTGGTCGGGTAGAAGGAATTATCGACCAAGATCGCCAGGACCCCGGCCAGGGCCGAGGCGAAGCCCATGAACATGAAGGTCTGGATCTTCACCCAGCGGGCGTCAATCCCCATTGCCTTGGCCGCTTCGGGATTATCGCCTACGCAACACACACGGGCGCCGAAGCGGTTGTGGGTGAAGAGATAGAGCCCCAATCCAGCGAAAGCGATGCCCCAGAACATTTGGGCCGGGAAGGTGCCCACCGTCCCGACGAACAAATTGTAGAAGCTCGTACTGCTGAGGGCATCCAGGGTGATACCGTTCCCATTGCTGAGCACGTTAATGATGCCAAACAGGAGGAACTGCATGCCCAGGGTCGCCACCAGCGAGGACAGTTTCACGTAGGTGACCAGAATCCCATTGATCGACCCGATGATCAGACCGCACAGCAGTGCCAGGAGGAGGCCCAGGAACGGACTCCAACCGTGACTGACGCAGCCGCTAAAGACGTAGGCGCACATGCCCACCGTGGAGGGAAAAGCCAGATCAATCTCGCCCGCCACGACCACGAACACCAGGCCAACGGTCAACATCAGGAAAATCGGCAGCGACACGAACACCGCCGTGTAGACCGCGCTATGGAGGAAGACGCCTGGGCTAAAGATGGTAAAGACCGCCAGCATGAAGAGAAAAAAGACCAGGCTGCTGAGGAAGCCGCGATTTCTGCTCAGGACCCGCGCGGTGGAGGCGCGAAGGCGCCCCGGATCAGCCAGGACGTCCGCCGCCATAGCCGGTTCGTGGGAACTCGACTGGATCATTGCTCCACCATCCCCTCGACCATGGCTGGGTTCCGGTAGCGATCCAGGGCGAACGTTCCCGTCCGCGCCACCGAGTGCATCTCCTCGACCAACTCCTCGGCGCTAAGAGCCGCCTTGGGAATATCGATTGTGATCCGCCCGCGATCGAGAATCACCAGCCGATCGGCGACACTATGGGCATGGAAAATGTTATGGGTGATCAGGATCGCCGATCCACCCTGTTCCTTGATCTGACGGATGAAGCCGAGCACCTTGTTGACCTCCGTTAAGGAGAGCGCGTTGGTCGGCTCATCCAGGATAATCAGTTCCGCCTTGAAATAGAGGGCTCGCGCGATGGCCACTCCTTGCTTTTCCCCGCCGGACAGGTTCCCGACGATCGAGTCGGGGGCGAACGCCTTGGAGGTAAAGCCGATGCTCCGCATTAGCCGCTCTGCCTCCTCATGTTGTTTTTTGAGCCGCAGATTCCCGAGGGGACCGACGATCTCCCGTCCCATGAAGATGTTCCGGGCGATAGTTTGCTGCTCGGCCAGGGCACGGTCCTGGTAGACGGTTTCGATTCCCATGTCGCGCGAACGATGAGTGGACCACTGGACCATTTGGCGCCCCTTGACATAGATCTGGCCCGAGCTCGGCACGGTCATCCCCGAGATGATCTTGATCATGCTGGACTTCCCGGCGCCGTTGTCGCCCACCAGGCCGACGATTTCTGGTTGCCCCACCTGAATGTTGATGTCCCGCAGCGCGTAGCCCTTCCCGCCGTACGAGTGTGAGACCCCGCGCAATTCCACGAGCGGTGTTCCAAAGGCGTTCACGTTGTTCCTTCCATTCGGCTGTCCGCATACTCAGGCCGGCCCGGTTGGGGGACGCTCCCTCGCTTGGATGAGAGGACCGGCACCGAGCCTGACGGCGCCGGCCCTCCCATGTGAGTGAGATTGAATGCAGCCTAGCGCAAGCCAGCCTTCGCCAGGGCGGCGACCGACTGATAGTTGTGTACGTCGATGAAGCCGTTACCAGTGTCGAGGCTGATCGGGGCGAATCCGAACTTCTTCTCCATGCACAGGCTGACAATCGGAATATAGCCCTGCAAGTAGGGCTGCTGATCGGAGGTCAACTGAACGTACCCCTGCTGGAAGGCACTGATCACCTGGGGACTCGTATCGAAGCCAATCGCGAGAACCTGGCCGGGCTTCTTGTGAATCGCCTGCATGTATTGCGGCACCGCGCCGAGCAATTGACCGCCGGGATAGACAATGATCTTGGTCTCGGGATGGCTCAGGAACGCACCCGACACCAGCGGGGTGAGCAGATTCGGGTCCGCCGCGTCGGCGGGCGGGGCCACGATGCGCTGGACCACCATGCCAGCCTGTTCAAACGCCTTCGCGGTTCCTTCCTCGCGGAAGTAGCGTCCCGGCTGACCCCAGGAGCCGAACACGATTGCCCGCTCACCTTTCGTGAGACCAAATTCCTTGATTGCCTGCACGCCCAACGCCGTGCCCTGGGGGGTAAGCTGGGCGCCGACATACCCACCGCCATAGGCGGCGCGGACCTTGGGTACGTCCACGTTCTGATACTCCATCAGGATGCCGGCATCATGCGCCTGCTTCGCCAACGGCATGATCGCGGCATCGCCGGGATGCCCCATCATGGCAATGCCATCGGGATGGGCGGCGATTGCCTCCCGCAACTGCTGGGTCATCTTCTGCACGTCCCAGCCGGAGAAGACGTACTGCACGTTCGCACCAAGGTCGTGAGCGGCGGCCTCCGCTCCCTTATAGACGATAGAGGCAAAAGCATCGCCGGCAGCCCCACCGGCAAAGAAGCGGATGTTCACCCCCGCGCACGTGCCGCCGCCGGCCGCTTTGGCAATCGGCGCCGGGGTGCTCCCGATGTTTGGAGCCAAGCTGGTCACCAGGACCGCGCTCATCGCCACCGCGGCGGTCAGACGGATCGCGCGCCTCGAATGGGATCCAGTCATCACCGTTCTCCTCATACGATATACTCGCGTCTCATGTGGGTCGCTTCCCTTCCCCGATCTCGTTCTCGTCTCCTCCTTTCACTCACTCCTTGGTTAGTAGGCTCCAGCCGGTGGCCGGAAGACAGAAGAATACTGGCGGAATCGTTCGATTTATCCCTGGTCTGGCGCCGGTCCAGTGCTTCCACGGATCACCAGTTCCACGGGAACCAGATACTCCAGTCGCGCGGGCTGCCGCCCATCCAGCATGCCGACCAGCAAATCAACCGCCATCGGGATGAGTTCCGCGGGTGAGAAGCGAACAACGGTAATCGGCGGCTGGGCTAACATGGTCAGCCCGGAGTCGTTCACACAGATCAAGGAGACATCCTCAGGGATACGGTGCCCATGCGCAAGCAGAATCTGCTGCGCCAGGACGGCTTCGACCTGGTGCGTGGTAACAAGGGCGGTCATTTCCCGCCGTCCGTGGAGGAAAGGCGCCAGGGCCGCGCGGAGGCTGGGTTCGCTCTCGTTTGCGTGATAGAGCACCTGCCTCCGGTCGAGGCGTAGACCCGCCTCTCGATGCGCGCGCCGAAATCCAGCCAGGGCATGCCACTGAAGCCCTAACAGCGGCGTGTTCCCCTGGCCGGTGGTCAAAAAGCCGATACGCCGGTGGCCCAGGGAGTGGAGGTAGCGCGCCGCCAGTTCCCCTGATCGGGCGAAGTCCCCATCGACGCGGACGATCCCGGCCGCCTCACGCGGACGGCCAATCGAAACGAACGGCAGCCGCTCATCTCGGATGGCCGCCATTCTGGGATCCTTCACCTGAACCTGGAGGAAGAGCATGCCATCCACCTGCCCGCTCCGAATCAGGGCTCGCACGTCGTCGGCGCAGGGATCGCGGGTGACCAGACAAAGCAGCCGGTAGCCGTGGGTGGTGAGGCGATCGCCGATCCCTATGATCAGCTCGCCGTAGTTGCCGGCGTACAGGGCCTTCCCTTCCAAGGAGTCCACGTCCCCACCGGGAGGAAGGGGCGCCACCAGTCCCACGGTCTGGGTCTTGCGCGAGACCAAGCTCCGGGCGGCGGCATTCGGCTGATACCCGAGTTGGTCCACGGCGGCGAGTACTCGGTCACGGGTCGCGCGGGCCACGGGCCGGTTCCCGCTCAGGGCATGCGAGACGGTCGTATAACCGACTCCGGCCAGGCGGGCGACATCATGAATGGTTGGCACCATGCCTCCGAATCGCCGTACGCAAAACCTTTTGCTGCAATACGTTTTGCGTACAATAGCAC
>DATBTL010000257.1:0-6652 GCA_036559345.1 Chloroflexota bacterium | reverse complement strand
TCCGGGTGGTCGCGACTGTTGCCGAGCGCTGTCGCGGCGGAAGGCGAGGAGCTGGAGCAGCATGTTCGCGAGGGGCGATTCCAGAAGCACCTGGCGGCGATGGCCGCCATATCGGCGGTCTTTAGCGGAGTAGAGGCCCTTTATTCGCACTATAAGAACAACTTCCGCTATAAGGCCCAGTGGACCCCGATCCTGCTTACTCCGGTGCTGTTCGGAGCTGGAATCGGCGCCATCTACAACCGCGCCTTCGCCCGCACCCTGTTGCCGATAGTCTCGATTCTGGCCCTGCTTGACGGCGCCGTGGGCACCTTCTATCACGCTCGCGGGATGTTGCGTCGCCCTGGCGGGCTCAAGTATCCCCTCTACAACCTGATGTACGGGCCGCCCCTCTTCGCTCCGCTTCTCTTCGCCGCCAGCGGCTTCATGGGTGTGATGGCCAGCTTGTTGCGGAGGGCGGACTGATGGGCAGGCGGAATAGCAAGGACGGCCCATCCGCCCTTCCCCAATCGGGGAAGGTCTCTCGACCAGATCTGCTTCCGGTCGATCCGGCCACTCAGCGCCCGCTGCCGCCGCGGGCGCAGCCAGGCTACTATCCTGGCTTTAGTACGCTCAGCCAGCAAAACTTCTGGGATGAGGCCACGCGGACGGTCGTGCTCGCGCGGGTTCGGGACATACCGCCCATCCGTTTTTTCACTCCCGAGGAAGCGGTGCTGATGCAGGCGGTTTTGGACCGCGTACTGCCCCAAGATGATCGCGACGCGGAGCACAGGATCCCCATCCTTCCCTTCATTGACGAGCGTCTCTACTTCGGGCGGATCGACGGCTATCGCTACGACAGCATGCCGCCCGACGGCCCCGCGCACCGGCTCGGCCTGCGGGCCATAGAGGCGATTGCCCGCCACATTCATGCCACGCCGTTCATTACTCTCGGACCGACCGAGCAGGACGAGGTTCTCCGCACCATTCATGATGGCCAGCCGCCGGCGGGCGAGGAGATCTGGCGGCAGATGTCGGTGAAGTATTACTGGGCCATGCTGATTCAGGACGCGGTGGAAGTGTATTACGCCCACCCGTTCGCCTGGGATGAAATCGGCTTCGGCGGTCCGGCCTATCCACGCGGCTACATGCGCTTGGAGCGCGGCGAGCCGGAACCGTGGGAAGTACGGGAGAGGCGCTATGCCTGGGCGCCGCCTCCCACCACGCTGTCGGTTGGCGACACCGCCAGCGGTCCATCATCGTCGCATCCCGGCGCGGACCAGTCCGGAGGCGGACAGGGAGGATCACATTGAGTCTCGCACGCTTGCGGGCGCCGCTTGGCGGCCCTATAAACGGAGCCAGGCCCGACGGGTCTATGCTGGGCCCAATCGAGAAAATCGACGTTCCGATGCGGCGATATCCCCTCGACGAGGAGGTGGATGTTTGCATTGTGGGGGTTGGCTCGGCGGGCGGGGTGTTGCTGCAACGACTGGCCAGAGCCGGCTTCAAGGTGGTTGGCCTGGAGGCAGGGCCCTTCTGGGATGTGGAGCGCGACTGGGTATCGGATGAGGCGGGTTCCTACAAACTGTATTGGAACAACCCGCGGATTACCGGCGGCCCGAACCCGCTCACCTTCGGGGCCAACAACAGCGGGCAGGGGGTAGGAGGGGGTTCCGTACACTGGGCCGGCTTCACGCCCCGCTTTCATCCTTCCGATTTCACGGTCTACTCGGATACCGGACTGG
This sequence comes from Chloroflexota bacterium, assembly GCA_036559345.1. Lineage (GTDB taxonomy): Bacteria > Chloroflexota > UBA5177 > JANWHV01 > JANWHV01 > JANWHV01. The sequence goes on along the minus strand of DATBTL010000257.1, from coordinate 4,931 downwards.
GGGCCGACTGGCCGATTTCGTACTGGGATCTCAAGCCCTATTACGCACTGATGGAAAAGGAGATTCCGGTCTCCGGCCCCGCCTATTATCCCTGGGGCGATCCGCACGGTTACCCCTACGGCCCTCATCCCACGGCGGGGGTCAGCGACACGCTGGTCAAGGGCTGTACCAAACTCGGGATTCGGGTCAGTATTGGCGGCCCGGTGGCGATCAACGCTGGGTCGCATGCCGACCGCCCGCACTGTATTTACCGCGGTTTCTGCATTCAGGGCTGCAAGGTGGGGGCCAAGCAAAGTACGCTGGTGAGCCATGTCCCCGATGCGATTCGTCACGGGGCCGAGATTCGCGACAGGTGCATGGTCTCCCGGATCACCATGGGGCCCGATGGGCGCGCTACCGGCGTGATCTACATTGACCCAACGATGCACGAGGTGGAACTCAAGGCCAAGCTGGTCCTGGTCTGCGGGTATGCCATCGAGACACCCCGCCTGCTGCTGAATTCGGCTTGCCCCGGCTTCGAGAACGGCCTGGCCAATTCGAGCGGCACCGTGGGCAGGTACCTGATGGCCCAGGCGGGAAACGTGATCATGGGGCGCTTTCCCGATCTGATCCGCATGTATAAGGGGCCGCCCGCGAACGCCCTCACCGAGGAGTTTTACGAAACCGACCCCAAGCAAGATTTCGTCCGCGGCTTCGCGATCCAGACCGTGGGCCCGCTCCCGATCGCCTTCGCCAAGCAGTTGATGGCGGCGAAAGGGGCCTGGGGCTGGGAGATGCGCCGCGGGATGATGGACTACAACCATTGGTCCGCCTTCGGCCTTCTGGGTGAAATCCTCCCCTGGGAGGACAATCGGGTCGAGTTGGCCGAGGAAACGGACAAATACGGGCTTCCGGTGGCCAAGATCACCTTCGCTCTACACGACAACGACAAGAAACTGATCAGTTATGGGCGGAAGGTAACCGAGGATGTGATGTGGGCGGCTGGGGCGGAGGAAGTGGTGCAGGAAGCTCGCTACGCCCATCTGGTCGGCGCGGCGCGCATGGGCAGCGATCCCAAGACCTCGGTGGTGGATGGCTTCGGTCAAGCGCATGACATTGCCAATCTCTTCATCTGCGACGGCAGCATTCTGCCCACCCAGGGCTCGGCCAATCCCGGCCTGACCATCCAGGCCCTTGCGGCCCGCACCGCCGACTATCTGATCAGCGACAAGGAGAACGTCCTGAGTCGGAATCGTCAGGCTGGCCGGGTAGCGCCGTCTATTCGCCAGGATCTCTCTCCCCGCGGCACCTCTGGCCGGGGCGTACCGCGTCTCAAGGGACTATCCAGGGCAGCGTACGAGAGGAGCATCCGATGACCGAGGCGCCGCCGTTCACGTTTGGGGTCAGCGAGTTCACGTCCCAGCCATGGACGTACGAGGAGGATCTGGAGAATTACGCACGGCTTGGGGTGAACACGATCGAGGTCTGCGAGGTCAAGCTGGATGACGCGCGGGCTGCCGAGCAGTTGGAACTGGTCGCCCAGAGCGGACTGGTGATCAGTTCCGTGCAACCGGCCGTGCGAACCCTGTTCCCCAGCCTATCACAGCCCGAGCCGAAGGATATCCCGGCGCGGATGTCCCGTTTCCGCCACACCATTGAGCTGGTTGCCCCGTTCGCGCCAAACGTGCCCTTCGTCACCAACACGGGCATCCCCCCGAACGGCAATATGCAGGAGGTGTTCGAGAGGGCGGCCCGGGAATACCGCGCGTTGGCCGACTTTGCCCAGGGACACGGGGCGCGGATCGCCCTGGAGCCGCTGAACCCCTCGATCATGAACGAGGAATCGGCGATCTGGACCCTGGAGCAGGGGATGCGGATCGTGGAGTTGGTGGATCGGGCCAACTTTGGCATCTGCCTGGATGCCTGGAACATCTGGCAGAACGCCGGCATTGTGGAGGGGATCACCGCGTGTGGTAACCGGATATTCGTGGTGCAGGTCAGTGATTGGCGGACCCCGCGGTCATTTCAAGATCGACTAATCGTGGGTCAAGGCGAGATTCCCTTGGCCCCGCTGCTCCGGGCCGTGCATGAGAGCGGCTACCGGGGCGCGTACAGCGTGGAAATTTTCTCCAGCGGTGTCCCAGATCCGCTCTGGAGCGCGGACCTCTCGTGGGTAATTACGGAGAGCCGCGCCGGTCTGGAACGAGCCTGGCGGGAAGCCTTCCTGGGCGCCTGAGTCAACCCTGATCACCAGTTATATGGGAGGAGAGCAAGGACGGAATGGCGATTGCGCAGGAGATAGGCCACAGTGCGAGGGACGCGGGCTACACGATCGCCGACGACGAAATGGCGGTGGGGAGCATGCTAGGTGGCCCTACTGTCTGCACCCTGATCAAGGGAACGGGCGCGATCGAGAAGATTTACAGCATCGAGGCCGGGATAACCGTGTTTGGCTCCCTCGTCTTGCATCACTGGGATGAACAAACCGGCATGCAATTGGCTCCGGTCGAGACGGGCACCTTCACGCTCTATCCGGAGCATCAGAGACGCGCGTTTAAGCTTCAGAACAAGGTACAGGTAGATGAGAATATTTTTGTCCTGAGCGGAGAGCCGGGAAGCGACGGCTCGGTCGACCCGCCTGCCGTCTATTACACGGTGGAATTGCGCAATGAGAGCGGTGTAGAGGCCCACATCGGCACCTATGCCTTCTGCCAACTTCGTGGCAGCACCCCGCATGACCTGAAAGCCGCGTTCGACAAACGGCTTGGGGCTTTACTGGCCTGGAATCAGTCCGATTCGGACCTCGTGCGAGTGTTTGGCTGCTCCGAAACGCCCACCAGTTACGAGACGACCCTGGATTACGCCAAAGCGGTGGGGATGCGTGGGCCTGGGCTCCTTTCGGGTTCCACCGAGTGCTCCCCTGGCGACAATCTTGGCGTCCTCCATCTGTCCCATACGATCCAGCCGGGTGCGCGAGTTACCTTCAATTACCTCCTCAGCTTCTCGCGTGAGGGACGCTCTGGCGCCACGGCGACGTACCGATCGTGTCCGAACGCGGACGACGCGCTGGCCCGGACCAGGGCCTACTACGACGAGGTGCTGGGCCGCTCGGTGGTGCTCACTCCGGACGCGGCGGTAAATCGCGGCGTACTCTGGGCCAAGGCCAACATGCTGCGTGTCCAATGCAAGACCCAAACTGGGTGGTGCTTTGTCAACGATCCCATGCGCTCGAACAACAGCGTAGGCCGGGATACCGCCTGGTTCGGCTATGGCGCCGACTACCTGACCCCGGAGTTCGCCCGCGAGTCGCTCCTCGCCTATGTCCGCCTGCAGGAGCCCAGCGGCCTGATCGTTGAATACTATGATATTCGCACCGGCAAGAGCGAGGATTACGGCCTCAATATCAACGATAACACCCCTTTGCTCATTCTGGCCCTCTGGCATCATTACACCGCCACTGGTTCCGATGAATTCCTGCGCGAGGTCTACCCCTGCGCCGCCAAAGCGGCCCGGTACATTCTCTCGCAGCGCAACGAACAGGGTCTGGTCTGGTGTACGGCGACCGGCGAATCCGACTGGGGCATCGTTGGCTGGCGCAACGTGATCAAGGATTACCGCCTCTCGGGCGCCACCACCGAGGTCAACTCGGAGTGCGTCGCCGCCTTGAGGACCGTTGCCCATATGGCCCGCGTCCTTGAGCGGCACGACGAAAGTGCCGCCTTTTCCGCCGAGGCGGAAGCGCTCAAGACCGCGATCAACACCCAGCTCTACAACCCCGCGAACGGGCTGTATTACCTGAATATCGATCTGGATGGTCAGACTCGGAGTGATGTCACCTCGGACCTCGTGTTCCCGGTGATCTTCGGAGTGGCGCCGGACGAGGTAGCGGCGCGGATCGTCAGCCGCTTGAGCAGCGATGACTTCTGGACTGACGCCGGGATCCGCACGACCCCGCGCGACGCGCCAAACTACAGTCCCGGTCCTGAACCCGCGTACGGATTGATGGGCGGGGTATGGGTTGGGGTAACCTTCTGGTATGCTTTTGCCATCGCGCGCTTCAGCCCCTCCCATATGGCGCAGGCCCTGGGCACGAGCTTCCAGAACTACTCGCGCGATCCCCGGCAAAATAACACGGTGCCGGGACAATTCTCGGAATGGCTCCATGGCGAGACGCTGGTCAACGAGGGGATGATGCTCTCGCCCTGGTTCCCTCCGCGCTACCTGTGGGCGGCGATCGAGGGCGCGGCGGGCCTGGACCTTTCGACCGGTATCCCACGGATCTATCCGAAACTGGCGCCCGAATGGAAATGGTTGGGGGTCCGAAACCTCCCCTATCGGGGAGGAACGCTGGCCTGGCTCGCGGTGCGCGCGCCCGACCTTCGCATATTTACTAACCACCACTTCCAGGAGTCGGCATCCTATGTGGCTTACGAGGAAGACATTTCCCCGCAAGTCCAGGCGATCGGCGATGCCGCCGTGGCCATGGGGCTGCGCCAGGGCGACAATATGCTGCTCTTCGCCGGCAACACCCTTGACCGCACTATAGTCACCACCTTGTTGGTGGAGACCGAGGTGAGCGGCGCCTACAACCTCAGGATGTACGACAGCCTCCTTGGCCACTGGACCGACCAGGCCCTGGTCCCTGCCGAGCAGCTCCGGCAAGGCATTGTTCTCCAGCTTGAACGAAAGGGGTTCTGGGTGGTTGAAGTGACACAACAAGCATAAATAGAGAATGTAGAAAGGGGCGCCACCATGGGATTTGAACAGTATCACGAGCCGGCGAACGAGTTGTCGGATGAGACCCGGACGTTCGCGCGCATGATTGTCTCCATGATCGAGGAAGCCGAAGCGATCAACTGGTACAAGCAACGAATGTCGGTCGAAAAAGACGCGCAGGCGAAGGCAATCATGGCGGACGCGCAGGGCGAGGAGTTCAAGCATTTCGCCATGGA
>DATBTL010000256.1:0-6911 GCA_036559345.1 Chloroflexota bacterium | reverse complement strand
CCTACTCATCGATCCCTGGTTGGCGGGGAATCCTCGCTGTCCCGAGAGCGAGAAAACCCAAACCGCGATTGATCTGATGCTGTGTACGCACGGCCATTTCGATCATATCGGTGACGCCGTGGCCACCGCGAAGGCAACGTCGCCCATCGTGGTGGGGATCTTCGAGCTCTGCGACTGGATGGGGCGGAAAGGTGTCAAGAACACCGAGGCCATGAACAAGGGCGGGACCATTCGGATCGGCGACATCTCGATCACCATGGTCCATGCCGACCATAGTTGCGGCATCACCGATGATGACGGCAGCATTGTCTACGGCGGCGAGGCCGTGGGCTACGTGATCGAATTCGAGAACGGCTTCCGCCTCTATCACGCGGGCGACACCGCCGTCTTTGGCGATATGAAGCTGATCGGTGATCTGTACCGGCCCGAATTGGCCATCCTGCCTATTGGCGATCGATTTGTCATGTCGCCCCGTGAGGCGGCGCTGGCCGCCCGCCTGCTCGGGGTTTCCACGGTGATTCCCATGCATTATGGGACGTTTCCCGCCCTTACCGGGACGCCCGACGCCCTGCGCGCCGAGAATCCGGAGTTGCATGTGGTGGAAATGACGCCTGGCCAAGCATTGAGGTAAATGCCGCCCAATGTCGTTGCCGCGTGGCCACGGCAGGGAATCGGCGGAGGGAGAAGGGGAGTCTGATGACCGACGAAACAGGGGCCGCGGCGGATACAACGGACGAGCGGGAGTACATGGACGAGCAATCCCATAAGGGGGGCGGCGGATTCTTCCGGTTCCTCTTGATCGGCCTGGTGATCGGGGCCGCGATCGCCTTCTTCAGTGGGCGGAATGGCGACGATGATGATGAGGATTTTGGCGAGGAGAACTGGATCGAGGTGAAGCACGAGACTTCCGATACCGGCGCTTCCGTGCCCACCGCCGTCCCCAGTGGGGCGGCCCAGGCGTCCAATGAAGCCGATGCGGACGAATCCGCCCAGTAGACTCCCGATCTAGACAGGGAAACGGGGCCGGATGCCACCAGGCATCCGGCCCCGTTTCCCTGTCTAGAAGGATAGATCCTACACGTCGAAGTAGAGGTGATACTCATGCGGGGTGGGACGGAGGCGCACCTCGTCCACCTCGGTGGCCCGCTTCAGTCCGATCCAGGTGTCCAGCACGTCGGGCGTGAACACCCCGTCGGCGAGCAAAAACTCGTTGTCGTTCTCCAGGGCGATCAGCGCGTCGTCCAGGCTGCCCGGCACCGAGCGAATCTTCTCGTAGTCCTCGGGGTTCATCTCGTAGATATTCCGATCAAGCGGCCCCATGCCCTCCCTGGTCGGATCCAGGCCCCGGCGTACCCCGTCCAGACCCGCGCATAGGAGCGCGGCGAAGGTGAGATAGGGGTTGGCCGAGGGGTCTGGAGGACGGAACTCGATCCGCTTGGCCTTGGGGTTGTTGGAATACATGGGGATGCGCACGGCCGCGCTCCGGTTGCGGGCGGAGAAGACCAGGTTTACCGGCGCCTCGAAGCCAGGGACCAACCGGCGGTAGGAGTTGGTGGTGGGGGCGGCGAAGGCCAGGATCGCCGGGGCATGCAGCAGCAGACCGGCGATGTAACTAAGCGCCATCTTGCTCAGTCCCGCGTACCCGCCCTCGTCGAAGAACAGCGGCTTGCCGCCCTTCCAGAGGCTCTGATGCACATGCATGCCCGAGCCATTGTCGCCAAAAAGCGGCTTGGGCATGAAGGTGGCCACCTTCCCATTGCGGGCCGCCACGTTCTTCACTACGTATTTGTACGCCTGCATGTTGTCCGCCATGCGCAGGAGGGTATCGAAGCGCATGTCGATTTCACATTGACCGGCGCTGGCAACCTCGTGGTGATGGGTCTCCACGTCGATCTCGAAATACTCGGCCATGGTCAGGATCATCTCGCCGCGGAGATCACCCAGGGTATCGTGGGGCGAGACCGGGAAGTAGCCTTCCTTGCCGCGGATCTTATACCCCTGGTTCCCGCCTTCGTCGCGCCCGCTGTTCCAGTGGCCTTCCACGGAGTCGATGGCGAAGAACATATTGTGTGGCGACGACTGGAAGCGCACGTCGTCAAACACAAAGAACTCGGCCTCGGGGCCAAAGTATGCCGCGTCCGCGATCCCGGATGAGGCCACCAGCTTCTCGGCCTTGCGGGCGATGTACCGCGGATCGCGGGAATAGGGGACGCGGCTCAACGGTTCCACCACGTCGCCAATGACCGAGAGCGTCGGCTCGGCATGAAACGGGTCCATATGGGCCGTATTGGGGTCGGGCAACAAGAGCATGTCGCTCTCATTGATTTCCTGGAAACCACGGATGCTGGAGCCGTCAAAGCCCAGCCCGTCGTCGAAGGTCTCGGCGCTGAACGCCGTCATCGGGACCGTGAAGTGCTGCCAGGTACCGGGCAGGTCGGTGAACTTCACGTCCACCAATTTCACGCCGTTGTCCTGGGCGAACTTCATCACTTCGTCGGGTTTCACGCACTATCCTCCACACACAGTACTAGCGCCAAACACGCGGAGCCACCTTGCTCGACACGATTTTCGCCGGCGCTGGCGGAGGACTGGCGCGACATCGCGCGGTACGATCGCGCCGTCATTGGCGCGTATCCGGGTCATCATTCCCGTGGGCAAGTGAATGATCCCGCTCGGGGGATGGGGTTTGCAGGTCCGATCAGGAAGATTTGGTCGCTTGGTGGGCGAGCAGAATCGCTTCCGCTACTTCCTTCATCGACTTGCGGGTATCCATGCTCAGTTTCTGGATGCGGCGGAATGCCTCGGCTTCCTTCAGACCCTGGGTTTCCATCAGCAAACCCTTGGCCCGTTCGACCAACTTCCGCACCGTCAAGGCTTCCCGCACGTCGTCCAGTTCGGCGCGCAGGGTCCGTAGCTCGCCGAAGCGGGCCAGGGCAACCTCGATTTGCGGCTGCAGATCCGATTGACGGAACGGCTTCACCAAATAGGCGACCGCCCCGGCGTCACTTGCTTGTTGCACCAGCTCCCCCTCGCCATAGGCGGTGAGCAGCAGGACTGGGGCGATATTCTCCTCCGTTAGGATCCTAAGAGCGGCGATTCCATCCATCTCCGGCATCTTGATATCCATGATCACGATGTCGGGACGGAAGGTCCGCGCCAACTCCACCGCGTGCTTCCCATCGGCCGCTTCCCCAACCACCTCGTAGCCCAGACTCTCAAGAGTTTCGCGCAGATCGATGCGGATGAGCGGCTCATCATCCGCGATCACGATCCGGGTTGCTGAGTTGGGCATTGGACACCTCCTTTCCTCCCCAGAATCATAGGGCCGGAATAGGGCCCAGTCAAATACGCCGGTGGGGAAAGGAGGCACGGCCAATCGGCAATCGGGGTAGGCAGGGAACCGAGCGGCACTCGGTTCCCTGCCTCCAAACGCTTGCTACTGGGCCAGGCGCGCCGGCGCGTCAGGCTTTGGCACGATGCGGATCGGGCTGGTCTGGCGGAAGCGCTTATCCACCTCGCCAAGCACCAGGTCCAGGGTATCCGCCATTTCGCCCAGTTGGGCTCGGGTAGCGATCAGAGGCGGGGAGAGCTGGATCACCGGCTCGCCGCGATCCTCGGCCCGACAAATCAGCCCTTCCTCCACGAGGCGGACACTGAGATGGTTGCGGAGGAGTTCCTCGGATTCCTGGTCGCTGAACGATTCGCGCGTGTCCTTGTCCTTCACTAATTCCATGGCCATGAAGTAGCCGGCTCCCCGGACATCACCGACGCAGGCATGCCGGCTCTTGAGATCCTCCAGGAGACCGCGGAAGTAGGCTTCGTTGGCGGCGACGTTCTCCACCACCTTCTCTTCCACCATGATCTCGATATTCTTGAGCGCCACCGCCGCCGCCACCGGATGACCGCCGAAGGTGATGCCATGGGTGAAACTATGGGTGTCGGTGTCCATGAAGGGATCGGCAATCTCGTCGCGGACCAGGCAGCCGCCAATCGGCTGATAGCCACTGGAAAGGCCCTTGGCCATGGTCACGATGTCCGGCACATAGTCGTATTTCTCATGGCCGAACATGGTCCCTAGCCGGCCATAGGCGCAGATCACTTCATCACTGATGAAGACGATCCCATGCCGATCGCAGAGGGCGCGCACCGCTTGCAAGTAGCCCGGTGGGGGGGTGAGGCAGCCGCCCGCGTTTTGCACCGGTTCAATAATGATCGCCGAGATGGTCTCCGGCCCCTCGAAATTGATCAACTCCTCAATGTCGGTGACGCAGCGGTTGCAGCAGGCGCCGTTCGCGCCCTGGCCGGGGCAGCGGTAGCAGTTGGTGTTGGGGACATGGCGGGCGCCCGGCACCAACGGCTCGAAGGGAGTGCGGAGGGCGGGGATCCCGTTGACGCTGAGCGCCCCCATGGTCGTGCCATGGTAGGCCATTCGGCGGGAGATCGTCTTATACCGGCCCGAGGCGCCTTTCAGCTTATGATACTGGCGCGCCATTTTGAGCGCGGTTTCCACTGCCTCGGAACCGCTGGCGGTAAAGAAGACGCGGTTGAGGGGATCGGGGGCCAGGTTGGCGATCCGGGCGGCCAGATCGATGCTGGGCTGGTTGGCGTAACTGAAATGGCTCCCATAGGACAGGCGCCGCATCTGGGCGGCGGCCGCGTCGGCCAATTCCTCGCGTCCGTAGCCAATTTGCACGGTAAAGAGCCCGGAAAGCCCGTCGAAGTAGCGCTTTCCGTTGGTATCCCAAAGATAACAACCTTCACCGCGGTCGATGATGAAGGCGCCCTGTTCGATTAACGGTTTCATGCGGGAGAAATGCAACCACGAATGACGGCCAAATTCACGTTGCAGTGATTCGGCCCGCAAAATGGCGGGATCAGCAGCCATGAGTAAACTACTCTTTCGCTATGGTGAGGTATTAAGGGCACGGACGCGCAGTGGTGTCGTCCGTAAGCGGGCGGGCGGCTATCTGCCCAGGGCAGAGTGCTGCCTCAGCCATAACAGCGGTCGGGAAACAGATCGACCGCCGTACAATCGCCTCCCCAGTAGCGTCGCCGCACTGGTTCAAACCTCCCATATGGTTCCCGCGCCACGTACCGGCTCGTGCCGGGGAGGGGAAACCTACTGGTATAGTGTGAGTGTACCAAATGTGAGGGTGAGTACGCAAGCTACTTTTCGGATGTGGGTGCGCCTCCGCGTTGTGCCCGCGCCCACGAATTTGGCGGTAGTGGAGGCTACGGGCCCGAGATGAGCTTAGCGATCGTGGCCATCGGCATAAACAGCCGATCCGGGCTATCGGGGAAGGACTCAAAGCCGAAGGACTCATACCACTGGCGCGCCCGGTCGTTCTTTGCCTCGACCACCACCGCCACCGCGGCGACTTCCTGTGTGACCTGGTAGCTGCGCTGGAGTGCGTTCATCAGCAAGCGGGTACCCAAGCCACGGCCCCCAAAGCGCACATCGACTGCGAGCCTCCCGATTAGCGCGGCCGGGAGTTGTTCGTAGCGCGGCTGCTTCCGCCGGAACGCTTCGGGCAATTCGGTCGATCTCACCGCATACATGCTAAGTGTGTAGAAGCCGGCAACGACGGCGGCGGTCGTCTCATACAGGATGAAAACGGCTGCTACCTTCCGCCGATGCTCCTGACCAGCGCGTTCGCGCAGGTAGTTATCAAGGGCCGCCTCGCCGCATGAAAAAGCCGCCCGGCCATGGTGGTTGCCAAGCGGCTCTATTACGAAACTCTCAGTCACGTTCGATCATCTGCCCTTGTACTGCTGCCACGCCGCGCGAAGCCGTGCGTTCGGCTCCGGAGGATTGAGCAACGCCTCGATAAAGGCGGCGCTATCCCGCTCCGACAATTCAAGGATCCGCTGATCCCGGATCGTTCGCTCGGCGGCCGGTTGCACATGCGTAAGTACGAAGTCGGAGACACTTCGCCCTTCCATGGCGGCCGCCTGCTCAATCAGCGCCTTCTGCGTTACACTCGCCCTAATATCCAAGCGCGCACGCTTTCGTTCACCCGCATGAGACGCAGGCACCTGCAATGCCCGTGCGTTTGCCATGACCCACTCCCTTCGACTCACGAAATTGTACAACATTTCGGTGTACAAGGATAGCAGGCTCTATACATTCCCTCCCCCGCCCTCTATCATGCATGTACTACCTATCATCGCTTCGCGTAGCTCTGGGGAGGATAGTTATGTCCGAGACGAAGCGCCTGGTGGTCGCGGTGGAGGATTTCTCCACTGCCAGCATTGTCGCCGTGGAAGCGGCCCATGTGGGAGATACGCTCGGCGCCACCGAGATCACCTTGCTCCATGTACTTAACCCGTATCTGATCTCGGGCGCCGCCATGGCGGCTCGCGGCTTCCCGGTCGCTGAAACCGAGGAGGCGGCGACCGTACTGCTAGAGCTTGCCGAGCAGGCTCTTCGGGCGGAATACACGGGCATGGGCAAGGCAGTTCCCGTGATCAAGCGCCGGGTATGCGAAGGGAAGGTGTGGCACGCGGTCGAGCAGGCGGTGCGGGAAACCGGGGCCCTGGGCCTGGTGATGGGAGCCCGGCGCCCTCATGCCTTTGGTCAGTTGCTGCATCCCGACGTGCATAGCCACCTGGCGAAAGATCTTGGATGCCCAATCTATGTTGCCTCGTTGCAGGCAGGCCCCGAACCCAAGCCGGTCTGAATCCGTCACTCGGTTCCCAGGTAGCTGGCCAGGAGCCGGGGATCGCGAAGCAGGGCTTCCGATGGACCCTCGGCGGTGATCGCCCCGGTGTCCAGGACGTAGGCGCGCGAGGCCAGACGGAGCGCGGCCCGCGCGTTCTGCTCGACCAGCAGCACCGTGGTGCCCTCGGCGGCAATCTCGCGCAGGGTGCGGAAGATAGTCTTTACCACGATGGGCGCCAACCCCATCGAC
>DATBTL010000255.1:0-13460 GCA_036559345.1 Chloroflexota bacterium | reverse complement strand
CGAACCATTCACCGCGACGCACACCGCCTCTGCCGCCTCTAACGCGCATCCGCCGACGAACACCGCGAACTGCCGGAACACGGCCTGCTCGCCAGCGTCCAGGAGGTCGTAGCTCCAGGAGATCGTGGCGCGCATGGTCTGCTGCCGCTCCGGCAGGTCGCGCGCTCCGCCCACCAGCAGCGGCAGCGCGCGGTCGAGCCGCGCCAGCAGCGCCGTCGGTTGCAAGAGCTTGACGCGCGCCGCGGCCAACTCCAGCGCCAGGGGCAGGCCGTCCAGCCGCCGGCAGATCGCCGCCACCGCCGAGGCATTCGTCCCCGTCAAGGTGAAATCCGGCCTTACCGCCTGGGCTCGTTCGACGAAGAGCCGTACCGCCGGCGAGCAGGCCACCTCCTCCAGGGCCGGTACACGCGAGAGATCAGGCAGGGCCAGGGGCGCCACCGGATACTCGCGCTCTCCTCGCAGCCGGAGCGGCGCCCGGCTGGTCGCCAGAACTACCAGCCGGGGACAGCGCTCCAGGAGCAGCGCGAACTCCGGCCCAGCCGACAAGACATGCTCGAAGTTGTCGAGAATCAGCAAGGCTTGCCGGTCACCCACCGCCATGCTGAGCATCTCGGCCAGGGGCTGCTCACCGGCGTCGCGCAGGCCCAGCGCATGGGCCACGGTGGGGAGCACGAACCCCGCGTCCGCTATCGAGGCAAGCGGCACGAACGTTACCCCGTCCGCGAACGCCGATCCCAGGTTGGCAGCCACCTGGATTGCCAGTCGGGTCTTGCCGACCCCGCCTGGGCCTGTCAGGGTCAGCAGGCGTACACCACCATGCAGCAGCCTGGTGATGGCATCGAGATCGGCGTCCCGGCCCACCAAGATCGTCAGGGGCGACGGCAGGTTCGAGAAGACGGGTGATCCGAGATCCTTGGCGCGCTCCTGGCCGGCTACCGCTGCCGTACTTTGCCCCACCCCGCGGCCGGCCCGAGGGATGGCGCTCAGGAGCGCGTCTCGTTCCTCGGCCGATAACCCGAGGGCATCGGCCAGCCGCCGCGCCGTGGCCGGATAGGGGCGGCGCCGATTCCCCCGCTCCAGGGCGCCGATCGCCTGCCCGCTCACCCCGGCCCGCTCAGCCAGTTGCTCCTGAGAGAGCCCCGCCTGCTCGCGTAGCCGCCGCAGCCGCGCCCCGAACGGATCGGCCTGATCGTCCCCCAAGGTCCGCATGGCCTACCTCTCCTCGCCGACCCGTATATGCCCTGTCCGCGGCCGCGCCATCCCCAATCTGGACCCAGTGTAGCACGAGCCGGCCCACCGCCAATGAGGCTGGAATACCTACACAGTCCACAACACTTCGGACTGTCGCGTCACTGTACAGCCTCCGTCGCTGTCCGCGGCGGCCTGCCTGGCCCAGACTGGTAACGTCGGTACTGCCCGAGCGAAGGGTGCCCGATACACCAGCGGAAACCGCCGGGGAGACCGCCAGCCAGGGCGGGGCGGCCGGCAACCGATAGATGGCTCGCGCGGGGGCGGGCCCGAACGAGGAGGAGCGAACATCATGGCATTGGCCGACAAAGTATTAGCCGACAAATGGGAAGCATGGGATGCGAGTGTCGCGGACTTAAGGGCACGCCTGCGGGGCGAACTCATCCAACCGGGTGACCAGGAGTATGAGCGGTCGCGCGCGATCCATGATGCCGCGTTCGACCGGCGGCCGGTCTTGATCGTGCGCTGCGCCGGCGCGGCCGACGTGAGCGCCACCATCGGCTTCGCCCGCGCGCGGGGCCTACCCCTGGCGGTACGCGGCGGTGGCCACAGTGTCGCCGGCCACTCGGCGTGCGACGAAGGCGTGGTGATCGACCTTTCTTCGATGAAAGGGATCGTGATCGATCCGGTCCAGCGAGTGGCGCGGATCGAGCCGGGCCTGACCTGGGGTGAGGTGGCCGAGACCCTGCAGCCCCATGGTCTGGCCCTCACATCGGGCGATACGAGCTCGGTTGGCGTCGGCGGGCTGGTCCTCGGCGGCGGCATCGGCTGGATGGCACGCGCGTACGGCCTCACTATCGACCGTCTACGCGCCGTGGATCTCGTGACCGCCGAGGGCCACTTCTTGCGCGCGAGCGCGACGGAGCACGCCGAGCTGTTCTGGGGTCTCCGCGGCGGGGGCGGCAACTTCGGCGTCGCCACTGCCTTTGAGTTTGACCTGCACGCGGGCGGCATGGTGTTCGGAGGGGCGGTCTTCTACGATGCATCGGAGGCAGCGAAGATGGCGGACGTGCTGCGCGCCTATGCGCGGATCGCGGCCGCGGCGCCGGACGAGTTGACCACGGTCGCCTTCATCATGCCCGCCCCGCCCGTGCCCTTCATCCCTCCGGACCGGCACGGCGCCCCCGTGGTCATCATCGCCGTGTGCTACGTCGGCGACCCCGCGGAGGGCGCACGAGTGGTGGCGCCGCTCCGCGAATTGGGAGCGCCGATCGCCGACGTGATCGGGCCGATGCCCTACCCGGCGATGTTCGCCCTCACGGCGGAGGCCGCCGTTCCCGGTCATCAGGTCCACCTGCGTTCGTTGTTCTTGCCGGAGTTGGACGAGGGCGCCTTGAAGACGGTTGTCGACCAGACGCATGCCGTCATGTCCCCCGGCACGATCGTACAGGTCCGTGTTTTGGGCGGCGCCTTGGGTCGGGTGCCGATGGACGCTACCGCCTTCGCCCATCGTGACAAGCATGTGTGGATCACGGCCATGCACCAGGGCCCCGCCGACGCCGACCCGTCCGAGCTACGCGGCCGCACCGAACAGGTCTGGCGGGCGCTGCAACCCTACTCCGCGGGTGCGTACGCCAACTTCCTGGGTGACGAGGGTGAGTCACGGATCCGCGAGGCGTACCCGCCGGCAACCTACGCTCGGCTGGCCGCGATCAAGGCGCGGTACGACCCCACCAACCTGTTCCGGAACAACCAGAATATCAAGCCCGCGCATCGAGAGGAGGTGGTGGCCACCAGAAACTGAGCCCTGATGAACGACCTAGCGCCTGCTTGCGCAAGCGGGGCGGGTATGAGTAAGTAGAACCAGAGAGAAAAGGATACAGACACATGCGACGCTCACGATCAATCGTATTGGCGGCCCTGGTGGCGGTGAGCCTTGGTGGAGCGGGGATCAGCCGCGCGGCGATCACCCAGAAGGCCACGGCTCCCGCCCCGACCGCGCCCGCGACCTATCCGGTCACGGCGGGCTTCGGCGACCGGGGCGGCGCGGCCAATATCTTCGCCCCGCAAGTGGTGGAAATCTATGTCGGCGACACGGTCACCTGGAAGGTCGGCGGCGACCTCGAACCCCACACGGTCAGCTTCGGTCCCGCGAAGCTGCTCGATACGCTGGCTGCCGGGATTTTGGGGCCGGTTCCCCAGAAGGCTGGGCCGCCGCTGATCGCTTTCAATAGCCAGGCCGCCTTCCCCACCATGGGCGCGACCTATGGCGGCAGCGGCTTCGCCAACTCGGGCTTGCTGGCCGGCAAGGGGAAAAGCTGGAGTCTCACCTTCACCCAGCCCGGCGCCTATCGCTACTACTGCTTGCTGCACTACGTCCCCGGCCATCCCGAGCTGAGCATGGGCGGCGAGGTGATCGTGCATCCTCGCCCCACCGCCGGCCATGCCTACGTCGTGTCCATGGGCTCGGCCCAGGACTCGGCCACCAATGGCGGCGATATGTTCACCCCCAGGAGCCTGACCATCCACGCCGGCGACTCGGTGACCTGGATCGGCGCCTTCCACACTGTCACCTTCGCGCCGGACGCGGAACTGATCCAGATCGAACGGCACTTCGTGGTGCCGGTGCCCCAGAAGGTGGGGCCGCCCTTGCTCACCATTAACCCCAAGGCGGCGCTGCCCTTCGGTGGCCATAGCTACGATGGGACGGGCTACGTGAGCTCCGGCTTCCTGACCCCGCAAGGGAACGGACCGGCCCGGTACACCTTGACCTTCACCAAGCCCGGTACCTACGGCTACGATTGCCTGGTCCACCCCGGCATGGACGGCACGATCACCGTGCTGCCCTAGCCGGGACAAGCGTGGAACCCCCGGCCCTGGTCCGCGGTAGTCACCGCGGATCACGGTCGGGGCTCCCAGCAAGGAGCATGCGATGATCTTCTCACTCCGCCCATACCGCATCCCCTGGAGCTTCGTGGGGCTTGGCATGAGTCTGCTTCTGATCGGCGCCGGCATCGGCGTACAGGGGATGACGAGCGCGAACTCGCGCCCAAGCACTGTCCCGACCCTCGCGACGCCAGTTGATCCATTCCTTGTCCCGAACCGGCAAACTGTATTTTTCTCCGGCGCCATCGCTGATAATGCGACGCTCAACGGCACAATCTCACCGAGCCTGCCGGGCCTGAATACCATGAGCCTGAATATCATGCCTGCTCGACGACAGGTTGCGTGGGGCGGCCAGGTCACTTTGGTGATCACCATGCCCGAGATGGCCATGCCGCCCGTACGGGCAACCCTGAGCGCGACCCGCCAGGGCTATCGCGGGATGGTCGCCTTGCCGATGTTCGGTACCTATCGCGTTCAGGCTGATGCATCGACGGGCGCCGGCCAGTACACGGGCGCCTTCAGCCTTACCCTCCCGTTGACTCTGGGTTCACTCCCTCCAAGCGATCATTCCGCCCACCCCTGAAGGATTCCACCATGACAGAGCAGGATCCAACCATGGCACGCGCGAGACAGGCCCAGGCACGCACGCGCGGTCAGCCGCCCGGCTCGACCGGCGGACCGCGCGCCAGGGTGCTTCTGGATGGGGAGAAGACGGGCGGCCGTTTCGCCTTACTGGAGTTGCAAGAGACGCATGGCGACGAGCCGCCGCGTCACCTCCATCATTGGGAGGACGAGGCCCTCTACGTGCTTCAGGGTGAGCTCACGGTCTACCTCGGCGAGGCGGCGATATCCGCTCCCGCCGGGACCGCCCTGTTGCTCCCGCGAGGGGTCGAGCATAGCTACGCCGTGGTCTCCGAGACCGCCTCCTTACTGGCGCTCTTCACGCCATCAGGATTCGAAGGGTACTTCCAGGCGCTGGCCGCCGGCGCGGCGGGCACGGAGACATCACTCGACCGCTTGATCAGTGTGGCGGCCCGTCACGGCTGTGAAATCACGGGGCCGCCACCCCGAGGAGCCGGCCGTTCGCCTCCCCCCTAGCCGCGCCTTGGCGCGGGAACCTATGGCATAAGAAGGGAAACACCCAGAAAGGAAGAAAACCATGACGTCCACACGTTCCGAAGGTCCGCGACCGGACCCTCTCCCGACGCCCTCATATCAGGGCACGGTCACGCCCGAACGGGTATTGGAGAATGCCCTGGCGTTCTGGCGTTCGGTGATCCTCCTGAGCGCGGATGAGCTTGGAGTATTCGCCGCGCTGGCCGTGGAGCCCCGCGCCGCCTCTACGCTGGGGCGTGGGCTCGGTCTCCGTCACGACGCGGTTGAGGACTTCCTTGAGGCGCTGGTCGGCCTGGGCCTGATCGAGCGGCGCGAGAAACTCTACCACAACACACGCGAGGCGAGTCTCTATCTCGACTCGGCCAATCCCGCCTATATCGGTAGTTGGCTTGCCATGGCGCGGGCGGCGATGCGGACGATGACCGATCTTACGAGGCAGTTGCGGACAGGCGGCACGGGTCAGCCGGAACAGCCGGCGCTGGCTACCCAAATGTGGGCGGATATTGCCGAGATCCTGCGAGAAGGGTTCCCACAGTGAAGAGACAAATCAAGAAACTCACCGGTAGCCTGGTGCTACTTGGTGGACTGAGCCTTACCAGCATGGCTGCCAGCCTGCCCGCGGATGCCGGCCAGATCACGCCGCCTACCATTTCGACGCTCCGGCTAACGGTGGACAAGCCAATCATCCATCTGGGGGAGCGGGTGCTAGTGTCCGGCGACCACTTCACCCCGGGTGCCCGCGTGGCGATCAGCTTGCATGGTCCGCAATCGGCCACGCTTGGGCGCGTCTATGCCAGAGTCCAGGTTGCTCCCGGTGGCGACTTCAGGGTGCGCATCGCTATTCCGAGCTACCCGGACGCGGCGGCCCGCCAATGGCATACGGTGCTGATCGCGGCCCTCTCCTCGGCCATGTCACAGGGGTTGCGGGAGGGTGCCGCCGTAGCGGTGCAGGCCGATCCAATGCCCAGCCTCACCATCGTAACCAAGGCTCGGCTGGCGCGAACATCGTTGGTGATCGACGGCACCGCGGTCCCTGCCCTGGTGGTGGCCAGGGGTGCGGGCCACTACCGGATCAACTATGCCGGACATCTCCGGGCCGGGATACATAGCGCCTATCTCAAGTGGTCCGACACGGCGGGTGGGTGGGGAGCCCATGCCTGGAGCTTCCGCATCGGGTCACCGTACGCGGTAAGCGTGGCGCCCAACCTGAACCTGAGCGCGGCTAGGATTCATCTGGGCGAGGAGTTGGGGGTAGCAGGCAACAACTTCACCCCGGGCGCGGTAGTGACGATCAGCCTGGGAGGGCCGAACGCGCCGCCCAATATGCCGGTGGCCAGGGCGCTGGTGGGCCCGACCGGGATCTTCCATCTCCTGATCCAGATCGCGCGCTATCCGTCCGCCGCCGCTCGCGTAACCGGAATGATCTTCATCGACGCCTCGGCAAAGGGCGCCATGGTCGGCGACTTGTCCGAGAGCGTGGCGGGAATGGTGCGGGTGGTGAGTTGAACTCTGTGCTACGACGCTTCATCACCTTGAAGGGCGTACGCGATTGCCTGCTCGACGGTCATACGTCGCCCCTCGGCCCGAGCCGCCTCGAAAGCTGGCGCGCCGAGTCGCGCGGACGCGGCGGCGATGGCGTGCTCGTAGCGGGTTCGATACGGCAGGTAGTACGTATGTCCCCGCACACCGACGGCCTCAATCAATCCATCGGCCGCCCCGAGCAATCTAGCTGCCCGGTGAGCCGCGCCCCGCAGCCCGGCCACGACGCCCAACCCTTCCAGGATGTAGGCTATGTTGGGCCTGTCCCCCATGTCGCGTGATGGCTGAATCCCCTGCTCAAACCAGCGGGCTGCCTCATCATACTCGCCACGAGACAGCGCGAGTTGTCCAAGGTTAAACAGGGCATTGCAGATCCCGAGCCTATCCCCAATTCGGCGTCCATGTGCCAGCCCCTCGTCGAACCGGCGCCTCGCTCCGCGATCGTCGCCCTGAAGGAGGTGCAGTGTGCCGATCCAGCTAGATGCCTGCGACGCCATGCCCTCGTCGCCCGCCTCATGGAAGAGTGGTACCGTCTTCTCGAGGTGCCGTGCCGCGCACTGGTAGTCACCTCGTTGGGTCGCCAGAAGCCCAAATGTTGCCCGGGCGAATGCCTCCGAGATCGGATCGCCCCCGAGTTGCCGGGACAGGTCCAGCAGTTCCTCGGCGTAGCCCGTGACTGTGTCGACGTCGCCCTCACCGTACGTAGCGGTCAACGCGGCAATGAGCGCACGGGATTGCAGGTGGAGGGAGAGCCTGTCCCGCATCAGGAGCACCTGGTCCATCCAGCGACGACCTTCGTGCTGATAGCCCCGGATCCACCAGAACACTTCGAGCGCGAAGCTCAGACGCGCGGCGACCTCCGCCTCTTGCAGGGAAATAGCCCAGGCCAGCGCCATGCGAAGGTTATCGTGCTCCCGCCCGAGCCGGGCGAGCCAGATGATTTGATGTCTCCTCCTCACCTGTGGTCGCGCCGCCTCCGCGAGCGAGAGGAAGAACAGCGCGTGGCGCCGGCGCGCGGCGTCTGCCTCGCCCGCCTGATCGAGCCGCTCCAGCGCGTACTGGCGGATCGGCTCCAACATACTGAACCGAGCTCCCTGCTCATCCTGCTCCACCGTCACCAGCGACTGCTCCACCAGGCCATTGAGGCGCCGCAACACACCCTCGGCTCCCATCTCGCTCTCCGCGCCGATCACCTCGGCCGCCTCAAGCATCCACCCGCCCGCGAACACGGCTAGTTGCCGGAAAAGGGTCTGCTCGTCCGCGGCGAGCAGGTTGTAGCTCCAGGCAAGCGTGTCGCGCATGGTGCGCTGGCGCGAGGGTAGGTCGCGCGGCCCGTCCGCCAGCAGCGGCAGCATCCGCTCCAGCCGCGCCAGCAGCGCCACGGGCGGCAAGATCTTGACCCGCGCCGCCGCCAATTCCAGGGCGAGCGGCAAGCCGTCCAGTCGCCGGCAGATCGCCGCTACCGCCGTCGCGTTCTCACGGGTCAGGGCGAAGGTGGGGCTCGCCGCCCGCGCCCGCTCAACAAAGAGCCGGGCGGCCGGCGCCGCGGCGACCTCGTCCGGCGTCGGCACACGCGCGAGGTCGGGCAGCGCGAGTGGGGCCACGGGGTACTCGCGCTCACCGCGCACATGTAACGGCGCCCGGCTCGTCGTCAGCACCACGAGCCCCGGGCATGCCTCAAGCAGGGCGGCGAACGCGGGCGCGATCGCCAGCAGGTGCTCGCAGTTGTCCAGTACTAACAGTAACCGTCGGGTACGCAGGAACGCCTGGAACGCCTCGCGCAACGAGTGTCCCCTGACCTCGCGCATGCCAAGGGCATGGGCGATGGCCGGGCGCGCGAGCGCGGGGTCGGCCAGCGGCGCCAGCGGGACGAAGGCGACGCCATCGGGGAAGCGTCCGGCAACCGCGGCCTCCCGCGCCAGCGCGACGACGAGGCGGGTCTTGCCCACGCCGCCGGGACCAATCAAGGTCAACAGCCGCACGTCGTCCTGGCGCAGCAGCCCCAGGATTGCCTCCACGTCCCCTTCGCGGCCAACCAGCGGCGTCAGCGGGACCGGTAATGCCGGGAAGCTCGACGGACCGAGGAGGCTGGTCGGCGCTGTCGCGTGCGTCCGATTGGGCCAGTTCCCATCCGATGGCGGGCCGGGCCGGGGCACGGCGGCGATAAGCACGGCCCGCGCGTCGTTGGTGAGGCTGAGAGCGTCGGCCAGCCGCCGCACCGTTTCAGGGTAGGGCCGGCGGCGCTCTCCCCGCTCTAGCGCCCCCACGGCCTGCGCGGTCAGTCCTGCCTGCTCGGCCAACTCGGCCTGCGAGAGGCCCGCCGCCTCACGCAAGCGGCGCAGATGCACGCCGAACGAGGTGGCACCATCGTGCCGCTCGCTCTCCACGACCCGCCTCCATCCTCACGCCAGCGGAAGCGCCGGCGCCCCCCTCACTCGCCCTCCCATGCCGCGGGACCCGTCCCCGACCCGCTGTTTCGCATATAATAGCACGCGATGCCAGGCTGTTACATACTCCACCACGAACCGATGGTGGCTTTGCCCGCTGTCGCCGCGCAGGCGCGAAATTACTCCTCACCTGTGCGTGTTGTCTTGGGACCATGACAGAGTATGCCAATGGGCGATACGATGGTAGATAGAGGACTGAATAGCCGGCATAAGATGACAGGGATGAGGCTATGGTCGGGACCGATGACGGATGATCAACGCATGCAACCCGCCTTTGGGGAACTACTGCGGCGGCATCGCGTGGCGGCGGCCTGGAGCCAGGAGGACCTAGCCGAGCGCGCCGGCCTTACCGACAGGGCGATCAGCGCGCTGGAGCGGGGTGTCCGGCGTCGCCCCTATCCAGACACCGTACGGCGCCTGGTCGTGGCGCTCAATCTCTCTGGCTCCGAGCGCGCGGCATTCCTCGCCTCCCTCCCCCAGCGATCCGAGGCGGTGCCGGGATCCGCCGCCACCACGACCGGAGGATCGATGTCCGATGAGGTATCGCGGTACGCGCCCCTCCCGGTACCGCTCACCCCATTAATTGGACGAGACAGCGATCTGGCCGCGGTGGCGGCGTTGCTGCGCCGGACGCACACACGGCTCCTCACCTTGACCGGGCCGGGTGGTGTCGGCAAAACTCGACTCGCCGTGCAAACGGCGAAGCGCGAGACCGCGACCTTCACTGATGGGGTGGTCTTTGTGCCTCTGGCGTCACTCGACCACGCCGCGTTTGTCGTGTCGACCATCGCCCGCGCTCTCGGCCTGCGAGAAACAAGTGGCCGGTTGGTGGAGGGGATGCGGCGAGCGGTGGGTGCCAAGAGAGTGCTGCTAGTGCTGGACAATTTCGAGCATGTGAAGGATGCGGCCCCAGAAGTGATTGCCCTGCTGGAAGCCTGTCCCGCCTTGACTGTGCTTGTGACGAGCCGCGCCGGACTCCGGGTGCGAGGGGAACAGCAGTACCGGGTTGATCCGCTGGCCCTGCCGGATCTCTCTCGCTTACCGACTGGGCGTGACCTCAGTGGGGTGGCGGCAATACAGCTGTTTATTGAGCGCGCTCGCTCCGCCGCGCCGGATTTCTCTCTGACGGACGCGAACGCGGCGGCGGTAGCGGCAATCTGCCGACGGCTGGATGGGTTACCCCTGGCGCTCGAGTTAGCGGCCGCGCGCATGAAGCTGCTCGGGCCAACTGCCCTGCTCGCTCGCCTCGATCCCGTGTTGCCGCTCCTCATTGGCGGAACGCAGGATCTTCCAGCCCGTCAGAAGACACTGCGCGCCACCATCGCCTGGAGCTACGAATTGCTGGACCAGCACGAGCAATACGTGTTCCGACGGCTAGCGGTTTTCGCCGGGGGGTGTACGCTCGAAGCGGCCGAGGCGGTCTGTCAGCCTCCTTCCGGCGCGGCGGAGGCTGGCGACATCGTCGACCTGCTCGGCCAACTCCTCGACAAGAGCTTACTCGTTCGTGAAGAACAGCGTGACGAGGTTCGCGTCGGCATGCTCGAGACCATGAGCGCCTTCGCGCGTGAGCGGCTGGCGGCCAGCGAGGAGGAGGCGGCGGCTCGCGCCCTTCATGCGGAGTATTATCTGGCCCTGGCCGAGGACCTTGTGCCGCGTCTCGCGGGACCAGAGGAGGGGAGATGGCTCGATGTGTTGGAATGCGAGCAGGATAACCTCCGCGCGGCGCTTCAGTGGTTCCTTACTGGCGGCAACGTTGCGTCCGGCGCTCGCCTCACCGCCGCGCTCATTCGCTTCTGGCATGTTCGGGGCAATCTTAGCGAAGGACGAAGGTGGCTGGAGCAAGCATTGGCCGCTGGATGGGAACTTCCCGTGTCGGAACGCATCCCTCTGCTGATAGGCGCCGGCACTATCGCCTTTCAACAGGGCGATTATCCAGCGACGGTGAGTCATAGTGAACAGGCGCTGTCGTTGGCGCACGTGCACGGCTGGACTCAAGGCGTCGATGCCGCTCTCGTCAATCTGGGCGTAGCCGCCCATCTCGGAGGGGATTCCCAGACAGATTTCGCGCGCGCGGAAGCGCCTTTGACCGAGGCATTGACTCTACAGCGGGAGCGGGATGACCAGGCTGCTCTTCCCTGGACACTCTTTCACCTCGGGCTCGTCGCCATCAGCCTGCGGGCGTACGAGCGCGCCGTTCCGCTGCTTGAGGAGGCTGTCACTCGTGCGCGAAGAAACAACAACCAAGCCCACGCGGCAGTAGCGGAGATGGCGCTCGGGCAAATCGCGCTGCATCAAGGTGAGCCCGATCGGGCCGCGCCGTACTGGATCCATGGCCTCAGATGCGTATACGAGATTGGCTTCCGCCATCCCATCGCATTCGGCCTGGAGTTAGCGACCGTCGCGGCCGTGCGGCGCGGCACGATGGAGCGGGCTGCCCGCCTTTGGGGCGCCAGGGCGGCCCTCCACGAGCGCATCGACGCCGTGCTCTCGCCATCCGAACGGGCCCAGTATTGTCCCTACGTCGAACGCGCGCGCGCCCGCCTTGGCGACAGGGCATGGGAGGAGGCATTCGCGGAAGGCCAGGAGATGACGCTGGATCAGGCCGTGGAGTACGCGCTGACCGACGGGGACGTGTAGCCAATAACGCCCGAGTTTCATCCGGTCGCGACGTAGCCCTGCCTCGTCGGTCTCCCTCAGGTCACGGTCGCCGCTACGCCCGCCGGCAACCCGTTGCGCCACGGCCTTGCCACCCTATGTATCCCGTGTGTGCCGCGAAGCGTGTCACTACTGTGGCAACAGTGTATGTGGCGGTAGCGCGCCGTAACCGACAGACTAGGAGCAGGGCCAAGACGCGAGCACGACTGTCGCGACGAACGAGGATTCAAGCCTGCGCGGGCCGTTCGTCACCATCAACCGGCGCCGTCTTCGTACCGCATCGGGATCTACGGTTCATTACCAGCACCATTTAGAAGGAGAGCACGTCGATGCACACGTCTACCACCCGACACTCCATACGGATCCCCCACATCTCTATACAGCTATCTCTCGTCCTGGCCGGTGCATTGCTTGCGCCCGCTATCAGCCTGGTTATGTCCGGCGTCCAAGCCCGCGGCTCGTCCCTCGCCACGCCCACCGTCCACATCGATACCGCTCACGGCACGGAGCAGGTGCCGGCCCTCCTCACCGCGGGGCTGATTCGCTTCCAGCTCAAGGATGGCGCCCAGCCCGGCAGCCTGACGCTGGCCCGGCTGAATCCAGGGATCACGCAGGCAAAGTTCGAGGCAGCCCTCAAGAAGGATCCAAACGCCGCCTTTGGTCTAGCCACCCTCGTGGGGGGCGCGGAAAGCAATACGCAAGCTAGCGCGGCAGTGACCATCAAGCTTACGGCGGGTACCTATCTCTCGGCCATCCAGGGCAACGCGCCTCAGCCCAGCCTTTTGTTCTTCACCGTGCATCCAGGTCACGGCGCCACCACCCCGCCGAAGGCAACGGTGACGGTCCGTGAGGTGGACACGGCTCACCATATGGGGTACGAGATTCCCAGCGTGATTCCGGCCGGTCGGGACATCCTCCAGGTCGTCAACAGCGGCGATTCGACCCACGAATTCCAAGTGATGCGCCTGCATGCCGGTAAAACCAGGGTCGATGTGGCGGCATTCCTCGCCTCCGGCATGAAGGGTGCGGCGCCGGCCGACCAAGTGGGTGGTCTGCCGCCCCAGGCCAAAGGCGGCACCAACTGGCTGGAGACCACCCTCACGCCTGGTGACTACATCGCCGCCTGCTCGATGCAGGATACCCCAACCAGCAAGCCTCACTTCATGCTCGGCATGATCAAGGAATTTACCGTCCGCTAGTTTAGCCGCGGAGTAATGTCCGGCCAGAGCGGCTGGAGAGAATGAAACTGGCGCGAGCACCGAGGCGAGGTGCTCGCGCCAGTTTCACGCTGAAGCAGCATACTGAAGCAGCATAATAAACGACTATTTCCGATCGACTCGCGCCGGACCGTGATCGTGTTGGTGGGTGGCGCTAAGGCGGATCGCTGGACCGAGTGGTATGCCGAGCGTGTGCCGCGAACTGACGCGCCTTCGTACCGGATGGGGCCCGTCACGCTATCTGGTGGGCACGCCGCCGTGCCTCGTCAGACAGCGGCAAACACGCGCGGTGTCGGCAAGGGGCGGCCATCCTCAAGCGCGAACCGGATATAGTTTTCCATGGTCACACCCCAATTGTCTTCATGTTGGCCAGAATGTCCCCATATACCTCGGGGCCGATGACCGTCTGGCG
>DATBTL010000254.1:0-12906 GCA_036559345.1 Chloroflexota bacterium | reverse complement strand
GAATGAATTGATGGCCCTGGAACACCAGGTATACATGCCTACCTTCAAGCGGCAGCCCATCGTCCTGGCGCGCGGCGAAGGGTGCTATGTGTGGGACGAGGACGGTACCCGCTATCTCGATATGGTGGCGGGGATCGCGGTAAACGTGCTGGGCCACGCGCACCCGGCGCTCACACGGGCGATTACCGAGCAGGCGGGGAAGCTCATGCACACCTCGAACCTGTACTACAATCGGCCCCAGGTCGAGTTCGCCGAGATGCTGGTCCGGTGGACTGGTATGGAGAAGGTTTTTTTCACCAATAGCGGCGCCGAGGCCAACGAAACCGCGATCAAGCTGGCTCGCAAGTTCGGCAAACAGCATCGGAACGGGGCCTTCGCCATCGTGACCGCCCGCCAGAGCTTTCACGGGCGCACGCTCACGGCGCTGGCCGCCACTGGTCAGGAAAAATACCAGGCGCCGTTCACTCCGCTTCCCCCCGGCTTTAGTCACGCGACCTTTAATGATCTGGACGCGATTCGCCGATTAACTACCGACGAGACGGTGGCCGTGATGCTTGAGCCGATCCAGGGCGAGAGCGGAATCCATCCCGCCGATTCGGGGTATCTCCGCGCGGTCAGGGCGTGGTGTGATGAGCGCGGTCTCCTGCTCATTCTGGATGAAATACAGTCAGGGATCGGGCGTACCGGGACCTATCTGGCGTCCGAGAGCTATGGGGTGCGGGGCGATATTGTTACGCTGGCCAAGGGCCTCTGCGGAGGATTGCCGGCCGGGGCGGCGCTGGCCAGTGGTGATGCCTCAAGCTTCGAGCCCGGCGACCATGGCTCCACGATGGCCGGCGGTCCACTGGTCTGCGCCGCCGGCATCGCCACTCTTCGCGCGATCGAGGATCAGGGCCTGATGGCGAACGCGGCCAGCACGGGCGCCTATTTGCTGGAAGGGCTACGGAAGCTCAAGCGGGATACCGGCCTCCTGGCTCGGGCCCGCGGCCGCGGCCTGATGGCCGCGATAGACCTGGAGGAGCCCTGGGCCGCCGACCTGGTGAATCAGGCGCGTGAGCGTGGCCTCCTGGTCAACAGTACGGGGCCGTCCACGATCAGGATGGTTCCTCCCCTGACGATCACCGCGGCCGAGGTGGACGAGGGTCTGGCGGTCCTGGGAGAGGTGCTGAGGCACCGATGAAAAGCGACGCCAAGCTGGCCCGCCAGCGAATCATTCGCGGCCTGGTCGCGGCGGGCGACATGCACACTCAGGAGGATCTGGTGGAGGCTCTGCGGCGGGAGGGCACCACGGTCACCCAGGCCACGATTTCCCGGGACATGGTGGAGATTGGTCTGGTTCGGGCGATTCAGAACGGCAAGGTCGTCTACACGCTCCCAGAGGCCGTTAATCAGAATGACAGTGCGCAGGCCCGTCGCCGGCTGGCGCGGATAGTGAGGGAAGTGCCCCTGGCCTTCGGCGACAGCTCGTCCCTGCTCGTGGTGAGAACGTCGCCAGGCATGGCGAATTCGGTGTGCATCACCCTGGATGCCTGTGCCTTCGACGAAGTGGTAGGTACAGTCGCGGGCGACGACACTATCTTCATTGCCCTACGTTCAGCCAGCGATCGTGAGCGGGTACGAGGCCATCTGACGGAGGTAGGTTTGGCCGTGAACTAAGGAATCGGCGCAAGGGGATGCTACCCAATTTGCGGGCCTTGTGCGGCGGGCTGGTTGGTCATACCATGGGCAAATAGTTATAGCGGCCCGAGGCGAAAACGCTGGATGCAGGAAAATGTAAACGCGCTTGTCCACCGGATTGATGGTGCGAGAATGCGCGAGCTATTAGTTGATTTCGCGAACGTGCAAAGCGTGAATGATCGCGCGCTTGCCGCCGCCGAGTGGTATGCCGGTCTCCTCCGGGCGTCTGGAGCCGTGGAAGCCAGCGTCCGCCGAGAGGGACTGGTCGCGCCGGCCGTGGTGGCGGGGTTTCCCGGCTCGACACGGGCGCCCGCCCTTCAATTCGTTGGGTACCTTGCCTCGCCGGGCGCGGTTCGCCGGCGAGCGTTTTCGGTTGACGGTCACGTCTACGGTCGCGCGGTCGGATCCAGTGCCGCCGGCTTGATCGCGGCGGCGGAGGCGGCCCGAATCCTGGCTACCGACTCGCCGTTGCCAGGCGGTGGGCTGCTATTCCTGGCCCGGCCCATGGGTGACCCGAGCGAAGAATCGGCGGACTATGCGCGGCTGATCGCTCAGGGAGTGGTGGGGAAGGCGGTGGTAATCACCAGCGGACCCTCGCGTATGGTCCCGGTCGCGGGCATGGGCTCCTGTATGTTCCAGGTGGTATTCAGCGCGCCGAGCGAACTCGGGATGGCCTCCGGCCCGCAAGTGACGGTTATCGATGCCGCGCACCTGCTGTGCGGGGCGCTGCGGCGGCGTCACCGAGCCCTGCACGGGGAGTGCGATTCATTGGCCGGCCCGGAGGCGATCGTGGTTGGCCGGATCGGGGGCGGAGAACGGTTCGACTTGATGCCTGGATCCTCGTGGGTGCAGGGCGTTTGGCGGTATGGTCCCTCGCGCGGGGAACGATCCGTCCGGGCCGAGATTGAGCGCGTGGCTCGACGGGCCGCCGCCGCCTGTGGAGCGACGGCTCTGGTGACCATGCGGGTTGGCCGGCAACCATTCTGGCTGGATCAGACCCTCCCCCTGGTCCGTGCATTGCAAGCCGGATATCACGACGCCTGGGGGAGTGATCTGCCGGTGGGCGGTTGCTGCGTCCCTTGTGACATACCGATCTTTCTCGCCCACGGGGTGCCGGCGGTCTGTCATGGTCCGCGCTTGGCGCCGGTGCGGGCGGAGGGTGGCGAGGAGTGCGTGGCGACGGAGGATCTCATTCGCCTGGCGGAAGTGTATCTCCGGCTGAGTGTGTCAATTCTGCGTGAGACCGCCAGGGACCACGAGTCTGGCTCGTCCGAAGCTCGTGCCGCTGTTGAGCCTTCCCGCCTGTCCCAGACAAGTCTGGTAGGGCAGGGGCGCTGTCCGTGACGGTACGTCCGCCGGCACCCTCGCCCGATCTCCGCGTCGTGGCGCCCGCGACCTCCGCCAACCTCGGCCCCGGTTTTGACTCGCTGGCCCTGGCCCTGGATTACTGGAACACCATCGATATCCGCCTTGGCGGTTCGGATTGCCCGCGGATCATGGAAATCGAGGGCGAGGGGGCGGACACCCTGGAGCGGGATGCCCGGAATCTGGTCCTGCTTGCCATGCATAGGCTGGCCGAGGAGGCTAATCGCCGTTTGCCTCCATGTGAGATTGGCCTCAAAAACAAGATACCGCTGGGGCGCGGCCTGGGTAGTAGCGCCGCCGCGATCGTAGGAGGGCTGGTCGCGGCGGCCGCGCTCCTTCACCTAGATGGGACTCCCCAGGCGCTGCTTCCGATCGCCCTTAGCCTGGAAGACCACCCCGATAATGTGGCGGCGGCTCTTTATGGCGGTTTTACGGTTGGGGTGCTGGAGAACGGAACCCCGAGGGTTCTGTGTCTGCGGCCATCCGAGGATCTGCGCGCCGTGGTGTTGGTACCGGAGATGTTCGCAGGTACCCTGGAGTCCCGCCAGACCCTACCCGCGTTGATCTCTCGATCCGACGCGGTCTTCAATGGGGGCCGCTGTGCTCTGCTGGCCCTGGCGTTGTGTGAGCGGCGGTGGGATCTCCTGGCGGTGGCGATGGAAGATCGCTTGCACCAGCCACAGCGCGCCCAGATTTTCACCTATTTGGACGAGGCGATATCCGCCGCCCGCACCGCCGGCGCCCATGGAGCCGCCCTCTCGGGCTCCGGCTCGTCGGTGCTTGCGTTGTGTACGGGGAGCGAGGAGGCGGTGGCCTCGGCAATGACCGAAGCCGCCGCCCGCCTTGGCTTGGCCGCCCATGCGCTCATCCTTTCCATGGCTCCTGAAGGCGCGCATAAAGTGCGAACCCTCTCAGCAGAAGGCGCGCGCGTCTAGAATCCCAGGAGCAGCCCCAAGACCCCGCCCAGTTCTCGCAGCGCCTCGGTCGCCTCGGCGCCGGGGATGGCGACCAGGGTGGTTAGGGCGTGAACGGCGGTGGGTAGGTCGAGATCGTCGGCCAGCGCGGCGGTGAAGCGCCGGCGGGTCTCGCGGACCGCCGCCCCATCCCCGGCCTGCGGGGAACTGTCGCCCGCCCTCTCGGCCAGGGCAGCGGCGAGCCGGGCCGCCTGATCCAACTCCGCCTCGTCATAGTCCCAGGTTTGGCGATAATGGTGCCGGAAGAGGGAGAGGCGAATGGCATCGGCCGAGAAACGCTTGGTCAATTCCCGCACCATAATCAGATTGCCAAGGGACTTGCTCATCTTTACCCCGTCAAGGCGAACAGGAGCATTGTGCATCCAGATTTGGGAGAAGGGCGCCTGACCGGTGGCGTTCTCGCTCTGGGCGATCTCGCAGCTATGATGAGGGAAGATCAAGTCGTCGCCGCCCCCATGGATGTCAATCCGCGGTCCGAGATACCGAATAGCCATGGCGGTACACTCGATGTGCCAGCCGGGGCGCCCGTCGCCCCATGGGCTGGGCCACGATGGTTCACCATCCGCGCCCGCCTTCCACAAGACGAAGTCCAGTTCGTCACGCTTGTTGGGATCGGTGGGCAGGTCGCCGGTCTCGGCGAAGCGCGCGGCCATCTCCTGGCGCGATAAGCGGGCCAGAGCGCCGAAACTGGGATCGGTCCGGTTACTGAAATAGACGTTGTTTCCGGACAGGTAAGCGTGACCGTTCGCCAAAAGGCGCTCAATGAGCGACTGCATCGTGGGGATCTCCTCGGTGGCCCTGGGATAGTGGGTGGGAGGGAGTACGTTCAGGTTGGCCATGTCACGCTGGAATTGCGCCGTTTGCTCACGGCCAAGATCATCCCACGCCACCCCGAGTTCACCGGCTTTCCGGAGGATATCGTCGTCGATGTCGGTGACGTTCTGGGTGTACCGTACCTCGTGGCCCATGTGGCGGAGAAAGCGAATCAGTACATCAAAGTTTACATAACTGAACGCGTGGCCGAGATGGGTCGTATCGTAGGGGGTGACGCCGCAGACATAGAGACTGACCAGGGGGCCAGGAAAGAAGTCATCTAGCCGCCGAGTCATCGTGTTATACAGCCGCACGAAAAGCTCCTCCGCGTTTCACACGCCGGATGGTCATACTTGGGAGGTTACGCGCCGAATAATGTCCTTGAGCCGCCCAATTTCCGCCTCATAACTGGATCGCGTCTGGCGCAGTTCCGCCTCATACCCCTCGCGCATCCGCTCTTGACGAGCTTCCACCTCGCGCTGGAGGAGTTCGATCCGTTCGGTCAAGTTGAGAATTACCTCGACGCCGGCCAGGTTCACCTTCAGCTCCTCCATGAGGCGGCGAATCAAGCGGAGGCGCTCAATATCCTTGGGGGTAAAGTAGCGAATGCGCCCCGTTCCCCGATGAGGCGCGATGAGTCCCAAACGTTCATAATGGCGTAGGGTTTGTTGATGTACATTCACGGCCTCCGCCGCCACCCGGATGGTGAAGCGCAGCCCGAGTCCATTCTCCTCGCTATTCACATCTACTTCGCGAACTATAGTGGGCATCCTGACCTCCAAACGAACCACCGTGCTCCCGGCCGCAGAGAACTTCGATGGCCGGAGGACGCGTCCGCGGGCGTTGGCTATTGAGCGGTGGCCCTCATAGAATTGAGCGAGGACAACTCATCAAACAATTCTCGTTCACGGTTGGACAGCGGGCTTCCCTGGGTTCCCGGCAGCAGCGCATGCACCTTCACCAGCAAGTCACCCCGCGTGCCGTCCTTCAATCGGGGCAGCCCCTGGCCGGCCAGACGGAATTGCTTGCCATTCGCGGTGCCCGCTGGAACCTTCAACAAGAGCTTCCCCTTGACGGTGGGCACCACCGTCTCGCCGCCCAGCACCAGGGTTGTATAGGGCACGTCAAGATCGGACAGCAAATTATCTTCTTCTACTCGGAAGCGTGCGTGTGACTTCAAGGTGACCACCAGGTACAGGTCTCCCCGTGGGCCGCCCCCCGCTCCCGGATTCCCCTCGCCGGCGATCCGAATCCGCGAGCCGTCCCGGACCCCAGCCGGAATCTTCACTTCGATTCGGCGCGAGAAATTGGTCCAGCCGGTTCCCTTGCAAGCGGGGCAGGTCTTGCCATCCTGGTCGAGGCCAGTCCCCCCGCACTTCGCGCAGCGATCCTGGCCGGTGAGGGTGAACATGCGCTGCCCCCCGGAGAATGCTTCCTCCAGGGTTACCTCCACCGGCTGCTCGATATCCTCTCCACGCCTGGCTCGGGCCGGGGGCGGCTGAGTTCGCGTGGCGCCGCCGCGGGTGGCCTGACCAAAGATGGTCTGGAAGAAATCGCTAAAGCTCTCGCTGCCACCTTCCGTGGCGGTACCGCCGCCGGCTGTTCCAGTACGGGCCCGCCCGCGAGCCGCCGCCTGTCGCATGGCCGCGCCCATATCGAAGCCAGGGCGGTTCCAATTGGAACCCAAGGTATCATATTTTTGCCGTTTATCCGGGTCAGTCAGAACCTCGTGGGCCTCGTTGATTTCCTTGAAACGCGCCTCCGCGGCCTTGTCGCCCGGATTCAAGTCTGGATGATATTTCCGGGCCAGTTTCCGGTACGCCTTATTGATGTCACCGGAAGGCGCCGTCTTTGGCACTCCCAGCACCTTATAGTAGTCCTTATATTCCATGGTCACTCACCAGCATCAAAGTTGGAAGGTGTGTCGCCGTAGCGCGGCATACATCAATCGCGGTTACGCCCGTTGCGTACGGAGCCCGTGCTCCCCAGGCGACCGGCGGCCAGCACATCCACGCTGTTGGGGAGAAGTGATTCGAGGCGCCCACACGCCTCCCCCAGGCCGCGGAGGTCTCCGTGATCGACGAAAGTTTGGACATCCACCACGGCGCCGCTGATCGCGCCGGCCGTGTGCTCGTCGTTCACGGTGCCGCTGTCCAGCAGGCGACGGCCATTATTGAGGAGCCGCTCGGCCTTGTCAAGAAGCTCGGCCTCCTGGCGTTTCCGCGCGTCCTCCTCCGCGAACTCAGCGGATTCGGCGATCAAGCGCTCAAGCTCCGCTTGGCTCAGATTGGTGCTGGCGGTAATGGTAATTTGCTGCTCCCGCCCGGTCGACAGATCGCGGGCGGAGGCGCTGACGATTCCATTGTGATCGATATCGAACGTCACCTCGATTTGAGCCTGGCCAGCGGCGGCTGGGTCAATCCCATCGAGATTGAAGTGACCTAGGGACTCGTTTTCGGCCACCAGATCACGCTCTCCTTGCAGGACGTGAATGTCCACGCCGACCTGGTTATCCTGGCCGGTGGTGAAGATCTCGGTCCGCCTGGTCGGAATTGACGAGTTCCGATTAATCAGGCGGGTGAAAAATCCGCCCACGGTCTCCACGCCCAGGGAAAGCGGGGTCACGTCAAGCAGGACCACATTCTTCAATTCTCCAGTCAGAATGCTTGCCTGCACGGAGGCGCCCAGGGCCACCACCTCGTCCGGATTCACTCCTTGCCGGGGAATCTTTCCGGTAATCTGCTGCACAATCTGCTGGATCACCGGCATGCGGGTCGAACCACCGACCAGGACCACTTCGCTAATATCGTCCTCGCTGATCTGGGCGTCCTCCAGGGCTTGGCGGAAGGGCCGGATGCAGCGATAGGTCAATTCGCCGGTCAACTCCTCGAATTTTGCCCGCGTCAACTCCATGTCCAGATGTTTCGGGCCCGTGGCATCAGACGTGATGAACGGCAAATTGACCGTGGTGGTGACGACGGTGGACAACTCAATCTTCGCCCGTTCGGCCGCATCAAGCAGTCGTTGCAGCGATTCACGTTCCTTGGTGAGGTCAATCCCGTGCTCGGTCAGAAACTGCTCGGCCAGGTACTCGACGATCTTAATATCGTAGTCGTCGCCCCCCAGCCGGGTATCGCCACAGGTCGCCTTCACCTCGAAGACCCCGTCGCCCACATCGAGGATTGAGACGTCAAAGGTGCCGCCTCCGAGATCCCAGACCAGAATAGTCTCCAGCTTCTTCTTCTCCAGCCCATACGCCAGGGCCGCCGCGGTGGGCTCGTTGACGATCCGGAGCACTTCCAGGCCGGAAATCCGCCCCGCGTCCTTGGTCGCCTGGCGCTGAGCGTCATTAAAGTAGGCAGGCACGGTCACGACCGCCGCCGTCACTTCCTCGCCCAGAAACACCTCCGCGTCGCGCTTCAACTTTTGCAGAATGATGGCCGATATCTCTTGCGGGGTGTATTCACGATCGTCAATGACGATCCGTTGATTCGTCCCCATCAGCCGCTTGATCGACATCAGAGTACGCTCTGGGTTGACCACCGCCTGGCGCTTGGCAAGCTGACCAACCAGGCGCTCGCCCTTCTTGGTAAAGGCCACCACGGAGGGAGTGAGGCGGCTACCCTCAACATTAGGAATGACTATCCGCTCACCACCGTCAACCGTCGCGATGACGGAGTTGGTCGTGCCCAGATCGATACCCACCACTCTTCCCATGTGCCGCCTTCCTTCATTTAAGGGGCCATCACTGGCTTAAGTATAAAACTTGAGTCTGGCTTTGTCAAGGATACAGCAACTAGTCAGAAGAATGCTATAGCCCATTCAGCAATCCATAGGTCCGCCTTGGCACGAGGATCTCGGTCGCTGACCCTTTCGCCGCGACGGAGATCGTCCGGTCGAGGGCGCCGGACTGGCTCACCAGCCCGAGCGTACCCTTGCCGCCAGCAAGGAACCTTGGATCCAGTCCCATGGCCGCGCCTGCCGGCGCCGTGCCGCTATAAAGGAGAGTGATTCCAGCGTCCGAAATCAGGTAGCCGCGCGGTTCGAACGGCCAACGCAGCCATCGCCTCCATACCGGCGCCGCCCAGGGCTCCGCGGAATCGGCGAATGCGATTTCCACCAGTCCGCCGGCCACGGCGAGGAGCCTGCCTCGCGGGGTGACGATGTCGCGGATAGCGAGCGCGCCGGAGGGCTCTTCGGCCAGGGTCTTGAAGGGACTGGAGACCCCCACGAGTATGCGCGCCACCGGCATGCTCGCGACTACCGTACCGCCGGTGGCCAGCAGGGCGCTGAGAGTCCCACGATCGCCCTGAGAGAGCTGGTCTGGGGTACTGGCAAGCACGATCGCCGTATTGAGGGCCGGCAGATGGGCGCCGTCCAGATGGGTGAGCACGGGCGCCGCCACGTTGTCACGGGCGAGGGCGGCCAGCGAGGTCCAGGCATAGCCGTCATCGGCTCGGAGGGCCAGGGCCGCGCCGGCAGTCCGGAGGGCAGACTCATTCGGGGCCAGCACCACGGTGTCGGGCCGGCCTGGGGCGGAGCCCATGATCGCTCGTAACAAGGGAAAACTGGCGGAGACGCGCGCGAACATCTGGTTGGGATCGTACATAAGGCGATGAGTATCGTTGAAGAGGCCCTGGCCCTTGATATTGTAGTTCCAGACCGCGATTCCTTGCAGCGTCCCCCCTTGCATCGCTAATTGGGCCAGGTAGATGCCGTTCGCCACCGCGTCCGCGATGGTGCCGGGATCGCTGCTGGCCCCGTTCAGGCCCCAACTATTGGCGGTCGACCACAACCAGAGCGGGCGGTGGTACCGGGCCGCGTAATATCCCAGAGTGCGGACCAGAGCGAAAAGCGAGATCAGGTCGCCCTCGCGCAGGGGAGTGCTATAGAGCCCGTCACGGGGGTAGGCATCGAAGGTGACCACGAAGTTGCTCGGCGCCTCGCGGAACACCGCCTCCAGGTCCGGCCCCTCGTGCTGGTAACGGCCATAGCCGCCACAGAACGACATGGTCACCAGTACCGAGGGGTCGATCCTTTCCCATTGCCTGGCGCTCCACGTCTCGTAATCCGCGATGTAATCCGCTTGAAACCGTCCCACCGCCTCCTGGCGGGTTGGATCGTTTGCGGCATCATGCAGACCGTAGCCATGCCCGGCCCGGAACGCCCGATCCGCCCAGATCGAGTAGTCGCCATCGGCCGGCTCGTCTCCCAAATTGATCATCATGATCGTGACTGCATTGGGGCGAATGAGCGTGGCATCCACCCAGTGGTAGTAGGTAAGAATGTCGTGCTGATAGTCCGGTGACTGGAAGGCGGCGCTCTTCCCCCCGTGCTCGTACAGGTTGCCCTTC
The DNA here is from genome assembly GCA_036559345.1 of Chloroflexota bacterium. Taxonomy (GTDB): domain Bacteria; phylum Chloroflexota; class UBA5177; order JANWHV01; family JANWHV01; genus JANWHV01. Next base: position 2,723 of record DATBTL010000254.1, on the reverse strand, counting down.
GCGTCTCGGCGCAGATCCTGAGGATGGGCGAGATCCCATGCCTGGCCCATCTGAATCTGGTAGCCGATGGGGAAGACAACCCGCATCCCAAGCTGGCGTGCCGCCGCGAGGGCATTCATCTGGGCCCGGACCATCGCCACCGCATCGGAGTGCTTTGGGTCGGCTTGGTGCATGTAGGCAGTCCACACGGCATAGGAGAGGGCGGGCTCCCCCTTGGCCGCGCCAACCTCGCCGGGGTTATTGTGCCCGAGCCAGACCATGTTGGCGCCCGCCGCCTGTTGCCTGGCCATCTCGGCCTTGAGGGTTGTGACACTGTCACCGGGATACGCATCCATGGCCCAGCCGGTGTAGGGCGGCCCGGTAATGGTCGCGGGGCCGGCGGTGGACGGAAGATTGGCCCGGAGCAGAGTGCCGAGAAGGACGACCAGGGCCAGCACGATGCGCGCCCCACGCGCCCTGGCCATACCGCACTGGCCCCATTTCACGATTTGATTGTCCTTCCGAGAAGAAACGTCTCAGCCTCGCGCGGCTCCTCCTGAAGCACGGAAACACGGAAGGGATGGAAGACACGGAGTGCGGCACAGTTTGCCCTCCCGCGCTTTCCCGTTCCCCACCCTTCTCCCAGGGTAGTCATCTGTGTTTTCCATTCCCTCGGTGTTTCCGTGCTTCAGGGCGCTTCAACTTCCGCACCCTGGCATCGCGAGCATGACCGTCAGGTGAAAGATGACGACTCGGGTATCTGGCGGCCGGGCATCAACCACCACGCACGTTATTGGGCACCTGATACAGCACGGCTCCCTGGGTGGTAAACACCGGATGGAGAAACCGGGCAAACTTGCCCAGGGCCGCCGGAGGGGCGGCCAGATACTGCGTGTAGGCAGTCCGCTCCAGCGGCCCAACGTAGACATAGCTCACCTTGTAGCGCCGGAGAATGGTGATCGCTTGAGCCTGATCAGTGGTCGTATAGAGGGTGCGTACGTCAGACTCACGCTGGGCCAGCATTTGGCCGGCGGCGATGGCGTCGCTTCCGCCGCCGTAGGCCCCATGCCACAACGCCTCGTGACTCCCAGGCCAGCCGATAATCGTGGGCCGGCCGGTGAGGGCCGAAATCCGGCTAAAGGTCATGGGCGGAGGGCAAGTCCAGTATTCGATACTGCACCCGAAGACGGTGTTTCCGGCCAGCGCCGAGCCATCCGCCTCGGCGATCACCGCGTCGGTCGGGAGATGATCGCGGATATAGACAATCGTCTGGTAGTCGGGCAAATCGACCTGTTTCACATAGGCCAGGCCATCCAGGCCGGGATTGCTGGCCATGGAGGGCGTTTGACTGGCGACCCCTTCGATGGGATAGACCGCCAGAGCCGCCGCCAGGAACGCGGCCGCCGCGAATCCCGCGATCCGGAAAGGCCGCCAGGCTCCGCCCAGGGATCGCAGCATCATGGCGATCGCCGCCGGCGCGCCCGCCGCCAGAAGGATCCAAGCCTGGTAGTAGAGCTTAAATACCGTATTCATCCGGTAATTGGGACTATTGTCGAAGTTGTCGCGCAAGTAAACGTTGTCGCCCAGAAACAGAATCACCGACCCGGCAATCAGCAATCCCAGGATCAGAAGGACCGCGCCGTCCTCCTCTTCCAACCGGGTGACCATCGTGAAGCCGGCGATTACAATCAAGAGGAGGAGCAGGAGATCCGTACGGGCGGGGAAGACGAACACGGCGAAGACGACGATCCCGATCGCCCACCAGCCGGCACCGGGGGCGGCGTCGCGAATCCAGCCGTATGGAAACCGCTGCTCGGCCTCCGGATCAGTGGCCGATCTGGCCAGGGTGTCGATCAGGCGCCAGATCGCGAAGACGGCCAGGGGGATCAGGAGGCCGCCCACCACATCCAGCATGTCGTTGATCGCGGTATCCGCGTGCTGGAGGCCGATTCCCTTGCTGTTGTGGACGGTCAGGTAGTACGGGAGGTAGAGGAGGAGACTTGCGGGAACCACGGCCCCGATCTCGGCCGCCACGCGGGCGCTAATTCCCCCACCGCGATGAGCGCCCAGGTACATGGCGGCGATGGCGACGATCAGGTAGGTGGGATAGTCCCAGGAGTTGATCGGGAAGAGGGCTCCAAGGGCGATGGCGGCCAAAGCCAGCCTCGCGTACCAATGAGCGCGGGAGACAGCGTTCGTATCCCGCTCTACCATGGCGTGACCCGCGAGCCCGACCGCCAGCACGGCGAAGGGCAAGGCCATCACATGGGGATGGAGATCATTCCAGAGCATGCTGAAGATGGGAATCTCGGTGATCGTGTGGTAATTGCTGCAGCCGCCATCGATGATCCGGGTGCTGCACCAGAGATTGAGTCCACTGCCATTCGGCCCGCCGTTGGCGATCTGGGCCACGAACTGCGAGAGGCCGTCGATATTGCCGGCCAGGATCAAGGCAAAGGCTCCGGCCAGGCCCCAGAGTCGGCTCCGCGAGAGGGCAAGGGTAAGAGAGTAGCCGCCAACGCAGCCCAGGGCGAAGACCGTAATGTTCGAGAGATCGAACCCGAACCGCGGATCGACGCCGCTCATCCGCCCCAGCATCCCGAAGATCGCGTAGCCCAAATAATAGTAGTTGACCGCGTGGCCGCTCAGCCAAGCATCGGGGGGCGGGAAGCTATGGGTCATCCCGCTTACCTGGAGCAGCATGAAGTCCATGGGCTTTTCGGTGGAGAAGATATCGGGGTTGA
>DATBTL010000253.1:0-2175 GCA_036559345.1 Chloroflexota bacterium | reverse complement strand
CATCGGCCAGGTGCGGTAGATCGTTCAACTCACGGCACAGCACCAGGCACTCCTCGCACCGCGCGGCCCCGAGCACCATATCTCCCATTTGGTTGGCCAGTAAACCAGCGACCCGTAGGGCATCGGCACGAAGTGGCGGGGTCATCGGGCTTGGGAGAGCCAAGAGCTCCTCCACCCACCGCCTGCCCTCGCCAAGATAGCCGTGAATCACCCACAGTTGCCATATGCACATAATCAGTAGCACCCCAAGCTCAACCTCTCCCTGATCACGAGCCCAACCCAGAGCCCCCCGCACGTTGTCGTGCTCGCGCTCCCAGCGCCCTAGCCAGGCGCCGCGGTCGGCCGCCAGGGAAAATGAATCCGCTTCCCCTCGCGCCAGGAAGTAGAGGGCATGCGCTCGGCGCGCTTCTCCGGTCTCGCCCTGGACGGCAAGCTGTTCACGCGCGTATTCGTGCAGGGTCTCCAGCATCATCAATCGCGGCTCGCCATGCAGCTCCCTCTGGGTGAGCAGGTTCTTTTCAATCAGCGAGGAGACGCCGTCAAGCACGTCGGAGCCGTCCTCGGAAGCGCACGCCGCCTCGGCCGCTTCCAGGGTACATCCGCCCTGAAAGACGGCGATCCGGCGGAACAACCGTTGCTCCTCGGGGGAAAGCAAGTTGTAGCTCCAGTCGATGGTCGCGCGCATGGTCTGCTGCCGCTGGGGCAGATCACGAGGGCCGCCGCGGAGCACCGCGAGCCGAGATTCCAGGCGGGCCAGCAGCGCCGTGGGCGGCAGCAGGGCCACCCGAGCCGCCGCCAGTTCGATAGCCAGGGGCAGCCCATCTACCCGCCGGCAGATCTCCACCACCGCTTCCGCCTGGTCCGCGCTCAGGGCGCGGAAAAAGTTGGGCTGCACCGCGCACGCCCGCGCCACGAACAGGCGGGTCGCCGCGAAGCCGGCCAGAGCCTCCAACGGCAAGCGCCGAACGGCCGCCGGAACCGCCAGGGGCGGCACCTGAAACTGTTGTTCACCGCGGACCCTCAGGGCGATCCGGCTGGTAGCCAGCACCACCAGGCGCGGGCAATGGGACAGCAGATCGCTGATCAGGGACGCGGCGTCCACCACCTGCTCGAAATTGTCGAGCACCAGCAGCGCATGCCGATCGCGCAGGAGGGCCACCAGCCCGTCGCGCGCGCTTTGCGTCCCCGCCGGCCGGGCGTCCAACGCCTGGGCGATTGTCGTAACCACCAGCCCCGGATCGCGGACGTCGCTCAGGTCTACCCAGGCAATGCCGTCTTCAAAGGCGTCCCGCAGCCCGGTCGCGACCTGCAAGGACAGCCGGGTCTTCCCCACTCCCCCAGGCCCGGTAAGGGTCAACAGACGGGTACCGCTCCCCGCCAGAGTGCTCCGCAGGGTATCGGCCAGCAGCACTTCTTCCTGCTCCCGTCCGATCAGCGGCGTGGGCGGCACGGGGAGTAGAGTGCCGCCCGCCGGAGCCGCGGATGGAGTAGCCGCGGGGACCGGGAGATCGGCGGGTGCCGACGCATCTTCGCCCCCGATGGCGACCGCGATAAAGCGCGACCGTTCGCTCTCGACCAAGGCAAGTGCGTCGGCCAACAAAGTCACGGTATCGGGGCGGGGAGCGGTCCGTCTCCCCCGCTCCAGGGCCGCGATAGCGGCGGCGCTGAGACGCGCTCTTTCGGCCAGCGCCTCCTGCGACAGCCCCGCCGCCAGTCTATGCCGGCGTAGCAGGGCGCCGAAGGTTGTCGCCCCCGACTCGGTAAGTCCCGCCATGCTCCACCCTTCCTTGCGTGCTCCAAGTGTACTATACGATCGGGAGTGGACAGAGGTGCGGGATAGTTATGTGCATGACGTGAGGGCGGGGGAGTAGATGCCAATTGATAACGCGCTCTATAACCTGCCTGGGGACATCTGGTGGGATGACGCGCGTCCCCTCGCCACCCTCCGCACCATGGTCAATCCTGGCCGCGTCCCCTACTTCCGCCAGGTGCTGCTGAGCCGGCTGGATCTCGATCCGCATGGTACGCGCGTCCTCGAGGTCGGCTGCGGCGGCGGACTCCTGGCCGAGGAGATCGCCGGCCTCGGTTTCTCCGTCACCGGCATCGATCCGTCCGAGCCTTCCCTGGCCATCGCCCGCGCCCACGCCGCCCGTTCCGGGTTCAATATCGACTATC
>DATBTL010000252.1:0-2607 GCA_036559345.1 Chloroflexota bacterium | reverse complement strand
TGAGACGGTGGACGCCGCGCTTGATGCCCTCCGCTCGGTCGAAGGCGGCGAGGAGGCGGCGATCATCGGAGAGATATGCGAGGAGCCGGCCCGCATGGTGGTCATGCATACCCAGTTTGGCGGGACGCGGATGATCGACATGCTGGTGGGCGACCCGCTGCCGCGGATCTGTTAGGGTGATTTCAGGGACACCCACCGAACGATGCCGGAGCGAGCTTCTCCGTCGCAACGAGGTGTTTTCCACCTTCTTCGCGGCGGAGATTCCCCGTCTGGCCGCCGCTTGCCGGGAGATGTCGGACCGCTTCCTGGCCGGCGGGCGCCTGCTGGCCTTCGGAAGCGGCCCCGCCGCCACCGATGCCCAGCACGTTTCGGTGGAGTTCGTGCATCCGGTGATCGTGGGCAAGCGAGCCCTACCCGCCCTGGACTTGAGCCTGGATTCCGAGGCACGGGTGCCCGTAATCGCGCGCCTAGCCGATATGGTGGTCGGCTTCTCCTTCGCGGATCGCGACCCGACGGCCGAACGCACCCTCCGGAATGCGAGGGACCGGGGGGCGCTTACCTTCGCCCTTGCCGGCCCGGCGGCTGATTATCCATTTGCCCTGCCGGACCAGGATCCCTTCGTCTGCCAGGAGGTATTCGAGCTGCTGTACCACATGCTCTGGGAGACGGTCCATGTCTTCTTCGAGCATCGGGAGCAGGGTCACGAGGTTGGCGCCTCCGCCTTCCTCTACCCCTTCCTGGGCAATCGCGCGCAAGGACTGGAGCAGGTAGTGGCCGAGGTACAGGACTCCATGCGGCAAAAGGTGGCCGAGGTGAACCGGATGCGGGCGGCGGCCGCCGAAAGCGAGGTGGACGCCTTGGTGGCCCTGGCCACCGCGATTCGCGAGCGCCTTGCCCGCGGAGGGACCGTGATCACCTTCGGGAACGGGGGGTCGGCCACCGATGCCAATGACCTGGCCATTGATTGCGCGGCCCCACCGCTTGGATGGGCGCCAATCCCCGCCATTTCCCTGGCCGCCGAACCGGCCAACCTTACCGCCATCGCCAATGACATTGGCGCCGATGCCATCTTCAGCCGTCAACTGATTGCCCACGCCCACCCGGATGATGTCGCGGTGGCTATTTCCACCAGCGGCAACTCGACCAATATGGTGGACGCCCTGATCGAGGCGCGGCGACGGGGGCTGCTCACCGTGGGAATCGTGGGCTACGATGGGGGCAAGCTCGTACGGGAGCGGCTGGTGGACCACGCGGTGGTGGTCCGGTCCGACTATATACCACGGATTCAGGAAGTGCAGGCATCGATCTATCATGTTCTTCGTGGGCTCATCCAGGACCAGCATGGAGGGTGCTAAGCCATCATGCATGAACTCTCCATTGCCGGATCGGTGGTCGAGATCGCCTGCCGTCACGCGGCAGGGCGGCGAGTAACGCGGGTGTACCTGAAAGTCGGCCATCTGCGGCAGATTGTCCCCGCTTCGTTAAGCTTCAGCTTCGAGTTGGTTGCCAAGGGAACGCCGGCGGAAGGGGCTGAACTGCTACTGGAGGCAGTCCCGGCGCTTGGCGCCTGCGCCGAGTGTGGGGCGGAGACGGAGCAGCCGGCCTTCCCCTTGCAGTGCCAGGCGTGTGGGGCGTGGAATCCGCGGATTGTGGCGGGAGACGAGCTCATCGTGGAATCACTCGAGCTTGAGGAGGCGGAAGTTGGAGCAGCTACTCAGTAAGCTGGTGGTGGCGGAAAACGTCTTGAGTGCCAATGATGCCCACGCGCGGGCCAACCGGGAGCAGTTCGACCAGGCGGGGCTCTATGCGATCAACATGATGTCCGCCCCAGGGGCCGGCAAGACCACCGTGCTCGAACGGACCCTCGAACACCTGACGGGCAAAATGCGGATTGGCGTCCTGGAAGGCGACATTCAGACCACCCTTGACGCAGATCGCTTGGCGCGGTTTGGGGTACCGGTCACCCAGGTGAACACCGATCCCGGGTTCGGCGGCGAGTGCCACCTGGACGCGAACATGGTCAGCCATGGACTGCGCGCCCTGCCGCTGGCCGACCTCGATTTCCTGATCATCGAGAACGTGGGTAACCTGGTCTGCCCGGCCGAGTTCAGAGTGGGCGAGGACAGCAGGGTGATGGTCTGCTCGGTGACCGAAGGAGAGGACAAACCGCTCAAATACCCCTTGATGTTCCGCACCTCCGATCTGGTGCTGATTAACAAGATGGATCTGGTGCCGCATCTCGGCTTTGACCTACCGGCCCTCCTGCGTAACCTGGATGCCGTCAACCCTGGCGTGCCCCGCCTGCTGCTGAGCGCGCGCACCGGCCAGGGGATCGAGGAGTGGTGCGCGTGGTTGAAGGCCAGGGTTGCCTCGACAGTTCACGTTTCACAACCTTGATTTGCTCGTGCCGAACGGGCAGCTCCGAGGACGCACCGCTGTGCGCCCCTACGTTGACCAATCGGTAGTGTCCCTGATTATGAGCAGGACAACGATGAGGAATGGCCCGAACTTGACGCTGCTGAACGGAGGGTTCTGGTAGGGGCGCACTGCGGTGCGCCCTCGAAGTGACGCCGCTTAAATCACGCAGCCCCCCCCAGCCCAACCCAC
>DATBTL010000251.1:0-4027 GCA_036559345.1 Chloroflexota bacterium | reverse complement strand
CAGATGTCCCAATGCACCGGAAGCACGCGCTTGGTTTTGAGCGCGCGAGCGGCGCGGGCCAGTTCCGCCGGGTCCACGTACAATTCCTGGTCGATAATATCTCGACGATTACGGGCCAGGGAGAGGATAGCCAGGTCAATCGTTTCGGCGCGGCCAATCTCCGCGAGCGCCTCGGTATACAAAGTGTCGCCGCCGATGAACACCGATCGGCCCTGGGAACGGAGTACGTAGGTCACGGCGCCCGGATCGCTCCAATCCCGGCAGCCATAGGCGGTGATCTCTATATCGCCATAGGTTCTGGCGGCGCCGGGCGGCATGGCGTCAACCCGGCCCTCGGTGAAGTCCCAGCCCGCCATCATGGCGGCGGATGAGGGCGCGGCGACCAGGCGGGCGGTGGTACGCGCGCACATCGGTCCCAGGGTCTCGGGATCACAATGGTCAATATGATCGTGCGTGGAGAGGATCAGGTTGGCGCGGGTGACGTCCTGGGGGAAGAAGACGTTGGGGATGGCGCGAATGAACCCCTGGGGATCGTCGGCCCGTTCGCCGCTGTGATAGGGATCAATGTAGACAATCGACTGAGGACTCCGGATCGCATAGCTGGGGCCGCCAAACCACCACAGGCGGAGACCACTCCGCATGGGATACGCTTCCATTGCCGGCACGACATCATGACGATCGTTGAGCATGTCCACCCTCCCGGCTTCATTCGCGGTGCTGCCTATTCCTTCTGGTTGAGGGGGCGGCGCCAATCCGTAGCGTACCACTACCTCGGTACATAGAGGAGCGGAACCAGGGCCTCTGCACAATAGCAGCCACTTTCGCTATCCTGTATGGGGATTCAAGGACGTGAGCCGCGCACACTCGGGGTGGGGCTCCTCGTACCTGGAAATGACCGTGGACCATGTTGGACTAGAGGAGATGCGGATCAGTGGGCAAACAGCTTATTTATGACGAGCAGGCACGAGAGTCGCTGAAACAAGGGATCAATATCCTGGCGGCGGCGGTAAAAGTCACCCTGGGGCCCAAGGGCCGGAACGTGGCGATCGGGAAGAAATTCGGCTCGCCTATCGTCACCCATGACGGCGTCACGATCGCCAAGGAAATTGAACTGGAAGACACGCTCGAAAACATGGGGGCCCAGCTGCTCAAGCAAGCCGCCAGCAAGACCAATGACGTGGCCGGCGATGGTACGACCACCGCGACCATTCTGGCTCAGGCGATCGTGAATGAGGGGATCCGGGCCGTGGTCGCGGGCGCCAATCCGATGATTCTCAAGCAAGGAATCTCCCTGGGGACGGCGGCGGTGGTGGCGCGGATCCGCGAGATGAGCCAGCCCGTCTCGGGCCGCGAACGGGTGTCCCAAATCGCCGCGATTTCGTCCGCCGATCCGGAAATCGGCAACTTGATCGGCGAGGTGATGGATAAGGTGGGGGCCAACGGCGTGGTCACCGTCGAGGAAGCCCAGGGTATCACCACCGAGATCGAGTACACCGAGGGGATGAACCTGGACCGCGGGTACATCTCTCCCCACTTCGTTACCGACCAGGAACGCCTGGAGGCGATCATCGAGCACCCCTCGATCTTGATCACGGACAAGAAAATCAGCGCCGTGGCCGATATTCTCCCCATTCTCGAGCAGGTGGCCACCAGCGGCCGGCGCGAGATCGTGATTATCGCCGAGGACGTGGACGGCGAGGCCCTGGCCACTCTGGTGGTCAACAAGCTCCGCGGAATCGTCAGCTCGGTGGCAATCAAGGCCCCCGGATTCGGGGATCGGCGGAAGGAGATGCTCCGCGATATCGCCATCCTGACCGGCGGGACCGTAATCAGCGACGAGACCGGCTCCCGGCTGGATAATGTCACCCTCCGCGACCTCGGCAACGCCACGCGCGTAGTGGCGGCCAAGGAATCCACGATTATCGTGGGCGGCCAGGGCGACCCAGCCGAGATCAAGGGTCGGGTTGACCAGATCGCGGCGCAGATCGAGGACACGACCAGCGACTACGACCGCGAAAAGCTGCAGGAGCGGATGGCCAAGCTCGCGGGCGGAGTCGGCGTCATCCGCGCCGGCGCCGGCAGCGAGGTGGAACTGAAGGAAAAGAAAGCTCGCGTGGAGGATGCCCTCTCGGCGGCCCGCGCCGCCCTGGAGGAAGGCATTGTCGCCGGCGGCGGGGTCACTCTGCTGGTCGCCGCCGCCGCCCTGGATACGGTGACCGCCGAGGGTGACGCCGCGATTGGAGTCAACCTGCTGCGCCGCGCCCTGGAGGAGCCCGCCCGCCAAATCGCGCACAATGGCGGCGAGGACGGCTCGGTGGTGGTCAATGAGATTCGTGCCAGGCAGCAGGCGGCCAAGAGCGAGACCATCGGCTACAATATGGCCACCGGGCAGTACGAGGATCTGGTGGCGGCCGGCGTGATCGATCCCGCCAAGGTGACGCGGGTGGCCCTTGAGAATGCGTCCAGCATCGCTCAGATGATCCTGACGACCGAGACTCTGGTAGCGGACTCGGACAAGAAAGACGACCAACACTAAAAGAGCCAGAATCGGGGAATGGGGGCGGGTGCCCGCCCCACTCCCCGATCACGGCCCATGTCGTACTGACCGTCGGGCTCAGTGTACTGTTCGCGGCGATCCAGGGCCGCGGGTTACGGACAAACGGTGAACGACCAGGATGCCCAGCCCCACGCCTCCTTCGTCCCCCGGCTCAGCGAACTCAATGGCTTGCTCTGGCCGAGCTCCTTAAGCGATGCCTGGCGGGAGTGGAGACAACTTGAGTTGACCATGCCACAATTCAAACTCCTCCTGACCATTGCCAGTGGGGATGGTCCAAGAGTCAGTGACCTGGCCCAGCGGCTTGGGGTTACTCCGCCCACGGTCACCGCCGTGCTGGACCGCTTGGTCGAGCACGGCCTGGTGCGGCGTACGGATGACCAACGAGATCGCAGGCAGGTGATCTGTCTCCTGACCAACCAGGGGAGCGATCTGTTACGGCGCCTCCGATTCGATGCCTGGACCGAGGTCGTGGAGTGCATGGCCGATCTGGCGGCCGAGGAGATTGAGTCCTTGCTGGTCGGTCTGGAGGCTCTGGATCGAGCCTGGCGGGCACGCCACCTTCACGCCGCCAATGGTGCCGAACCACAAGCCTGCTAGGGCCCGGTTCCTCGTCCGGCTCCCGGTTGCCAGGTCACGTCCTCCACGCCAGCCCTCCGATTGGCCACTCGCGCCAGCACGAACAGAAGATCGGACAGGCGATTCATATAGCGTCCGATCTCGGGATTTACCTCATCTTCCGCGGCCAGGGTAATCACCCGGCGCTCTGCCCGCCTGCAGACCGTGCGCCCCAGGTGGAGCGCGGCGGAGGCCGGCGTACCTCCGGGAAGGATAAACGTCTTCAGCGGGGCCAGTTCCGCCTCGAACCGGTCAATCTCCACTTCCAGGGTCTCCACTCGCGCCGCGTCCATCAGCGGCACGCGCGCGGCCAGCCGATCCCGCGCCCGCTCGGGTGGAGTGGAGAGCTCGGCTCCCACATCGAACAGTTCCGACTGCACGCGCGCCAACAGGGCCTGGATGGCCGGGTGGTCCCCCGCGACGGCGACCGCCAGGCCCAGGCAGGCGTTCAACTCATCCACGGTGCCGTATGCCTCCACCCGCGGAATGTCCTTGCGCACCCTGAGGCCGCCGAACAACGCCGTCTCCCCGGCGTCGCCGGCCTTGGTATAGATCTTCACCGCTTTGCCCTCCTTGCTCTTGGGCGCACCGAAGAATTGTGGCGGGCCACCCCTTCCTGGGAGTGCGAGACACCCGCAAGCGGGTACCCGGCTCGCCCCGTTGGCGTCAGCGACCAAGCGAGCAAGGATGCTCGCGCTCCCAGGCGAACGTGACGGCCATGATGGTGGTACAACGTGGATCACAAAACGTCGGTGCGCCTCTGGCTCTTGGTTTTTGACGGAAGCTGAAACAACTAGCTACACTACGCGCTGTGTGTACGCTTTCTCGGAGCCGGTGCCGGCTCCATACAACCTT
>DATBTL010000250.1:0-3549 GCA_036559345.1 Chloroflexota bacterium | reverse complement strand
AACCTTCACCAGCGCCACCGCTATAATCGACGTTCACTCCCACCGTCACTTCCAGGGTGGCGCGGTCCCTGCCCTCAAGGGCGCAGGCCGCCTCCATCTCGGAGCGAGCCTCGCCCAGCGCATCGGCCAGGCCATACCAGGCCGTGTTCCAACTATCGGCGTAGCGGGCGGTCAGACGGAGCATCCGCGGCCCGCGGGACGCGATCAGGATGGGCGGTCCGGACGGCCGGGGGCCGCGGGGCAGGATCTCGCAGTCCACCGCGCTATAGTACTTGCCCTGGAAGCTGACCTTTCCCTCGCGCAGGAGCGGCACGATGATCCGCAGCGCATCCTCGAAGCGGTCGACTCGGTGGTCGAACGGGAGGCCGAAGGCGTCGAACTCCGGTCGATGCCAGCCCGTCCCCAGCCCCAGAATAAGACGCCCGCCGCTCACTTCATCGAGAGTGATCGCCATCTTGGCCAGCACGGCGGGATAGCGCAGAGGGGTACAGACGACGAGCGTCCCCAGTTCGACGCGCGTGGTGGCCTCGGCCAAACCGGAAAGCACCGTCCATGCCTCCCAGGGGCCCTCGGTTGGCTTCTCGGGAAAGCGGTACAGCAGATGGTCGAAGATCCAGACCGAGTCGAAGCCGGCCGCCTCGGCCTGCAAGGCAAACGCACGTGTCTCCGCGTACCGAACCACCTGCCCGGTCGCCACATCCCCTACCAGGGGGACTATCACGCCGATCTTCATCCATCCACTCGCTTTCCTCGGGGCCGGCCTCCCCTGCCCAGCCACCAAGACACGAGCGGAAGACGACGACCGGGTTGACATCGTCACCCGATTCTACCCTTGATGCCTGAGTGTCGTCCAAACGGCACGGCTGGTCCCTCTCCTGAAGCACGGAAACGCAGCTGCGTTTCCGTGCTTCAGGGCACTCCAACCCGGCCGCGCCTCCACATACGACAACGGTCCCGCGCCCACCTGGTGGGCGCGGGACCGTCGCGTAACGAGAACCGCGCGGCGAACGCGCGAGTGACCGGCCTCAGTTGGAGGCGGTTGGATCGGTGGCGTAATAGCAGATAAAGGTGCCGTCGCCATCCTGATCGGCATAGCAACCCAGATTCGGGACGGTGGACACCTGGCTGGCCAGGATATGGCAGATCGTATGCCCGTCGCCATCGGGGTCGGCGTAACAGAAGGTGTGGGGAGAATTGAGGATCAAGGCGGGCGTTCCCACCACCGGGCTTGGGTTCCGCTGGACCGTGGCCGGGTTCAGGGCCGCGGCGCCAAGGCCGGCGACGGCCAGGCTGCTCACCAGGATCACTGGGGTGGCCGGCCTTGTGGCAAGTACGCGCGCCGCATGCACTCCGACCCAACCTAACAGATTCTTACCGGTACCCATGGCGGCGGCCCTTTCCGTGAACTGGACTATCGAGACTGTTATTCTATACCCACCGGGTTACGCTGTACAGTCCTTGCGATGCCTGATTGCCAGATTGCCGCACATGTTTGCCGCCGATTCCGTCCGCTGCCCGTGCTCACTGACCTGTACCATCGCCGAACGGGACCGTGCGCTTGGCCTGGTCACTTTCATAGGCGGCCAGGATGAGATTCAGCACGCTGATCCCATCCTCCTCATTCTGGATCGGCCGGCTGCCTCGCTCGATGCTCTCCACGAAGTGCGGCAGCTGGGTATGATAGCTGTTCGCCTCCGGCCCGATCGTGCTTTCCACCTCACCACCATTGGGTTGGAAGTGGAGGGCATTCTTCCGCCCGTAGAGTTGCCCGTGCTCACCCACCAGGTGGAAACTGTAGGAGCCATGCGGCAACTCGAAGGCCCAACTGGTGAGAATCTGACCAATGGCGCCACCGGAGAAGCGCACCAGCACATGGGCGGTATCCTCGCCTTCAAGGACCGTCTGGCGATGCCGGCCCAACAGGGCGGTTACTTCCACCGGCCGCTGGCCGGCCAGGCCGAGCAGATAGAGCAGGGTATAGGTAGGGTGGTAGCCGGTGTCGATCAACTCCCCCCCGCCCATGGTGCGCGCCTCGCGGCGCCAACCCCATTGCTCGGCGGTGCGGTCGGCCCGGAAACAGTCGCTGGCGCGCGCGAACTGGACCGTGCCCAGCGCGTTCGCCTCCAGCAGTTCACGCGCTCTGCCCATGGCGGGCTCGAACAGTTGGTTGTGCGCGCACATCAAGGTGATGCCGGAAGCCCGGACGGCCTCCCGCACCGCCGCCGCCTCGGCGGGGCTGATGCACAGCGGTTTCTCGCACAGCACATGTTTGCCGGCCTGGGCGGCGGCAATGATCGCGGGCGCGTGCAAGTGGTGGGGTAGGCAAATGTCCACCGCGTCCACTTCATCGTCCTGAACCAACTCCTGGAAACCCTCATGGATGCGCGCGCCGCCCACCCGCGCCGCCGCGTCGACGGCCCGTGCGCTATCCGCGTCGCACACGGCGGTAATCCGCGCCCGATCCGTAAGCTGGAGAAAACCAGTGATGTGCACGTTCGCGATCCCGCCGCATCCGATCATTCCGATTCGAAGCATGCGAAAGTCCTTTCAATAAATAGGTTGAAGGGTAAATCTATCAGCGGAAATGGACTGCCAGATGCGCGTAGGCCGCGCGGATACCGCGCTGTTCGTTCTCCACCGAACCGGTGTAGCGGCGGTCCTCCAGTTCGATGCTTACGCAGCCGGCGTAGCCCACACGCTCCAGGGCATCGGCAATCGTGGCCCAGTTGGCGGTGCCGGCGCCGGGAACACAATAGCGCCAGGCGCCACCCGAGAACCGGGGTACGGGGTCCAGGGCCGGAAAGTCATGACCATAAAGGTAATGGCCCTCGGGCAGTAGCGCCGTATCCTTGCCGTGGCAATGGTGGATGCGATCCCGGAACTCCTCCAGCACCCGGAGATAGTCGATGCCAAGACGCACCAAATGCGAGGGATCGTAACAGAGGCCGAGGGCGGGCGACGGGACGGCATCGAACATGGCGCGCCACACCTCCGGAGTGTAGCCCAGCGTATGCTGATACGGCGTCGGCCCCGGCCACCCTTCAAAGGCGATCCGGACCCCGGACGCTTCACATGCCTTCGCCACGGTGGGAAAGCTGTCCTTGAAATAGTCGAGCGACCGCGCGATTGCTTGCTCGTTGCTTTTAGGGACCAGGCAGAGAAAAAGAGTGTGGGCCCCCGCCTCGGGGAGCCCGCCAATCTGCTCGCACAGGGCCGTGACGGCCCGCTCGCGCTCGGCGTCGTCGGCGCTGACCAGCTCACCCATGGCGATCCCATCGACCGTGCCGATCCCGACCCCCTGAGTCCGACATGCCTCCATTGCCGCGGGGTCCGGCGGCAGATCCAGCACGTCCAACCCGGTGTCCTTGGCGAACGCCACTACCTCATCAAACGACAGGCCCCGGAGCACGCCCGAAAGGCGGAGACCAAGCGAAATTGCCATCACGTATCCCTTCTCCTTACCGATTCTCCTGTCAGTGTACAAGCAAGCGCCGGCCAGAT
This sequence comes from Chloroflexota bacterium, assembly GCA_036559345.1. GTDB lineage: Bacteria > Chloroflexota > UBA5177 > JANWHV01 > JANWHV01 > JANWHV01. Next base: position 48 of record DATBTL010000250.1, on the reverse strand, counting down.
GTTCCGGCGAGATAGTGCGTTTCAGGCTTCCGGGTAGCGCCCGCCAAG
>DATBTL010000249.1:0-6129 GCA_036559345.1 Chloroflexota bacterium | reverse complement strand
CCTGGTGATCGGCTTCGCCCGCCTGGACGGTCATCCGGTAGGGATCGTGGCCAACCAGCCCCGGCACCTGGCGGGGACGCTCGACATCGACTCCAGCACCAAGGGCGCCCGCTTCGTCCGTTTCTGCGACGCCTTCAACATCCCCCTGATCACCTTCGTGGACGTACCGGGCTTCCTCCCCGGCACGACCCAGGAGTACGGGGGGATTATCCGCCACGGGGCCAAGCTGCTCTACGCCTACGCCGAGGCCACCGTCCCCAAGCTGACCGTGATCACCCGCAAGGCATACGGCGGCGCCTACGACGTGATGTGCTCGAAGCATATCGGGGCCGACTTCAACTTCGCCTGGCCCACGGCGGAGATCGCGGTGATGGGGCCGGCGGCGGCGGTCAACGTAATCTTCCGCCGCGACCTCACCGCCTCCTCCGACCCCCTGGCCACGGCGGCATCACTCACCGCCGACTACATCGAGCGGTTCGCCAATCCCTACGTGGCGGCCCAACGCGGCTACATCGACGCCGTGATCGAACCGCAACAAACCCGCCCCACCCTGATCCGCGCCCTGGCCATGGCCGCCACCAAGCGGGTGGCGCGCCCAAGCCGGAAGCACGGGAACATCCCGTTGTGAGGGTGCTTAACCCCCGAACTCTCCAGGCCCTATTCGACCAGGAATGAACCCAGGGCGGTTGTTAGCCAGTGTGGGAGGGTTACGGCCCGCGCACCCACTACTCCTGCTTTAATTGTGAGTACCAGTTCCGGTGCTTCGCCCGTGTTGTCGAAGACCAGCGCGGTATCCGAGAGATGAATGGCGGGCAGTAGATTTCTCAGGCTGCGGGTGTACCGACGATATACGTCAGGCTTGGGAACCTGATGGCCACCTTGACTTACGCGCTCTGCTATCCGGCCAACGTTTATCTCAGCGCTGTCGGTGCTTACATAGATGAGCGTCACAGTGAAACCATATTGGTGAGCCGCAGCCATCAAGCGGACAGCGGTATGGCCGGAGAGGGTTGTTTCAACGACAAAGCTTGTACCGCTTGCCACATAGTCTCTTTGGCGCTGTAGCGCCACACGACCGGCTTCGAGTCGCATCTGCTCGGGCGCTGCCGGCGACAACTCCCTCGCAATAGCATCTGGATCGAGGATAAGGATACCTGTAGGAGCCAAGAGTGTGTGAGTGAGGGTGCTTTTCCCGGAGCCGTTAGGGCCAGCCACCACGATGAGCTGAGGGCGCTCTCTAGGGCTCACCGCGCGGCAGTACCTCTTGCCCCGTTATTGTGATCAAATTCGGTCGCAACAATCTCATGGACATCACCATCAGGCGTGCGCATGAACAACTTGCCGGCTTGATCCGCCTTGCCGCCGAAATAGATCGGGTGCCCAGCCGCTAGATGCGCCGCGATTTCCCGCCGGACCTGGAGTTGGAAGCGCTTCTCTATCTCCCGGGCGTTGGCCAGAAGATCGCCCTCCAAAAGATCCATCCGTGGCGCCGGATCGTCCTCAGGCAGCATCGGTTCAGGCTGACTGCGTGGGTGAATACGGGATCTCATGCTGAAGACTATACCACACATCTCTCCGAGAGCCTGCTCTGCTTTTCGTCCGACGCACAGCACGGCTACATCGACGCCGTGATCGAGCCGCAACACCCCCGCCCCACCCTGATCCGCGCCCTGGCCATGGCCGCCACCAAACGAGTGGCGCGGCCAATCCGGAAGCATGGGAACATTCCGCTGTGTGGAGCGGACGCGCGTCCGAGGAGTGGAGCGCCACATACGAAAGGGGAGTCAGCCCCGAAGGACCGACTCCCCTTCTGTCTCCTGAGTCACGAACCGAATCGCTTGTACCGCGAGTTTCCCTACGATCGACCCAGAACGCTCTTTTTTGCAACTGAACGTTCCCTCCGGCCTTACGCCAAGGCGCCTGGTCGGTGGCGAGCTATAGGTCACTCCGAAGCTCTGTACCTGCCTCTCCGCCGTGGGAATGAGAAACCGGTGGTGCCTCTCGCGGCGTCTGGTCGGGTTCGATGTGGCCCGGGGTATTCCCTTGCGTCCTCGGGTCACGCCCTGTCGGCGGTGTCCAGTCGTCACGCCTGCCGGCCGAAGGCTTGCGCCAACCCTGCCTGCACGATGCCTGGCCACCGGTGCGGATCTCGTGCCTCCTACGCGAACTCGGTGGGCTTTCTCAGGTAAAAACGACTCTAGCACGGGGAATGAGCCGTGAGGAGTAGGTTGTCCACCATTTGGGAATGGAGAAATCTCAGCCAGACTCCGGTCGGTGCTCCTCCGCGGCTGGGGGCAGGGTGTCCAACACCTGCAGCTGGATCAACGCATCGATCTCCGGCAATACCCGAAGATCCTTCTCGCGACCCGCCGCCTGTTTCGCCTTTCTGAGCCCACTGAGGCCCAGAATCGCCACGGGCATCCCGTAGAGGAGAACGGAATCGGCCCATGGGCGTACATCGGCGTAGGAGCCAAGTCCAGACACATGGGCCAGGAGATCCAGCGGCCCGGCGTCGGTGAGCAGGGTCAGGTTTTGTCCCGCGCGCATCGTACGAGCGTCGAACCGAAAGAGCCGCGCGAGTAAGTGACCCTCATCGGTTTCCTCGGTACGCAGTCGGGGGTGAAGCTCTCGAAGCCCAGCCACCAACCGATCCGCGTTCTCGCGGCTCACCTCGTAGCAGACGTCAAGGTCAAGAGTGGGATGGATGATGCCTTGACTGACCAACGCGATACCGCCGATCACCACGACCGTGGCCCGCGACTCCACCAAGGAGCCGAGCAAGCGCCGAGGATCAAAGCCTGGCTGGGTCAGAGAGTCTGGCGGCATGAACAAGGTCGTGCGTGAAGGCATTCAGGCGCAGCATGGCCTCAAGCCGTTGCGTCGGGCTCAGCCGAAGTTGCGTCCGCAGCAGACTCACATCGACTCCAGCTTGACGCAAGCGGTGCAAACTTGCCAGGCTCGCTTGCCGTCGTTCATCCATGACGCGGGGCGCCCTGACCGCTGGCGTCCACGAAGTCGAAGGGGGCAGGCGATCGAGAAACCGGGCGATCAGATCGCGGGCGGGAATCCCGGGATGCTCTCGGGCCAGGATCGGGAGCGTCGGGAGCGCGCGGTTGGTGCGGGAGCGCCGAGAGCGGCGGATCGTCCGCGCGGCTTTTCCCTGTAGGTCGTGTTCCTCGGCCTCCACGAGTAGACTGGCCCAGAGCAGGGCAGTGGTCCCGGCCGCGTCTGGGGCTAGATCATCCTCAAGGAGCGGGGCCAGGCGTTTCGCCAGGCCCAGCACGCGCACACGCAACCCGGCGTCCTTGCGGTGGTTGGTCATCAGCGGACCGCTACCGTTATCGGTGGTCATCCCCTGGCTGCCCTCCCTGGCCTTACTGGGCGTGGAACCAGCCTGTTCACCATCGTCGGCATCCACGCCCAGTAGGTCGGCGGCCAGACAGCTTCAATGCAACCCAAACGCATGGGCACGGGTGTGCATTCTTCGTGAAAGTATAGCATGCACTCACTGTTTTCCCGTACTATTTCCGGGCGGCCTTCAGTAATCCCGGGCACCGTCACATCCCAATCGGGCTCAGCCGGTCCCGTCCCTGCCAGCCGACCGCGGTCGAAGGCTTCCACCCGGCCCACCCGCCAAACCTGCCTACTCCTCTGGACGCGCATCTGATGATTGAAGCGCTATACACGGAAGGGGAGTCAGCCCCGAAGGACCGACTCCCCTTCCGTCTCCTGAGTCACCATCCGTGTCGCTTGTGCCGCGAGCTTCCCTACGGTCTGCCCGGAACGTTCCCCCTTGCGGAAGAGCGTCCCACCCGGTCGTGCGCTTGCGCGCCGTGCCGGTGGCGAGCTATAAGTCACTCCGAAACTCTGTACCGTCTTCCTCGCCTTGGGAATGGGAAGCCGGTGGATTGCCTCGTGCGGCGCCGTGCTTGGTCGGGTTCGATGTGATGCGCGGTATTCCGCTGCGTCCGCCCATCACGCTCTGTCGGCAGTGTCCAGCCGTCGCGCCTGCCGGCCTTTGGCTTGCGCCAACCCTGCCTGCGTGCCGCCTGGTCACTGGTGCGGATCTCGTGCCTCCTACGCGAACTCGGTGGGCTTTCTCAGGTAAGAATGACTTTAGCACGAGATTCCAGCGGTGGGGAGTGGGTTATCCACCACTTTGCGTAGGGAAAATATGCCATGTGAGATGGCTAGATGAAATTAGTCATCGCCTCACAGGATAGATGGAATATCCCGCGAGCTATGGATCACATTTAGAATCTCGATAGGACGCTTGGCCGGATCATAGACTACCATGTACGAAAATACCGTCCAGAATTTCACCGGAGCGTCAGTCAGATCCTCGCGGCGATGACCCGCTTCCGGATTTCCGCCAAGGAACCGGAGCGCCTCCCGTATCTCGCGCAGCACATACCGTGCGAGACGCGCGCCGCCTTGCCGCACAAGGTAGGCTTTGATCTCGTCCAGGTCGTGCTCCGCATCGGAGGTGAGAAGGTAGCGCCGCACTTAGGATCCGTGTTCTTCAAGCACGCCTAATTCTTCTTCCAGCCGATCAAACACAGCCTCACCGTCAACCAGCCTACCTAAGCGCTGAGAGTCGAGGCTCTGGACTATCTTCTTTTGGATGGCTTCTTTACGGAGGTCACGCTCTTCCATTAGACGTAACGCTTCACGGATGACCTCGCTGGCGGAATTGTAGCGGCCTGATTGCACCTTGCCCTGTACAAGCTGTTCAAGTTCCGTAGTGAGATGGATGTTCATGGTGCGTACTCCTTGCAAACTGGCCCTCCAGGGTGCAATGATACTACTATGTCCAAGAATGTCAATGTTGGACATAAGGCGTTTGCATACTTATCCGCCACACCTCAAGAAAGGACGCTGCTCACTATGAATGACGGGAACGGACTGGGATTGGGAAACCTCGCGCGGCTCTCATCGGCGCGCACCCGTTCGATCAGCGCCGAAAACCGAACCGGCGAGAAGGGACGCGGCGGGATGGCGACCGAGGGGACGGGGGCCGCGGCGGCCCGCGATCTTGGCCAGGGCTGGAAGATCTCGCCCAGCCTCCATATTCCCCCCGGCGCCCTGGAGACCATCGCCGACATGGAGGGGCCGGGCGCCATCCAGCATATCTGGCTGACCACGCACCGAAAGCACTGGCGATCCTTGATCCTTCGTATGTACTGGGAAGGAGATGATCAGCCGGCGATTTCCGTGCCGGTGGGTGATTTCTTCTGCAACGGATGGAACGAATACAGCCAGGTCTCCTCCCTGCCGATCGCCGTCAATCCACACGGCGGCTTCAACAGTTACTGGGAGATGCCGTTCCGCCGCGCCGCGCGGATTACCATGGAAAATCTCTCGGATCAGGAGGTCGTTCTCTACTATCAGATCGACTACACGCTGACTGATCAGCCGGAGAGTGTGGCCTACTTTCACGCCCAGTGGCGGCGCAGCAATCCCCTGCCTTACCAGACGGTGCATACGCTTCTCGATGGAGTAAGCGGCCAGGGGCACTACGTGGGTACGTATATCGCCTGGGGCGTCAACAACAGCGGTTGGTGGGGCGAGGGCGAGATCAAGTTCTACCTGGACGGCGACGATGCCTTTCCCACCATCTGCGGCACCGGCACCGAGGACTATTTTGGCGGCGCCTGGAACTTTGACGTACCTGGGCAGGGCTACACCACCTTCACCACGCCGTTTCTGGGCCTGAATCAGGCGCTAAAGCCCGACGGCCTCTATCGGAGCCAGCAACGCTTCGGCATGTATCGCTGGCATATCATGGATCCGGTCCGCTTCGCCTCCGACATTCGGGTGACGATCCAGGCCCTTGGCTGGCGCTCGGACAGGCGGTACCTGCCCTTGCAGGATGACATCGCCTCTACCGCCTTCTGGTATCAGCGGGAAACCTCGTCGCCCTCGCCCAGTTCGTTCCAGGCCGACCTACTTGAAGTCATCTGATAGCAGGTAACTCCCCGCGGTATCGCTTCCCGCGAGCGATGGGGCGCGGAACCCCTCGATGAGACGGGCAATGACAGAGGGAGCGCCTATCAGGCGACCTCCCGCGTGTCCGACGCCAGACGGAGCAGCCAGCACCCCACCACTAACAGAATAGCGGTGAAGCCG
>DATBTL010000248.1:0-11101 GCA_036559345.1 Chloroflexota bacterium | reverse complement strand
CCGCAATGGTCGTTTCCGTACCGGTTCTCCCTCCTTTCCCATGGGGTTGGAAGGAGCGTAGCAAGGGTGGCGTTAGCAATACGTTGGCTTGACACGGAAGAGAATGAGCACTCAGGCGCCGACAAGCCGTGCCGGGAGCCGTAAGCGTTAGCCGTCCGTTATCTTGGCTTATTCATGGGCTATTGGCCGGGCGGGCTAAAGCCAATACGGTTTAGCCAACGAGCGCGGCCTAAAGACTGGGGTTGCCTGCGATGCTGGGTTAGGCTGGCAGCGACCGGGCGGCCCGCGCGACCGGCGTGTCGAGCCCTTCCGTAAACCAGCCGTGCAGATCCGCCAGCAGACGCCGACCCTCATCGGCGCGCTGCCGCGAGCTCCACAATTGGGCCAGGTTTGTGGCCGCCCGCAACTCCAGTGACTTGGCCTGCTGGGCACGCGCGATCTCTAGCGCCCGCAGCAACGCCGCTTCGGCGTCCTGCTCCCGCGCGCCAGAGGCCAGCAACAGTTCGCCCCGCAACCGGTGTAGCTCCGCGTCCCACCACCGCTCGTTGCGAGCGTGAGCTGCCACCAGCCCCTCATCGAGCACCGTGAGCCCTTCGTCACCGCGCCCGGCTTTACCGCATACTCGCGCGAGTAGCGACAGAAAGTAGGGCAGACGCAATTGGGCACCGGTCGCGGTGAATGCCGTGATGGAGTCGCGAAGCCGGGTAATGTGCTCCGCGTCCGGTTGCTCCCACGCCCATGCGAAGTCCACCAGGATCGCCGACCAAGCTTGATAGTAGAGCGCCTTGTATTCGGTCGCAAGCGCGAACGCTTCCTCCGCGTGTGCTCTGGCCGCGGCATCGTCCGCGCGGAACTGCATGAGGGTGGCCAGATAGGCCGCCGCCAGCGCCTGGCTGAAGGGTTGGGCCAGGTCGCGGGCGATCTGGACGGCTTCACGACAGCGGGTCAGCGCCGACTCTGGATAGCCCAGGCACCACAGCGCATGCCCATGCCAGGCCCGTGCGTGCACCATATAGTTGACCCCATGCGCCTCCTGGATCCGCCGCATTTGGTCGGGGTCATGAACGGCGATAAGCTCCGTGAAGCGATCGTTGGCTTGCGTCAACTCCCCTCGGTGCATACGGGCACCGTTGAGCATTACTCCGGTATACAGCGGCGGCGTCATACCGGCTGACCGCTGATACAGCGTGTCCAGCTTGTCGGAAATGTGTTGGACCTCATCGAATCGAGCTTGCACGACATAGACTGATTGCAGCCCGTTAAGCACCTGCGCGAGTTGTCCATCATTGCCGACCGTATCGCATAGCGCCAGGGCCCGATCAAGCGCGTGCTCCGCCTCCGGCGCGGTCCATCCTTTTGTTACTCGCAGGGCCGGCGCCAACGACAGGAGCAGAGTCAGTTCCCGGATGTCGCGCTTCATGCCGGCCGGGAGCCCTTCGAGGAGCTTCAGCCCGCGCGACAGCAGGCTGATCGCGTCGTCGTTCGCGTAGACACGCTGGGCGACCACCGCCGCGCGCTGGTAGTAGGGAATTGCCTGCTCGGCCATGCCCGCGTGCTCGTAATGGAAGGCGATCTGGCCGCTTACCGGATCGAGATCATCCGCGTTGGCGGTCTCGAACGCCAGCGCGATGCGCCGATGGAACAATCGGCGCTGCGGCGCGCTGATCTCCGCGTAGGCGACCTCGCGCAGCTTGTCATGGGTGAAGTCATAGGTGTTGGCGCCATGCTCGCGGACAATGCGCTTGTTCCAGAGTTCATCCAGCGTGTCGGCCACACTCTTTTCGTCGCCATGTCCGGTACGGAGCAGGATGTCCAGGCTGAACGCGCGGCCAAGGGCGGCGGCAAGGCCAACGAACTCGCGCGCGGACGCGGATAGCTGCGCGAGGCGGCCGGCGATCATCGTGTAGACCCGTGGCGGGAGCGGCGGCCGGTCTTCAGCAAACGGCTCTTCGATGAGGGTAGCCTCCAGAGCGGGTTCGGGCATCTGGCCGAGGCCCGCGCGCACGGTTTCGACCACGAAGAGCGGGTTCCCTTCAGTCTCACGATACAGGCGCAGGGCGCATCAGGCCAAAACAGGTAGGCTAGATGCTGGCGTGGTTGCGGCGCGTCGCGATGCAACAGTAGGTAGGCGAGCATCGAATGCAGACGGGCGCTGCTGACCCCCAACACCGGCGCGTCCCCGTAGACCAAGCTGAACTCGCCGAGGAGTCGTATCCGTAGGATCGTCACCGCCACCGTCGCCTCCTCGTCACGGCGCGCGCAGTCGTGAATAGGATTCATCGATATCACGCGCGACCCGGCACGGCCTCGTGGTCGAAGCGCCCGAACGAACCCTCACGTGGCTGGCAACAGCTGATGGCGGCATCGACAGCCCCATTATGGGCTTGTTGGATGCCATGTGCAATGCCAGGCAGGCTTCAGCCACCTTAGCGTCATTCCTGCCGCTGGGCCCACGCGCGGAACGCGGTTGGGGTCAATCCCTCCTTGAGATGGAATACCCGCGAGAAATAGTAGGGATCCCCGAACCCAACCGCGTCCGCCACCTCGGCCACGCCCATGCGCGTATGGGCCAGCAGTTCCCTGGCCCGGTCGAGCCGGATGCGCAGCAGGTAGTCGGTGATCGACTGGCCGGTCACCTCCTTGAAGCGGCGCCGCAGGGTCGAATAGCCGATGCCGCACTCGTCCGCCACCGCGTGAAGGTCGAGAGGCTGCAAGGCGCCCGCTTGAATCAGCGCGACCGCCCGCGGGAGGGCCAGGGCCCCCGTAGGGGGATTGGCCTCGGTTGAACGGCTCGATCCGTGGGCCACGACGGCGAGTCGATAGATCAGGGAGGCGCCCAGGGCGCCGGCAAGTGGAGCGCCGGCGGCAAAATCGGCGCGGATCCGGCCAAACAGAGCCTCGATCTGGGACGCGTCATCTGGTCGTACGACAGGACGGGCGCGCGAAAGCCAACCCAGAAGCTCAAAAGAATGGGCCAGGGGCCCCGTGAAGGTCGCCCACTGCGCCGACCAGCCGGCGGCCCCAGGCACGCAGCTGAGTGCCACGCCTGGGAACAGCCAGAACAGATCGCCTGCCTCAACCGCGATCCGGCTCGCCGGCTCCCCTGTCTCGATCCAGCCCGAGCCGGCATAGACATACGCCACGGCGTAGCTGCCAAGGCCGAGCCGCTCGCCGCGATCTCGCCGGTTGGCGATCGACCCATAGCCCGTACAGGTCAGGCCCACGAGCCGGTGTCCGGCGGTCGGCATCGCATGGTGAACAACATCCGGAAGTGGGTGTTCGGTCATCGCGTGTTCCCCCATGCCGGCTCGATGAAGCGGGACGGCTCTGTCCCAGATGCGCGGGCGGCGGCATCGTGCCACCTTACCCTCTCATCGTAGGCCCGGCGCCTAAGGGCAGCCTGTGTCCTGACTAAGCGTTTGCTGAGAGTGGATGGAGCGGGAAAGCCCGAGATCCCGAGAGCAAAGAATCCAGGCCGGTGAGCGCGTGGTGCATGGCTCCCGGTGGAGGGTCGATGGTACGCTGTCGCCGAGAAAGTCAGAGGGCCGAACTATTGAAGAAACTGATGATCGCGATCGGACTCGCGGGCACCCTTGCCAGCACAAGCCGGCCCCCAGCCGGAGTCGTTCATGCCGCCATGCTCCAGGCAGCCAACCTCGCGGCTGCCACGCCCAGCGCGATTGTCGCCACCGCGGAGGCACACCTGGGCGATCGTTACGCGACGATCGGCAACTCACCCGCCACCGGTTTCAGTTGCATTGGCTTCGTCAACTATGTGTTCGCCCAGAACGGCGTCTATGTGCCCTTCGACATCCCTCAGGCATGGAACAGCGCGCCGCGCGTGGCGCTCAATGATCTGTTGCCCGGTGACGTATTGTTTTTCAGCAATACGGTCTTTGCCGGGCTCTCGCACGTCGCGATCTATATCGGCGGCGGTGCGATGATTGGGGCCGACAACTTTTCCGTCGGCGTCACCACCGACCGGCTAAGCGACAGCTACTGGACCGATCACTATACGGGTGCTACTCGTCCGCTGGCGCTCGGCGGCACGGCGCCGGCGCCAGGCACCGGCCAGTCCACCGCCACGGCCACGCCGCCGTCCGCCAGCGGCAACACCGACCAGACCACGACCCCAACCCCTACGCAGGCGGCCACTACCGGCGGTGATGGGCAGGCCGGCGCCCCAACCGTCACGGAGACGCCCGCTCCCCAAACGGCCGCCACGGCGCCGAGCGGAACCTTGCTGCGCCTGCTCGCCCCAGCGGGGCTGTATAGCGGCCCTGGGTATCAGTACACGCCCGTGGCGAACGCGGACGCGGGCAGCCTGCTCACCGTGCTGCTGGGCCAGGGCGATTGGTATAGCGTGCGCCAAGGCACCACCTACGGCTGGGTGAGTGCCCGCCAGGTCGTTCCGATCAGCGGAAGCGGCGCCCAGGCACCACCCGCCACGGCTCAGGCCACGCCGACTCCGGCATTCTCACGGGCGGCCTTGACCACGAGTGGTTCGGGCGCCGCGGACCTCTACGTGGTCCAGGGACCGCTATGGGTACGGAGCGGTCCCGGCACGAGCTTCCACCCGGTCGGCTCGCTGGTGGTGGGAACGCCGCTCCGGGTGCGGGCGACGCATCCGCATTGGGCGCTGGTGACGGCGCCAGACAACATCACGGGTTGGGTGGCCCGACCCTATCTGGGCCCGACCCCGCCCACGCGGGATAGCCGAACGGACGGGGCACCTGGGACAGCGACTCCGGTGGCCACCCTGGGCTTCGCTCGCGTGACCACGGCGATGCTCAATGTACGCGTGCAACCGGATAGGCAGGCGCGGGCGATCACCGTGCTGTTCGGCGGCGAGACCGTGCGGGTGCTGATCCGCCGCGTCGGTTGGGATCAGGTGATGTTGCGTCACGGCGTGGTCGGATGGGCGGACGCGGCCTGGCTGACGGACCAGGCGGGCTATGGCAATCAAGGCGATCGCGGCGATCAGGGAAACCAGTAGGGCGCGAGACGCTACCGGCCTCGCCGTGGTTGAACCGGTCAACGCGCGGAATCTCTCGACGTGAGAAGATAACCCAATGGGGTGATGGAGTGTATCGGACGGACCGTCGGGCCGGCATATCGGCGGCGAATCCGGACGGACCACATGGAGCGCGTTCTTGAAGGCACCGGCGACCAGGGTAGTACGGACAAGCCGTGGAGAACCAGCGATACGGGTGGTTCGGGATGCTCGCGGGCCGCAGGCAACGCGGGTGGTTCGGGTTCCCCGGCATGCAGCGAAGATGGGACACGAGAGCGGGCGACGATTTCGCTGGATTCGGCGCTTGCTGGTGTTGGCCGTCATCGTGGCCGGCGGCTGGTGGGCCTTCGGGCAGATGAACCGCCTGGGGGGCGCCACGGCAACCGAGTTGGCGCGACTTTTGGGCGGAGCTACGGCCACCAATCGCGCTCCGGCCGCCGCCGCGACCCCGCGATCTCGCGCGAACGCCCTTGGCGGCCCTGTGCTCCAGGCAACCGCCGTCCCACGGCCGCCGGCGCTCGTACACACCTCGGCAAAGCCCAGAGTCGCGGTGGTCGCCGTGAAGGCGCTGACGCCCGTGGCACTATCGCCGCTTCCCCCGCTTCCGTCCTCGGCGCTCCTGCAAAACGACTATCAGGTATACGAAACCTGGAATAATTGCGGCCCCGCCTCGCTGTCCATGGCCCTCTCGTACTTTGGCATCCACGAAAGCCAGGCGGCCCTGGCCAACGTGCTGCGGCCCTACCAGAACGATCAAGGCAACAATGACGATAAGGACGTGACCATGGATGAACTCGCGGCTGACGCGCGGACGTTCGGCTTGCTCGCGTACCACAGGCCAGGCGGCACCATGGCAAGTATGAAGCGATTCATCGCGGCAGGCATGCCGGTCATCGCCGAGACCGTCCTGACCAAGGACGACGACATCGGACATTTCCGGGTGGTCAAGGGCTATGATGACGCGACGCTCAGCGTCACCCAGGACGACTCGATGCAAGGACACAACGTCCAGTTCTCGTACAGTGATTTCGACGCCATGTGGAAGAAATACAACTACGAATATCTGGTGCTGGTGCCGAAAACCAAACAACGGTTAGCCGAGGCGATCCTGGGAAGCGATCTCAACCCGAAGGTCGCGTGGGCAAGAACCGTGGCCCTGGATCGGGCCGATCTCGCGCGAGATCCGTCCGACAGTACCAGCCGGTTCAACCTCTCCGTGGCGCTCTACTACGTGGGAGACTATACGGGCTCGGTGCGCGAGTTCGAGAAGGTGCAAAACAGCCTACCTTTCCGGACCCTGTGGTATCAAATCGAGCCAATCGAGGCGTATTACCAGTTGGGCGACTATCAGAAAGTTTTCGCCCTCACCGACGCGATCCTGAACAACGGGAATCGCGCCTTCTCGCAGTTGTACATCCTCAGGGGGATAATCGATAAAAAGCAGGGAAACATCCAGGCCGCCAGGGCGGAATTCGAGAACGCGGTGCTCTATAACGTGAACTTGAAGGCGGCGCGGGACGCGCTTCGTTCGGTTTCGTAAGGAGCAGGCCCAGGATCAGCTCCCTCGCGTCCGAAACACCAGACGATCGCCGATGAAGAAGTTACCGACCGCCGCGGCACCGATGCCGGCCGCCGACGCGGCCAGATCCGGCGCCACGAGGCGCGTGGCGGTGAAGACCGCCATGTTGACGAGTGCCATGCCCGCGATGGACCCATGGAACAGCAGCCAGCGGCGGCCAATCGCCTGGCCTGTCTGGCGATCGGCCCAGGTAAACAAGCTGCTCAACATGAAGTTGAGTTGCGCGGCCACCATGAAAGCCACGGCATTCGCGCTGAGGGCGGGCCATCCGTGATCGGTGAACGCCATCAGGAGCGTGAGCTGCGCCAGCCCCGCCATGCCGCCGGTAAGGGCGAACCGCGCCAGGCGCGCGTTCGGCGAAAAGAACATCTCTCGAAGCTGCCCCGCGGGCGTGATGGTCATATTGGTGGGCTCGGCTGCCATGATTTCTCGGCTTTCCGCTGTACTTTCTTACCGGATGATTGCATCGTAAGAACGGCGGCTGAGCGTACCCTGTGCGGCGGTTAAGGGAACTCGGAGAGAACGGTAAGAATTCGCCCAGAGCCAGCACCGCGACAGGTTCTTAGCGATCTCTCAGTAGGCTCTTGTCCATCCTTTATCCGGCACACAGGGAGCGCTTAGATACCGCCCATAAGCTTGGATTATGCAGCGCGGAGATTCCGGCGCCGCTTGAAAACCGACGGATGATGCGTCGCCCGGATGCTTCCGTCAAAGAGAGGAAAGGACACGACCAATGCTCCAACGCCAGTTCATCACTCCAGCGAACCCGCCCAAGGTCGCCGACCATGCCTATAAGGTCATGCCAATCAACCGAGCCGGGGCGGCGCCTATCTCGCCCGCGGCCTGGGGTATGGCCGCCGTGGAAGCGTCCATTGGCTTTGAGTGGCTGCTATCCGGACTGAACAAGGTATTCAGCTCGGGCTTTAGCTCCGGTCTCGCGAAGGAACTTCAGACGAACCTTCAAGGCAACCCAAATAGCTGGTATGTCGCGCTGGCCAATTCGGTGCTGATCCCTCACGCACGGCTCTTCGCCCTCCTCGCGGAGGGCGGCGAGATAGTGGTCGGACTTGGTCTGTTTGTCGGGGCCGCCCTGTGGGTCAGTGGCAGGCTACAGGCCGGCCGCTGGGCGCGGCGACTCAATCTTGGCGTTATGCTTGCCCTGGTCGGCGGCCTGCTCATGAGCGCCAACTACGCGGCGATGGCCGGCGACACCTTGCCGGGAATCAATGCCGCCAACCCATTCAACGAAGGCTTGAGCATTGATTCGCTGCTCACGATCATGGGCCTGGGCCTGCTGCTCGTCCATGTTGTGGCACCGTGGGCCCGCCGGCGATCTCCCGGCGGCGGGCCCATGGCTCGGCGCCCGCGCTGAAACGACCTGGTGGCGGGCGAGAAAGCGCGTGCGGGAGCGTCCCGCACGCGCCGGCATGAACGTCAGGCGCGTTTCACGCCGAGCGTAATGGCGCCGATGTAGCGCCCAGTAGTACCGCGTTTCATAGCCAGCGTCGACCGCGGGCCGCCGTTCGCGTAAATGGAATCCGTGCTGTTCCGGGTGTCGCGGGCGGCGGCGCGTGCTCTGTAGGGTCCCGTCTGGTCGACCTTGTCGGTGAGACTGTCGGCGAAATAGAGTTGTCCGGTGTGCACGACGTTACCGCCGACATGCACCATGACATGGATATGCGTGGTTCTGCCCCTATACCACCCAGGATAGATGGTCTGAAACTGGACAACGCCGCGGGCATCGGTATATTGAATCCCACGCAAGAACGTGTCCTTGTCCGTCGGCCCACCATTCCCGCCGGGACCGCCCGCGCTCGCGCTCTCGAACCCCGAGTAGACGCCCCCGGCGTTGGCATGCCAGATATCGACAACGGCGCCTTTGATCGGCGCGCACTGTACGGCATCGACCACCGTGAGCCGCAGCGTGAGCGGCGTACCCGCGCTACGCTCAACGATATTCGAGCGCACCTTCTCGGCGGGGATGTAATATGGCCCTTGTGTCTGCTCGGGCGCCAGTACACAACTCAGCGTCAGGCCGGCGGCGCCGCTCGGCAAGCGCGTGGGCGAGAAGAGGGCTCTCCCGGCGGCCGAGCGGCTTTTCCAGCCGGCCGTCGCGAGAACGGTTAGCCCGAGGCCGCCAAGAGCTAGAAGGCCCCGGCGACCGATGTGTTCAGCCAATGGTGCAAGTCCTTTCACGGTTTGGATGGCGTTCAGGCACGGAATGCGATCCGCCGCTTCGAGCATAGTCCAACCGCCGTGGTCAATCATGAGCGTAGGCTAAGAGGTTGAGTAGAGAAGGCTAAGAACTTGAGATCGTTCAGGAGAGCGCGAACATTGGGTGTTACGACGCGCCTACACTGCTCGGCCAGTGGGGCTGCCCGTCGCCCAGTTCCGGCCACCGTGCCTGTACCGCCTCGGCCAGCGCCCCACCAAGTTCCGTCAGCGGCTCAAGCACCGCGACCCCGGCGGTCGTCCGCCGCAGGCGCAGCGTGGTGGAGATCAGGGCCTCACGCTGCGTCCACTCTGATACCCATCCACGGTCCTGCCGCAGGATCTCCGGGGAGAACCAGGTCAGCATCGCCAGCGCCCGATACGCGCACATGGTCGCCCTGGCTTCGCGGTAGCCCTCCACATGGGCGAGTGGCTCTCCCAGCGGCCCCGCGGCCAGCCTCCGCCGGAAGGCATGCTCCATCGCGGCAACCCATCCGGTGGGCAATGGGCACAGGGTGTCCCAGGCCGTGAGGTCGTAGAGCGCGTGCCGGTAGCCCGCGTACTCGAAATCGACCAGAGACACCCGGTCGCCGGCCAAATGGTTGTTCGACGGGGCCGGATCTCCATGCGAAAATGCCAGGTAGATACCCGGCTCCGCGTACACGGACGCGATGTGCTCGCAAGCGGCGCCGAAGCTGGTCGGCAGACGGACGCCGAGCGCGTCCGCCCAGTGCTCCACCCGGCCGAGCGCTCCCTGCCACCGCATGGCTTCGGACTGCCGTCCCAGCCCTTCCGCCCCAGGGAGCGCCGACCGCAGCCGCTCGTAGGCTCCCTCGTGCGGGGCGGTCGCCTCGACCAGCCGCGCCATGGAGATTGCCAGGGCTCGAAGGACGCCGACCACGGTAACGGCAGACCCACTATCAAGCACGTCCGCCAGGCTGCGCGAGGGGCCCAGATCCTCCATCACCACCAGGCGTTCCGTGACCGCCCCAGCGTAAAATTGAGGCGCTACTCCCGCGGCGGCCGCCAGGGTAGAGAGGAATTGGAGGCTGGCCCAATCGGTGAAGCCGCGTGCGTCGTCGCCCTCATTCCGCTTAATCACGACTGACCCCACGCCGTCCCAGCCCGTTACGGCACAGCGCGCTACCAGGCTGCGGTCTCGCTGGGCGATCAGCGACGGGTCACGCAGCCTGACATCCTGGCCTTGGCGGCCACGCAGGATCCATTCAGCTTCCCTCGCCAGGGTCCACACGCGGTCCGAAGTGTCCATGTCGCTTCTCTGATCGCGTCCCTTTACCCAGGCAGCACACGGACTTGCACGGCGTCGAAGATGTACCAAAACTTCCGGGAGGGGAAGTAGGCGGCCACGGTAATCTTATAGATGCCGGGTTTGCTGAATGTATGATGCACGGTAATCCCACGAACCTGCGCGGACCCGTCGCCAAAATTCCACCGCCATGGGTTGCGGAATGCCTCCGGCTGAAGCGGCACTCGCTGGGGTAACTCCGCCAGAACCTCGGCCCGGCGCGCGTGAAGCGAGAAGGAGAGCACGAACGGCGCCCAGAGACGCAACCCCGGTCCAACCGGCACTTGTTTATTGATCACCACCATGTAGCCGTTGACGGTCAGTGAGGGAATCCCATCGATGCCGCACGCCTGAGTCGGCGCCGGCCGCGCCCAGATGGCGCTTACGAACAGAAGCACCGATACCCCCAGGGCTACGCTGATTCTCACCCCTTGCCACCCTCCTCTCGGGGCTCGCGCCGCTCCACCGCTATCCCCTGTACGTGCCCCACCATAGCACCCGCGGCCCAGCCCGGCAAGCGGCACGGTGTGTAAGCGGGCGGCATTGTCTCCTCTCAGGCGTCAGGATCCGGGGCAGCCGCCTTTCCGCGTGAGCGGACGTGGCTTATCACGGCATGGAGAAGCAGAAGGGCCAGGGCCCCGAGCCCGCGAGCGGACCAGTTAGCGGACGTGAATGAGCGCCGCGTCGAACTCGAACCACGCTTTGTAGTCGCTGTAATAGGCCGAGGCAACCACCTTGTACACACCCGCGTGCGTATAGGAATGGTGCGTGGTAAGGCCCACCGCCGTGCGGCCATCGCCGAAGCTCCAGTGCCATGGACGGCCGAATGCCTGGGGCAACAGCGACTTATGGAGATCGGCCAGATTCTCCTTGAAGGTTATGGTTTGCCTGACTCGGTAGGGTACGACAAAGACAAACGGGGCCCAATGGCCAAGACTGCCCGCGGACGCGCGCTGGGTGTTGAGATGGGCTAAGGAGCCGTTGCCGGACA
>DATBTL010000247.1:0-1500 GCA_036559345.1 Chloroflexota bacterium | reverse complement strand
GAAGAGGCGGTTGCCGGTGGAGAGATAGGAGACGATCCGAGTGTCCGGCGCCGCTCGCTGAACACGAGCCAGCGCGGCGGCCCACTCCGCGCGCACGGCAGGGTTGTAGATCGTGGTGCCGGCAGGCAGGGTAACCACGGGCACGGCGGGAGGATTGCCGCCCCCGTTGCCGTAAGCGTGCTGGATGGCTTGATCGGTCTCGAAGCCAGGCTGGCCGGGTAGCTTGTAACTCTTCGAGAGGGCGTTACTGGCCGAGGAGATGGTGATCAGGCTGATCATCGCGATAACCAACCAACCAAGGGCTACCAGTCGCGTGTGATCGAGGATCCAGCCCGTAAGACGTGCCATATCGATGTCCCTTCCTTCTCGCGGCAACAGCGCGTGGAGGCGCCGCCAACCATCGTGTTTGCCTACTTCACCAGGCGTGCTCGGCACGGCCGGCGGACTTGGATCCCATACGGTTCCGGTTACGATTGGACCTCATTCCGCTTGCCCGGCCACAGTCCCAACTATGCCTGTCGGGCGTGGCGCCGTCATGGCGAATCCGTGTCGGAATGGTGACGTTCGGGTGGGGAGAGTGTGTCAGACCGCGAGGCGGTAGCCCACTCCGCGCACCGGAACAATCCGCTCGCCCACCGATCCCAGCTTCTTCCGCAGGCGCGCGATATGGGTATCCACGACCCGGTCAAAGCCGTCGTAGTCGCCACCCCAGAGGCGCTCCAGGAGAAAATCGCGGCTGAAAGCGCGGCCGGGATGGGAGACAAAGAGCAGCGCCAGGTCGTATTCCTTTGGCGTCAGTTCGAGATCCGCGCCATCAAGCGTAGCGGTGTGCGTGGCGGGATCAACGCGTAAGGAGCCGTAGACGAGGGGGAGCGGGGTCGACGGCAAGGCCGCCGGCATGGGAGCGGGCCCGATCGCCGGCGCGGCGTTCGAGGACGCCCCGATCTGGCTGTCCAGGGCGACCCGACGCAGGATGGCGCGCACCCGTGCCATCAGTTCGCGGATGCCAAAGGGCTTGACCACGTAGTCGTCGGCGCCCACCTCAAGCCCCAGCACCCGATCTATTTCTTCTCCACGGGCGGTAAGCATGATGATCGGCATCAGATGCTCCTGGCGAATGCGCCGGCAGACCGCGAGTCCGTCCAGGCCCGGCAGCATCCAATCCAGAATGACCAAATGGGGTGCCTCCCGCGCGACCAATGCCAGTGCCGCCTGTCCATCAAACGCCTGGAAGACGCTATGCCCTTCGGCCTCCAGGTGGGCGCGGATCAGGTTGCAAATGTCCACCTCGTCCTCAACCACCAGAATCTTCGCCACGGTTACTCCCGTAGACTTGGGTCGCGCGCGACCGATACATCTTTGTCCTCTATTCTAGGGCAAGACTCGGGCCGATGCATAAAGACTTCTCTTCCGGCCGTCCGTCAGGGTGGCGAGAGCAGGCTTTAAAGGCAATAATCGCTTGGCCCACATGGTACCCGGAGGTTGGGGCAATGCGCAGCA